>NC_015666.1:0-305667 GCF_000217715.1 Halopiger xanaduensis SH-6
ATTAGTCGATCGACCGTTCAACCGTCGGAGTGAGAACGGTCCGACTGACAAACGGACGGCGACCTATGCCGCGGTTTCGCCCGTCGATCCCAGCCGACCCGTTTTTAGGACCCCATCCCGTACGAGCGGACATGA
Organism: Halopiger xanaduensis SH-6; assembly: GCF_000217715.1. GTDB lineage: Archaea > Halobacteriota > Halobacteria > Halobacteriales > Natrialbaceae > Halopiger > Halopiger xanaduensis. The sequence goes on from NC_015666.1 coordinate 136, forward strand.
CGACCCTCGCGTTCGACGATGACGGCGTCGACGTCGTGTATGAAGGGACCGAATTCCGCCTCGAGCGGGAGCTGATCGAGGAGGCGACGGAAAAGTCCTACTACGACGTCACCGACCACGAAGTGCTGAAGATCGTCGCAGAGCAGCCGAACCTGCAAGGCGAACCCCGCCGCGTCGGCGACATTCTCGACTGAGGGAATCGGCCGCTTCCACCCTCGAGCAGCGAACTATCCCTATCAGTCGATGCGCCCTCGATTCTCGCCGTCAGTTGCGACGGCGGCCCCGCCGGCCGCATCGGTCATTTCGAAGGCGTCGAGACGGTCCTCGAGTTCGGTCGCCTGCGCGGCGAACGCGTCGGTGCTCTCCGAAACCTGCGCGATCGAGGCGGTCTGCTCCTCGGCCGCGGCGGAGACGCTCTGGGTTTCGTCCTCCGTCCGCTCGCTCGCGCCGACGACGTCCTCGACCATCGAGACCACTTCCTGCGCCGACGCCGCCTGCTGGTCCGTGGCGCGGTTTACCTCCTGAATGCTCATGTGGACCGTTTCGACGTGGTCCGTGATGTCCTCGAGCGCGTCGATGCTTCCCTCGATAGTGGTGACGCCGTCGGTGACCTGATCGCGCATCCCCTGAATCTCGTCGACCGTTTCGGTCGTCGAGGACCGAACGTTTGCGATCTGTGACTCGATGCGCTGCGTCGCCTCGCTGGCCTCGCCGGCGAGCGATTTGATCTCGTCGGCGACGACGGCGAATCCGCTCCCGGCGCTGCCGGCCGTCGCCGCTTCGATGGAGGCGTTCAGCGCGAGCAGGTTCGTCTGGTCGGCGATTCGGTCGATGAGGTCGACAATTTCGATGATCTCCCCGATGTCCTCGTCGAGGGCCTCCACCTTGGCCACAGTCTCTTCACTCGTTTGGCGGATATCCGCCATCGCGTCGGCCGCGTCCCTGGCGTTTGCTCGGCCCGCCTCGCCGCGCTCGGCGGCTTCCGTCGCGGTCGATGCGACGCCGTCGGCCGACGACGCGACCTCCTCGATGGTCGCCGAGAGGTCGCCCATCTCGTCGGCGACCGTCTGCAGGCTCCGCGTCTGCTCGGCGTTCGTCGTCGCGATCGATTGCACCGATTCGCTGACCTGCTGGCTCGCCCGCTCGACGTCGCTCGCGCTCTCGGTGACGGCGGTGCTCTCGGTCGCGACTTCGGTCGAAAACGCGCGCAGTTCCAGCATCGTCCGCTCGAGGTCGGCGAGCATCGCGTTGAACGCCGTCGCGATGGCCGTCATCGCCTCGCTCTCGCTTTCGGGGTCCAGCCGTCGCGTGAGGTCGCCCGCCGCGGCTGCCTCCATGGTCCCTTTGAAGTCCGTCGCCGTCCGCTGGAGCGACTCGGTGAGCGCTTCGGCCTCCCGTTTGGACGATTCCGCGACGCTTCGGGCGTCCTCCGCGTCGCGTCGCGACTCCTCGGCCTCGGCTCGAGACGCCTCGGCTTCTTCTCGGCGCCGATCGGCGGCTTCTTTCGCCGCGACGGCCTCGCGCCGCGATGCCTCGACGGAGCGTCGTTCGCGCTTCAGATCGACGACGGCCGACAGCGAGCCGGTGGACGTGATGGCGAAGACGCCGGTCGTGATCCCGAGCAGGATGAGGCTCAACAGGTCCCAGAATCCGCCGCTGATGCCGAGCCACTCCGCGGCGACGACGCCCGCCCACAGCGCGCCGAGGAAACAGCCGAACGCGACGTTCGACCAGAAGCCGGCCTCGAGTTCGAACTCGAGGTAGTTCCGGATCGCGAGCGCGCCGCCGACGGCGAACGCACCGACGCCGACGACGTCGAACAAAGCGGTGATTGCGACCATCGCTTACGCCTCCGGGGCGTCGATGCCGACGCTCGTGTCGCTCTCGTCGTTCGTTCCGTTTTCGGCCGCCGAGTCGACTGCGTCCGCTGAGGCCGCTAGCAGCGCTTGCCGACGGTGGTAGACGGCGTACGCGAACGCGATTCCGGACCCCATAATGCCGACGCTGTGTTCGATGCCGTTAAACACGCCACCGAGCGCGATTCCCTCGGCGTTCGTCGCGATCAGCCCGGCGACGATACAGCCGTATCCGACGGCGAACCACTTCGCTTCCGACGTGTACCTGAGGAGTATCGGTGCCAGCCCGACGACCGACACGATCAGCAGGATCAGTTCTCCCGGCTCGAGTGCAGACAGTCCACTTGCCATGAGGGTGGCTCGCAAGACCTCGCAAAAAGCCTTCTTGCCGAACTGACGGAGAGAATGGACGTCTCGAGAGATCTTCCGTTCGATTCCGACGGGACCGCCGAACCGGAACCGTCCCCTCGTCTATCGAGCTACCGATCGTCTTCCTCGCCCCGGTCCCGCGTGACCGTTCGATCGCCGTGCGGCGGCGCGTCTTCGTTGTCCTCGTGGCGGTCCGCACCGGCCTCGCCCTCGACCTGTGGCTGTGGTTTCCCGGCTCCGACGCGTTGCTCCGATGCGTCGCCGTCTTCGCCGCCAGATCCGGCGTCGCTTCGCCGGCCGACGCTATGCTCGCCCCGCTCGACCGCCGGGTCGTCAGCATCCCTCTCGCCCTCGAGGCGCACGACCTCGCCGGTGATCACACCGACGGAGTCGGGCTCGATCGGCACCGTCTCGTCGGTGTTCAGGTTCCAGCCGGGCCTTGCCTTGATCGACTCTAGCGCGTCGTGATCCGGCTCGACGAGGGCAGCGTCGTCCTCGACGGACGAGACGACGCCGATCTTCGTCCCGCCGGAGTCCTCGACAGTCTTTCCCACGTCGTCCTCGGTGAAGGTCGCGCACATACTCGAGGGGCGGCGCCCGCGGGGAAAGCCGCTGTTGCCTGCAGCAGCACCCCGCCTGCACAGCTGAAACTGCCACTGACGGCCCGCATTCGCAGCCCCAACGTCCAATGGCGATGATCGCTCGAGTACGTAGCGGAGCGGACAGTCTATGAGTTCGCACTCGCACTCGCACTCGGACGATCGGCGGACGGGCGACGAAGCACCGGACGTAACGACTGCGTCGGATCGGGAGGGAGCGGCGTCGCAGGGGAACGTCGGCCGCGGCGAGCGCGTCGCCTCGGTCGCGCTGGGCGGGCTCCTCGTCGCGCGGGGCCTTCGACGAGGGTCGTTCGGCGGCGCGGCGACCGCGCTCGCCGGCGGTGCGCTCGTCTATCGGGGAATCACGGGCCGAAGTCGGCTCTACCGGCTGCTCGAGTCGAGCCCCGTCGATACGGAACGGTTGGAATCGCAACCGATGGCCGAGACGGAGCGGCCGACGGTCGACCGGTCCATCACCGTCGGCGAGGACGCCGACGAACTCCCGGCGTACTGGCGCGATCCGGACCGGTTGAGCCGGATCGTCGGCGAGTTCGCCGAGATCTCCGACGTACCCGGCGGCGACGGCCACCGGTGGCGGGTGCAGGGCCCCCTCGATCGAACGTTCGAGTGGGAAACCCGACTCGTCGAGGATGACGAGGAGCAACTGCGCTGGGAGGCCCGCGAGGGCGCGTCGGTGCCGCACGAGTACGCGATCTCGTTCGAGCCGGAGCCGGGCGGCCGGGGCACGATCGTCACGCTCGAGGTCGAGTACGAGCCGCCGGGCGGGGCGGTCGGCGACGCGGCGATGGACCGACTCGGGTTCGCCCCCGAGATCGTCGCCGGACGGATTCTGGGGCGGTTCAAGAGCCTCGTCGAGACGGGCGAGATTCCGACGACCGAGGACAGCATCTCCGCCCGCGGCCGCGGAGATACGGTGTGACGTAGCGGAACACCGTTGCTCGTCCGCGTTTTCGTTGACGCCCGAATCAAAATCCCGGGTCAGGGCGCCGACACGTCGACTTCGGGCGGCGCCGATTCGGGTTTCGACTCGTCGAAGAACCCCTCGACGCCCTCGAGGGCGAGGACGAACTCCGGGCCGAACGCGCCGGCCGGCGTCTGGAACCCGTCTTCGGCGTCGCCGGCGAGAACCCGTTCGGTAGCGGCCAGGGCAGCCTCGACGGTCACGACGTAAGCGTCCGGCGTTTGCAGCCGGGAGACGACGCGCTCGGTCGGCTCGCCGCTCTCGTCGCCGCCGAACTCGCCGCCGTCGTCTTCGACGCGCGCTTCGCCCCAGACGTACGTCGAGCCGCGCTTTCGCGACCGCGAGGACGGCCCTTCACGGACCAGTCCCGCGAACCACTTCAGCCCCTCGCGGACTGGCGTCGGCTCGAGCAACGGCGCGAGGTACCGGTGCGATTTCAACGCGAGTCGGGCGGGCTGGGGCATCAGCGCGTAGACGGCGACGTTCGGCACCCCGGTCGTATAGTGGGCCGTCGAGACGTCGCCCGTCGGCATCGTGACCGCGGGGCGCTCGCCGCGGCCGAAGTCGATCCGGCGGGTTCGCCACGCGGTCGGCACGTGCTCGAGGCGGCCGTCGCGGTAGACGGCGCCGCCGTCCTCGAAGCCTTCGATGAGGGTCCTGACGGTGCCGATAGAGGGCGGGCGCAGCGAGTCGACCCCCATGGCGAGGGTGGTAGCCTCGGGGAGCCGGTCGACGAGGTGGGCGGCGAGACAGTCCATCGGCACCGCGGAGAACGCGGCGGCCGGCAACAGCGTGACGCCGGCATCCGCCCCGTCGGCGTCCCGGTCCGCGATCGATTCGATGACCGGAATCTCGCCCGTGATGTCCACGTAGTCGGTACCGGTGCGGACGCAGCCCTCGACGAGCGGCCCGGCCGTGTTCGAGAACGGCCCGGCGCAGTTCAGCACGCAGTCGGCCTCGGCCCGCTCGAGCGCCTCGGCGACGGTGTCGGGGTCCTCGAGCGCGAAGCGGTAGCCGGGGCGCTCGAGGTCGTCGACCTGTTCGCGTAACCGGTCGCCGTTGCGACCCGCCAGGAGCAGGTCGAAGTCGGCGTCGCCGTCCTCGATGCGGTCGATCGCTTCCCGTGCCATGAGGTTGCCGACGAACCCGTACGACCCGTAGAGCAGTACCGATGGCATGGGAACGAGTGCGCCGGGCCGGCGGGTAAGCGGTTGCCCGGCGACTGCCGTCCGGAAAGGGTCACCGCCGTCCCGTTCAGTCGTCCTCGCCGTACCGCTCCGCGGCCGACTCGAACCCCAGTTCGTCCTGCTCGCGGCCGCGGCGCTGCTCGAGGGCGGCGATCGCGTCCGGATCGGGCGCGGCATCGTCGGTAATCCGGGCCCAGGAGTTGTGGACCTTCGCGTGGCACCAGCGACAGAGGTAGATCGTGATCTCGTGGGACAGCGTCTCGCCGTCCCGATCGTAGGAGAGGTGGTGTTCCTCGAGCAGCGGTCGTTCGTCGTCGTGGGCCATCCGCTTCTCCTCGAGGCCGCAGCGGACGCACTCCCGGTCGTGGTTGCGCGACCGAAAATGGGGGCAGTCGGCCCACGACCAGTCGGTTTCGGGGTCGACGACGGGACACTCGTAGTCGTCGCTGGCCCGCTCGCGGGCGAACTCGGGGTCGTGCTCGTAGTGATCGAAGGCGTAGCGACACGTTCCCTCGCCGGTGAGGTAGTCGCAGACGCCGGCGAACTCGTAGGGATCGTCGACGCCGACCGGCGTTCCGCGCGGCGTTTTCTCCATTGCGGTCGCCCGATCTACGGCGCGGACGATGTTGAATCGTTTCGTTTGTTCCGGTCGCTACTCGCCGGCAGCGGCGTCCCGAATATCGATTCTGATAACGAGAGGGGTTACCAACATAACTATTACCAATTGGTTACCTTCCGTGAGTATGCTCGGGCCACTTCGGCGATTAATCCCGTCATTTGTTCGACGGCGGTACGCACTCAAGTTCGGCATTGCACTGCTCGTCCTCGGCCTCTCGGTCGGGGCGATGGGACTCGTTGCGACGGGGGCGCTCACCGATAGCGTCGAGAGCTCCGTCCTCGAGGACCAGGAATCGACCGCGCGTCAGGAGGCGTCGGCGCTCGACGAATGGGTTGCGGAACACGAACGCTTCCTCTCGTCGACATCGAAGGCGCCCGTCGTTCAGAACGGGAACGACGAGGAAATCAACGACTACCTGCTCTCGCTCCGCGGCGAGGTACCCGAAGAAGCGGAGCACGTCCTCTACGTCGATCGGACGACCGGCGAGGTCATCGCCGACACCGGCCAAGACGTCGGCATCGAGAACGTCAACGATGCAAACTTCCCCGACGGGGACCGCCTCGAGGGCGACCTCTTGATGGGCGACGTTCAGCGAACCGAACCCTACAAACTGTTCGGCGACAGCGAGCGCGCCGATCGACCGGCGATCTCCTACTACGTCGCGACCAGCGAGGACCGCGCGCTCGTCTACACGGTCAACCCGTCGGAGCGACTCCTCTACAGTTCCTCGAGTGTTGTGACGGTCGTCGACGGCGAGGGACGGATCGTCGGCGACAGCTCCTTCCTCGGGTACAACACCGGCGAGCCGGTCTTCCTCGAGTCCTACGGCGACGACGCCGTCCTCGAGACCGCGGCGAACGGGGGCACCGGCGCCACCGTGATCGATCGGGCGCCGAGCGAGACGCTCCAGGGTGCGCCCTACCAGTTCACGCCGGACAGCTACGTCGTCGGCTACGCGACGACCGACGCCGGCTGGACCGTCCTCGTCCACACGTCCGAGGCCGACGCCTTCGGCTTCGTCAACGCCGTCAACCAGTACGGGATCGGCGTGACCGCCGTCGTCGTCCTGCTGATCGGATCGGTCGGCGCGGTGCTCGGGCGCAACACTTCGAAGTCGATCGACCGCCTGAAGTCCAAGGCCGCCGCGATGGAGGACGGCGACCTCGACGTCGACCTCGAGACGAAGCGGATCGACAGCATCGGCCGGCTCTACGACGGCTTCGACTCGATGCGCGTCGCGCTTCGCGAACAGATCGAAGACGCCGAAGCGGCCCGCGAGGAAGCCGAGCGCGAACGCGAGCGCGTCGAGCGGATGAACGACCACCTCGAGGCGAAAGCCGACGAGTACAGCGCCGTGATGCAGGACGCCGCGGACGGCGACCTCACCGTCCGGATGGAGCCCGAGAGCGAGAACGAGGCCCTGACCGAGATCGGCGAGGAGTTCAACGCGATGCTCGCCGACCTCGAGGCGACCGTCGCCGGCCTGAACCAGTTCGCGACCGACGTCGCGACGGCCTCCGAGGAAGTGACCGCCTCGAGCGAGGAGGTCCAGCGGGCCAGCCGCGAGGTCAGCGAGTCGGTCCAGGAGATTTCCGACGGCGCCGACCGGCAACACCAGTCGCTGCAGTCGATCGACTCCGAGATGAACACGCTCTCGACGACGACCGAGGAGATCGCCGCCTCCTCGAACGACGTCGCGGACGTCGCGGCGCGGACGGCCGAAACCGGACGCGGCGGCCGCGAGACCGCCGAGGCGGCGATCGACGCCTTCGACGACCTCGAGGCGGAGTACGAGGACGTCGTCGCCGAGTTCGAGCAGCTCCGCAACCAGATCAATCAGATCGAGTCGCTAACCGATACGATCGCCGAGATCGCCGATCAGACGAACATGCTCGCGCTGAACGCCAACATCGAGGCCTCTCGCTCGGCGGACGGCGCCGACGCGGAAGGGTTCACCGCGGTCGCGTCCGAGGTCAAGCAGCTCTCGGCGGACACGAAGGAGGCCGCCGCGGAGATCGACGAGCGCCTCGACGCGCTCCAGAGCCAGACCGAGGAGTCGGCCGACGTCGTCGATCGGACCAGCGAGGAGATCGAACGCGTCAACGACCTCGTGACCGACGTGGTCGCGTCGCTCGACGACATCGCCGAGTACGCGGCCGAGACCAACGACGGCGTGCAGGAGATCTCCTCGGCCACCGAGGAGCAGGCGGCGGCCACCCAGGAAGTCGTCGCGATGGTCGACGAAGTCGCCTCGATCTCCGAGGAGACGACCGCCGAGGCCCAGACCGTCGCCGCGGCCGCCGAGGAACAGACCAGTTCCATGCAGGAGGTTTCGGCCTCCGCGGATCGGCTCAGCCACCAGGCGACGCGCCTCTCCGGCGCGCTCGACCGCTTCGAGACCGACGTCGAGGGCGACGGTCTCGAGTTCGAGCTCGAGGGTGACGCTCCCGAACCGGTCGACGAGGTGACCGAGACGAGCGCGCCAGAAACGACCGACGCAGCGATCGCGGACGCCGAGCCGGGCACCGACGAGGCCGACGACGGTGACGACGCGGATCCGCTCGCGTTCGTCGAGAAAACGGACGAGGCCGACCTCGAGTCCGACGCGGCGGGAACCGACGGTGACGAGCCGAACGACGCCACCGGCGAGACGTTCGAGTTCGAGGGGCCGACCTCGACCTCGAGTTCGGACGCCGACGAAGAACCAGAGCGCCCCGACGAGGACGACGAGACGCGAAACGCCGCGAACGAGTAAGCGGTCGAGCTTTCGATCGGGGACGACGTCGATTCGCGGACCGGTCGACGCCCCGCCGCGGGCGTGACCTTTTTGATGGCACCGCGCCGAGTGGTCGGCAGTGCAGCTCGTTCACAGGCCCGAGAACGGTTCATCGACGGTTCTCGCGACGACGGTCGATTTCGCGGACTCGGTTTTGAGCCAACTGCGCGGACTCATGTTCCGCCGCTCGATTCCCGACGATTACGCGCTCGCGTTTCGGTTCGATTCGGTCGAGACGCAGGACGTCCACATGCTGTTCGTCTTCTTTCCGATCGACGTCGTCTGGCTCGTCGACGACACCGTCCAGCGCGTCGAGCGGTTGCGGCCTTGGCTCGGTTTCAAGCGGGCCGAAGCCGACACCATCGTCGAACTCCCCGCCGGCACCGCCGACGATGTCGAACCCGGCGACAGGCTGCTGCTCGTGGGATCGGACGAGGAGTGACCGTACCGGCCATCGGTCGCTCGGCAGGCCGTACCGCACCGCCACGTACCACGGGACACCACCGCACGGAACCGGCGGCTTTAAGGCGAGGTGTTCCGATAGGACGAGATACAATGGCGCGAGATTCGTTCTCAACGCCGGACGAGGATAGAGGAAGTCGGGGCAACCCGGCTGGGCGTGAAATTCCGCGACGAACGTAGTCGCAGTTCAACACTCTTGCCTGTCAATCACTCCACCGAACAGACGATTCCATCGGATCGTACAGTCCGCCTTCTCGATACGACGCTTCGTGACGGCGAACAAGCGCCGGGCGTCTCGCTGTCGCCCGACGAAAAAGTCGAGATCGCCCGATCGCTCGAGCGCGCGGGCGTCGCCGTCATCGAAGCGGGCAGCGCCTGTACCGGCGCGGGTGAGCGGCAGGCGATCTCGCGGGTCACCGACCTCGACCTCGACGCGCGAGTGACGAGCTTCTGTCGCGGCCTCGAGCACGACATCGACCTCGCGCTCGAGTGCGACGTCGACGGGGTCCACATCGTCGTGCCCGCCAGCGACCGCCACGTCGAGGAGAAAGTCGGCACCTCCCGCGAGGACAACCTCGAGGCGACCGCCGAACTCGTCGAGTACGCGACGGACCACGACCTCTGGGTCGAGGTCATCGGCGAGGACGGCTCCCGGGCCGACCTCGATTACCTCGAGGAACTCATGGAAACCGCCCTCGACGCGGGCGCCGATCGGACCTGCTTCGCCGACACCGTCGGCCACACGGGGCCCGAGCGCACCGCCGAGGCGGTCTCGCGACTCGCCGAACTGGGTCCGGTCAGCGCCCACACCCACGACGATCTGGGACTGGGCGTGACCAACGCCATCGCGGCCGTGGCCTCGGGCGCCGACCTGGTGCACTGCACGGTCAACGGACTCGGTGAGCGCGCCGGGAACGTGGCGCTCGAGGAGGTCGCAATCGCCCTCTCGCACGTCTACGACGTCGAAACGCTCGAACTCGAACAGCTGTACGACCTCGCGCAGGTCGTCTCGCGGGCGACGGGCGTCCAGCTGCCGCCGAATAAGGCCGTCATCGGGGAGAACGCGTTCACCCACGAGAGCGGCATCCACACGGACGGCACGCTGAAGGACGACAAGATGTACGAGCCCTACGCGCCCGAGACGGTCGGCCGCGAGCGCCGCCTCGCGCTCGGCAAACACACCGGCCGCGCGGGCGTCAAGGCCACGCTCGACGAACACGACGTCGAGGCGACGGACAACGAGATCGCCGAGATCGCCACCCGCGTCACGGAACTGGGCGACCGCGGCCGCCGGGTCACCGACGCCGACCTGCTGGCGATCGCCGAGGACGTCACCGGCGACGATCGCGAGCGCGTCGTCGAACTCCTCGACCTCAACGCCACGAGCGGGGGCTCGGTCCCCACCGCGAGCATCCGGCTCGAGGTCGAGGGCGAGGAGCGCGTCGCCAGCGGCACCGGCTCCGGTCCCGTCGACGCGGCCGTCTCCGCGGTTCGGGAGGCGCTCGGGTCGATGGCCGACGCCGAACTCGAGTCCTACCACGTCGACGCCGTCACGGGCGGCACGGACGCCGTCGTGACCGTCGAAGTGACGATGGCGCGGGACGATCGGTCGGTGACCGTCGCCCGCAGCGAGGCCGACATCACGCGCGCGAGCGTCGAAGCGATGGTCGACGCGCTCGATCGGCTGCTCGCGACGGACCGGCAACCGCTCACGCCGGCCGACGACTAAGAGCGGGCGGCGAGAACCGGGACGGAAGAGGGCACGATTCGGATTCGGATTCGGATTCGGATTCGGATTCGGATTCGAATTCGCATTCGTTTTTCCGCGGTTCGAACGCGAGCCCCTGACTCGAGTCAGTCGGCCGCTCTCCGATCGGGTGCGATACTGCGAGCAGTCGTTCAGTGGAACGGCTGCCGACTGAGCAGGCCCCAGGGATCGAACAGGTACACGGCGGCGAGAAACAGCGCGACGAGAATCACGACCAGCCGCGCGATCAGTCCGGCCGACAGGCTGCCGTCCAACTCGAGGGTCGTAGCCATCAGCCCGGCGACGGCGATCCAGATGGTGCCGACGACGATGCGGTCGCGAGCGTTCATACCCGAGTGTTCGACCGGACGGTAATGAAGGCCCCGTCCTGCGGCGGTCCTCGGACCGCGGACCGCTGACCGCGGACCGCGGCGCGGTCAGTACAGGCCGCCGTCGACCGTCTCGTCGTCGAGGACGTTCTTTCGGTTGTCGACCATGCCGACCTCCTCGTAGGAGACCGGACCGGGGACCTGCTCGGCCTCCGACCCCGGCTCGTTCCCGATATAGAGGACGTTCGGATGGGTGTCGTACTCCTCGAGGAGCCGGTACGTCGAGTCGGCATCGCCGAACTCGCCCGCCAGGAGTTGCGACGCTTCCTCCTCGGTCATGCCGTCGCCGCCCTCCTCGTCGGCCGGCTCCTGTTCGCCCTCGAGGATCGCGATCGCTTCCTGTATCTCCTCGTCGTCGTCGGTCGCCTGATTCCGCGCCCGGGCGAGCGGGACGTTCTCGACGTACTGTTGGGGATCGCTCTCGGGGTCGTTCATGTCGCCGAACTGGATCGCGCCGGGCGGGCAGGCCTGCTCGCAGGCGGTCGTCCCGACAAGGTCTTCGCCCATCTGGCCGTCCTGTCGGGCCGGGTCGAAGACGCACTTCTGCATGACCCCGCGGGGACCGCGGCCGCTGACCCAGCGGTCGCGCTGGTCGTACATCATCTCCTCGTCCAACTCCTCCGCGTCGACGTTCGGTTCGTTCCACTGGAAGTAGTTGACGCCGTACGGACAGGCGACCTGGCAGTACCGGCAGCCGATGCAGACGTCGTAGTCGGTCAGGACGAGCCCGCCCTGATCTCGCGTGTGACGGGCCGTCGTCGGACAGACCTTCTCGCAGGGCGCGTCCGTGCAGTGCTGGCACGGCCGGACGATGTAGTTGAAGTCCCGCGTCGACTCGAAGTCGTCCGGCTCCGGGGATTCGACGGTCCCGTCCTCGTAGGCCAGGACGTACATCCAGTTGGCGCCCTCGTCCCAGTTGTGCTCGGCGTTGCACGCGACGACGCAGGAGAGACAGCCGTCGCAGGAGTCGAGGTCGATGGCCATGCCCCACTGGGTTTCGTCGCCGCCGTGGCCCTCCCCCTCGCCGCCGCTTTCGTTTCCGCTCTCGTTCTGGCTCTCGTTTTGAGCGGCCACGTTGGGCTCCGCGTCGGCGCCGTCGCTGGTCGCGCTCCACGCGCCGAAGCCGAAGATGCCGGCGCCAGCACCCATCTTCTTCATCATGTCGCGCCGGGATTCGTCGCCCAGACCGAACCGTGAGAGCGTCCGCTCGAACCGACCCTCCTCCTCGCGCTTCGCTTCGATCTCCTCGGCCATCGGCCGGGAGTCCTCGCCGAACTCCTCCATCACGTCCTCGTGATACCGATCGTAGAAGGCCTCGTCGCTGAGTTCGCCCTTCGTCACCCGCATGGCGTCTCGGGCCATCTCCATCCCGAGCTCGGCGTCGTACTCGGTGTCCTCGAGCATCTTCTCGAACTCTTCTTCGGCCGCTTCGCCGAGGGGGTGGAACCCGTCGTCGCTCGCGTCCTCGTCTCGAGGACTCATTGCCCGCCGTCACCCCGGACTCTGGCCGGTATCATGTCACTCAATCCCATAGTAGTCACGAACGTGTGAGCCGACCACACCGACTTCGATAAAAAACAGGCCTGCGAGTGATGGGCAAACCGCGGTCCCGAGCGGTTACTCGAGGAATTTCAGCGCTCGAGAGATATCGCTGGGGAACGATTCAGTCTGTAACGGGACGCTCGAGACTGCCGTTCGCGGGAAAAGCGCCGAGCGGGAGATTTGAACAACGCCCAGACGTGCTCGCTGCGCTGTGCGCGTCTGGCCTCGTTCAAATCTCCGACGTCGTTTTGCAGCAACGAGAGTTGGTTCGCACCGCTACGCGGTGCTCATCGGTTTGTTGCTGCAAAAGCGCCGAGAGGGAGATTTGAACTCCCGAGTCCGTGAGGACAGCAGATTTCGAATCTGCCGCCTTGGCCGGGCTAGGCTATCTCGGCTCACTCCGATATACCCGGGAGACGTTTTTACCGGTTTCGATTTTTCTCGCCGGCTGCACCGTGATATCGTATCGAGTATCGAGTGCCGGGAGCGAAAACGATTTGACACGAGGCGCCGACGGCGTCCCTATGGACGTCACTCAGGCCAGCGGCGAATGCGAGACCGTCCTCGAGACAGTCGGCGACGCGGTCATCTGCGATCGCTCGTTCCTCGAGGAGGTCCTCGTCGGCGTCGTCGCCCGGGGCCACGTGCTGCTCGAGGACGTGCCCGGGACCGGGAAGACGCTGACCGCTCGCAGCGTCGCGGACGCGCTCGGCCTCTCGTTCTCGCGGATCCAGTTCACGCCCGACCTTCTGCCCGCGGACGTGACCGGCACGCACGTGTTCAACGAGCGCGAGCGCAAGTTCGAGTTCAACGAGGGGCCGATCTTCGCCAACATCGTCCTCGCGGACGAGATCAACCGCGCGCCGCCGAAAACGCAGGCCGCCCTGCTCGAGGCCATGGAGGAGGGCCAGGTCACCGTCGACGGCGAGACGCGCCAGCTGCCGGACCCGTTCTTCGTCATCGCGACGCAGAACCCGGTCGAACAGGAGGGGACCTTCCCGCTGCCGGAGGCGCAGGTGGACCGCTTCCTCGTCAAGACCTCCATGGGCTACCCCGACGAGGAAGGAGAGGTCGAACTCCTCCGCCGGCGTGCGGGCCGCGAGACCGGGAGCCCGTCCGTCGAGCGCGTCCTCGAGTCCGAGCGGGTCGCACAGCTCCGGCAGGTCCCCGAATCGGTGCGGGTCGACGAGGATCTGCTCGAGTACGTCGCGAGCCTCGCCCGCGAAACGCGGACCGACGGCCGAGTCGACGTCGGCGTCTCGCCGCGCGGGACCCAGCGGCTGTTCGAAGCGGCCCGCGCCTACGCGACGATCGTCGGCCGAGAGTACGTCACGCCCGACGACATCAAGCGCGTCGCCGAACCGGTACTAGCCCACCGGCTCGTGCTGACACCCGACGCGACGGTCAACGACGTCCAGAAGTCGCAGGTCGTCGACGCCGTCCTCGAGTCGGTGCCGGTACCGACGCTCGAGTAGGCGAGCGCCGGTGCCGGTTCGAACGGTACTCAGGACGGCGAGTGCCCGCACTCGAGACACGCCGATCCGTCTGCGAGCGTCGGCGCACCGCAGTGCGGGCAGCGGATAACTGACCCGTCACCGAACGCAGACGACTCCGCCTCGCCCGGAAGTACGTCGCTGAACGTCGGCTCGAGCCCGTCCGCGTACTCCTCGCGCTCGGCGACCCGCTCGAGCAGGGCGTCGTCGCGCAGCCACTCGAGGAAGCGACAGAGCCCGAGAAACAGCAGCGTCGGGCCGATCATCACGCCCCCGGCGATGAGGAGTCGATAGGCGAGCGGGATCGACGCGAGGTCGATCATGCGACTACGTAGCGCGACCGATAGATAAGAGTATTTCTCCGGATCGGTTCACCGTCAATTCGCCACCGGTTCAGACCGGTACGCGCTACCGGTTTCGAACCGGGATACCGTCGCCGTGAGCCGCGTTATCCGGTGTTCTTCATGCCGGCCGCAATTCCCTTCACCGTGAGCCGCAGCGTCCGTTCCTCGACGTCGGTGCGGTGGGTCTGATCCAGCAGGTAGGTCTGGAGTAGGTTCAGCGGATCGACGTAGGGGTTCCGGCGCTCTAAGTTCTCGCCGAGCCAGTCGCGGGTGTGGAGCTGGTCGCGCTGGCCGATCGTCTTGACCAGTTCGGCCGCGCGCTCGTACTCGTCGGTGAGCCGCGGGAAGAACTGCTCGCGCAGTTCCTCGTCGGCCAGGTCGGCGTACTGCTCGGCGATCTCGAGTTCGGTTCGAGAGAGCGAGAGCGCGGCGTTGTCCAGCGTCGTCTGGAAGAACGGCCAGTCCTCGTACATCTGCTGGAGCGTCTCGACGTCGCCGCCGTCCTCGAGGTAGGCGTCGACGCCGGTCGCGATGGCGTACCAGCCCGGCAGGATGCACCGGGATTGGGTCCAGGAGAACACCCACGGGATCGCGCGCAGGTCCTCGACGGTGCGCTCGCCCGACCGCGAGGCCGGCCGCGAGCCCAGGTTGAGGTCTTCGATGACGGTGATCGGCGTCGCCTGCTCGAAGTACTGGACGAAGCCGTCGCTCTCTAAGAGGTCGCGGTACTCCTGCCGAGCGGCGTCGGCCATCGTCTCCATCGCGTCCATCCATTCCTCGGGGACGTCCTCCTCGGGCTGGTGGATGGCGTTGTGGCGGGCGCGCAGTTGCGCGTTCAGCATCTGCTCGATGTTGCGCTCCGCGATGCGGGGGTTGGCGTACTTCTCGGCGATCGCCTCGCCCTGCTCGGTGAACTTGACTTGGCCCGTCACGGTGCTGTTGGGCAGGGCCAGCAGCGCCTCGTTCATCGGGCCGCCGCCCCGCGAGATGGAGCCGCCGCGGCCGTGGAACAGCCGCATCGTCACGTCGAAGTCGTCGCAGATCTCGCCGAGTCGGCGCTGGTTCTTGTACAGCGACCAGTTCGCGGCGAGGAAGCCGTTCTCCTTGTTCGAGTCGGAGTACCCCAGCATGATCTCCTGGGTCTGTCCCCGGGCCTCGAGCGCCTGCGAGTAGGCCTCGTTCTCGAACAGCGAGCCCATGATCCGCCGGGCGCCCGAGAGGGCGTATTCCGTCTCGAGCAGCGGGACGATGTCGATCCCGCAGTGCTCGGGGAGGGAGACGACGCCGGCCTGATCCGCGAGGAAGAGGACCTCGAGGACGTGGCTGGGCTCGTCGGTCATCGAGATGCAGTAGGTGTCGATCGCCTCGACGCCGTACTCGGTCTGCCACTCCGCGAGGTTGTCGAACAGTCGGAGCACGCGGGCCGAATCGTCGGAGAGATCCTCGGTGTCCGAGAGGTCGATCACGGGCTCGTCCTGCAGGACCGCGTCGGTGAGCCACTCGGCGCGCTCCTCCTCGGACATCGCGTGGTAGTCGATCCCCTCGCTCTCGAGCGCCTCCGCGATGGCGTCGGTGTGTTTCTGCTGGTGGTCGCGCAGGTCCAGACTCGCCAGCGAGAAACCGAAGGTAGCGACGCGTCGCCGGATCGGGTCGACGTGTGCGTCGACGACGCTTTCGGCGCCGTTATCGCGAAGCGTCTCGGCGATGATCTCGAGGTCCTCGAGGAGTTCGTCGGCGTCGTCGTAGCCGCCGGGCCGGACGTCGCCGACCCGGTCGAGGCGCTCGCGCATGAGCTTGAGCTTCTGGCGGTAGGGCTCGTCGGGATAGCGCTCCTCGGCGGTGCGGGCGCTGCCCGGGAGCCGCTCGCGGTCGCGCTCGAGGGAGGCCTCGAACGCGGAGTCCGTTTCGATCCGGCTGCCGTCCTGGCTCAGCACGCCGGAGAGGCGCTTGAGTTGGAGCCGGTACTGCTCGAGGATGACCGATCGCTGGCGCTCTAAGGTGTTGGCCGTCACCTCGGGGGTAACGTACGGGTTGCCGTCGCGGTCGCTGCCGGCCCACGAGCGGAACTCGAAGAGCTTCGGAATATCGATGTCGCCGTCGACCTCCTCGTCGATGGCGTCGGCGAGTTCGTCGTAGACCTCGCCGACGACGTCGAACAGGGTGTTCTCGAGGTACCACTGGACGTTGCGCGCCTCGTCTTCCGGTTCGGGCTGGCGATTCCGGACCTGGGGCGTCTGCCAGAGGCTCGTCACCTCGGCGTCGACGTCCCGCCAGACCTGGGACTTCTCCTTGTCGGTCAGCAGGCGCTCGTCGAGCGTCTCGAGGTCGGTGGAGATCGCGCGGAGCTTCGACTTGACGGTCTTGCGCCGCGCCTCGGTCGGGTGTGCCGTAAACGTCGGCTCGATCAGGACGTCGTCGAGGACCTGCTCGACGGTCTCGACGTCGTCCTCGCCGAGCTGTTCGGCCGCCGTCTCGAGGCTGTCCTCGAGCGTTCCCTCCTGGGATTCGGTCCGGATCGTGCGGACGCGCTCGCGCTCCTCGGCGAGGTTGATCAGTTCGAAGTAGCTCGTGAACGCCCGCGCGACGATCCGCTGCTGGTGGGGCGAGAGGTTCTCGAGTTCGGAGATGAGCGGTTGTCGCGAGTCTATCTCGCCCGAGCGGTAGTCGATCGCGGCGCGTCGACACGATTCGACCGTCTCGAACGATTTCCGCGAGGTCTGTTCCTCGATGACGTCCCCGAGCAGCGCGCCGAGCTCGCGAACGTCCTGCCGAACGTCTCTGTTATGAAGTTGCATATCACGTGGATTGCGTCGGGAGTCCAAAAATCCCTAGTTAGTCGATTCTCTATTCGATACGTTTCTTTCTGTGATAGTCGATCTAACGTGGCTAACGCTGAACGGCCCTAGCGCATCGAACGGCGGACCCGCTGTCCGAATCGTGTCAACGTGAACCATCCGCTGATCCAGACATTCACTCACATCGTAATAATTCTACCGTGTTGTCGCTTTGAACTACCCACCATATTCGGCCCCGTCAGCGGATTTCGAGTCAGTCGGGCGAGTGGAGCCGTGCCCGTCAACGGACTAACCTGATCGCGTTGGCCGTTGACCGGTCCCCCCTGAACATCGGTCGTCCTTCCAACAGTAACTGTGCGGCTATTCAGAATGATGTTCTGTAAAATTGATATCGGAGCCTACATCAGCCGAAAGCGGCTGCAGGTGCCGGCAACGACACCGATCGGTACGCTGAACTGCGGCAGGTCGCAATTCCGAACCGGCATATCGGATCCCTTCGCGTGCGCTGCTGGATTACTATCCGCGACTGCAGCGTGGCTCGAGTCGCGATTCGATCGCGGCCCGCTGCTCGAGCCGATACCGAAATCGTCTCGGGAGAAACGGACGTCGAACCGCCGATATTCGGAGATACGGTTTTCTCGCAGCGGCCCCTATAGAACGCGATGAAACGAGCAACCCCGACTCGACCACCCCGAGACAACCGGGAGACCGCGGCTGCGATCGACGCCCTCGGTGCGCGAGTAACCAGACTCGAGCGGGAGCAGCGGCTGTTGCGGACGACGACGTGTGCGATCGCTCGCGAAGCCGGCGTCACGATCGGCGGGCCGTGCTCCCGCTGCGGTCGGTCGTACGTGCTGGTCGCGAGCAACACGATGCGATGCCCCGCGTGCGGTGACGGACGCTCGATGTGAGAGTTCCGGCCGCCTCGAGCAAACTACAGCCCGGCGGGACGCGGCCGGCGTATACAGGCGTCAGGTAGCAACGCATCGGGACCTGCAGTCCAGCTGTCGATTGCGGCAGCCGACCGCCCACCCCTTTGTCGGTCGGCTGTCGTTCCCGCTCGACGCCGCGGACGCAGCCGTGCTCGACCGGCGACGAGCAACCAGACTACGACCCTCAACTCCACTATGTCTCAGCCAACGACCCCCCTCGAGGAGCAGGTGATCGTCATCACCGGCGCATCGTCAGGAATCGGTCTCGCAACCGCGCGCACGGCCGCCGACCGCGGCGCGCGAGTCGTCCTCGCGGCCCGGAGCGAAGACGCGCTGCGGGAGGCGACCGAGGAGATCCGCGCGGACGGCGGCGACGCCGAGTACGTCGTCGCCGACGTGAGCGACCGCGACGACGTCCGCGAGATCGCACGGGTCGCCGAGGAGACCGACGGCGGCTTCGATACCTGGGTCAACGGCGCCGCCGTCTCCATCTACGGCACGCTCGAGGACGTCCCCGTCGAGGACATGCGCGAACAGTTCGACGTCAACGTCTGGGGGCTGCTCTACGGCTCGCTCGAGGCCGTCGACCACTTCAGGGAAACCGGCGGCGGTCGCCTCATTAACATCGGGAGCATCGTCTCCGACCGAGCGGTCATCCTGCAGGGCAGCTATTCCGCCTCAAAACACGCTGTCAAGGGCTTTACCGACACGCTCCGGATGGAACTCGAGGAGGAGGGCGCCCCGGTTTCGGTAACCCTCGTCAAACCGAGCGCGATTGACACCCCGTTTGCGGAGCACGCGAAAAACTACATGGACGAGGCGGCGACACTCCCCGCGCCGGTCTACGCGCCCGAGACCGTCGCGCGGACGATCCTCCACGCGGCCGAAGCGCCCGAACCCGAGCGCGAGATCACCGTCGGCGGGGGCGGCAAGAACATGACCGCCCTCGGTCGGACCGCCTCGGGGCTGATGGATACGATCATGGAAACGCTCTTCGTCGATCTTCAGCAGAAGGATGCGCCGCCAACCGACGCGAACGGGCTCGACGAGCCGACCGACGACCTCGAAGAACGCGGCGGGTACGAGGGGCACGTCGCCGAGTCGAGTCTGTACACGCGGCTCCGGCAGCGACGCGATCTTCCGTCGACTGTCGTCGCCGGTCTCGCCGCGACGGCGCTGTATGCGGGCTATAAGGTACTCCGTCGGTAGAGACCCACGCTCGGCTACTGGACTTGACTCGGAAGGAAGGAGTGCTCCGACAGGGATTCGAACCCTGGTCATTGCCTCGAGAGGGCAATATGATTGGCCGGACTACACTATCGGAGCGCACCGCACGTCGCGTCTGCACTCAATCGTAACGCGGTCGGATGTTTAAGCATTCCGTTTCGATTCGGGAGTGATTCGCCGTACCACGGGAGGACGTGGCCACGAGACGGTGAACTACAAACGGCACATTGCCTAAGAGGATGCGACCGGCTACTCGTCGAACGGCGACTTCGTCGCTTCGGGTTCGAACCCGTCGAGACTGATGATGTTTTCGCGGCCGACGCGGAGCTTGCTGATGAGGCCGTCGTCCTCCATGTCCGAGAGGAGCATGCTCACCTTGGACTTGGACCAGCCGGTTTCCTCGACGATGTTGACTTGCTTCATGCGGCCGCCGTTCTCGCGGATGAGTTTGACGACGCGGTCCTCGTCGGTGAGGAGTTCTTCGTCGGAGAGCGGGGCGGAACCGCCGCTGGAGTTGGAATCGGGTCCAGCAGTTGAATCGCCAGCCTCGCTGCTCGAGCCCGCTGCGGCCGTGGCTGCCGACGCGGCTGACGGCGTGGGTTGCTCCGCGCCGCCTGTACCCGCTGCAGCGGCCGTGTCGGTCCCGCTTTGTCCTCGGGAGGAACTGCCGGCCGCTGCGGCAGGGGCGTCAGTTGTGCCGTCTTCGACGGCAGCGTCGTCCCGCCGGCGGTACCAGACGGCGCCGCCGCCGACTGCCAAGAGGACGGCGAGGCCGGCCGTGACGACCGGCAGCGACGGACCTGTGCCCGTTATCGACGACAGGACGCCGCCGCTGGCGGCGGTGCGGTCGAAGACGACCCGCGGCCGGTCGTCGAAGAACTCCCGCTCGCCGCGCCAGCGCACCGATTCGGCCTCCTCGAGTTCGGTGTCCGAGCTACGGCTATCGTACTGGTAGGTGTAGTCGCCTTCGGGTTCGACGTGTTGGAAGGCGAGCCCGTCGCCGGCGGCGATGACCATGGACTGGTCGGCGGTCAGGTAGAGGTTCTGGAAGACGTCGCCGACGATGACGGCGCCGTCCTCGGTGGCCGCGAACCCGTCCCAGCGAAACGACATTTCGACGACGCCCATCGGATTGAGCGGGCCGTCGATCCGCGCGGAGCGGTCGAAATTCGTCGCCGCCATCTCCCGGCCGGTGAGTTCGGTGCCGGACTCGACCATCGCCCGGGCCTGCTCGGTAAAGAGCGTGTAGAGTTCGGTTTCCGCCCCTTCGAACTCCTCGGCGAACGCCTCGAAGCTCTCCTCCGACGTCTCGTTATCTCCCTGGCCGAGCTGTTGCTCGTAGCTGAACGTCCACGTCGCCGACCCGTTCTCGTGGACGGTAATCTCGAACGTCGTCTTGTCGAAATCCTCGATGCTTACCTCGAACGGGCTGAATCCGGCTGGATCGGATGGTCCAATAGCCGCCTCCGGTGGCGACGACTCGAGGGCGTGGGAGTGAGTGACACCACTACTGTCGGTGCCGACGGCAGTGCTTCCGGTACCGGGTCCGACACCCGCACTCGAATCGAGTCCGGAGCCGGACCCGGAGCCGGTGGTCGCGCCGGCGGTCAGTATCGGTCCGCTCCCCGCGGCCGAGACGGTAAGGACCAGAACGACGATGAGCACTCCAACGGGGCCCGGCCGGGTCATTGGTTTGGAACTACGCGCGGGGGCTAAAAATGCTTGTGAATATGCTAGTCAATGGCGTGATAAGTCCGTTCGATCGCCACTGCGACCGCGCGGGGCGACGACGGTCGTAGTCGAATGGCGAGGAGACGCAAACGCAAAACGGGGCGACCGCCTACCGACGGGCATGATCACCAATCTCGCGGCGGACGTGCAGGCGTTCACGAGCAACGTCTTCCTCGTCGAGGGCGAGCGAACGGTCCTCGTCGACGCGGGCGCGAACTTCGACGTCGTCGACCGGATCCGATCGAACCTCGACGGCGACTTCGAGGCGGTCGTCCTCACGCACACCCATCCGGACCACGTCGACAACCTCGAGGCCGTCACGGACGCGTTCGACGTCGAAGTGTGGGGGTACGACGCCGCGATCGAGGGGGTTGCGATCGATCACGAGATTGCAGACGAGGGGACGGTCCAACTGGGCGATCACGAATACGTCGCCCTCCACACGCCCGGGCACAAGGACGACCACCTCTGCTTCTACGCCCCCGAACCGGAGATTCTCTTCGCGGGCGACCTCGTCTTCCAGAACGGCAGTTTCGGCCGGACGGACTTAGAGGAGGGCGACCGGGCGACGCTGATCGAGAGCATCGATCGCGTGCTCGAGCGGATCGACGAGGACCTGACGGCGCTGCACGCGGGCCACGGCCCGAGCGTAACCGACGAGCCGTACGATCACGTGGAACTGGCATCCCGGATGGCGCGGCAGGCCTGAGCGTCGGCTCGGTTGCGTTAGACGCCGTTGACGCCCACGACGTGTGCATCCTCGGGCGCGAACCCGACCGTCAACTCGCTGCCCTCGTCCGGGACGTCAGCGAGTCGTAACACGATCGGGACGTCGTTCCAGCAACCGTGGACCCGGACCTGCTCCCCGAGGAACTCGGCGGTCTCGACGGTCACGGAGAGTCGGTTCCGTTCGAGTTCGCGGGAGAGCGCGCCCGGTCGCACGCAGAAACAGACGCGGCCGGTCTCGAGTTCGTTCGCCGCCGTCGCGGACGTCGCTCCCGATCCGTCCGACCGAGCGTCCGCAGCCGGCAGGCCGGCGAGTTCGACGGCCGCGTCCATCCCGTCGATCGAAACCTGCGCCCGATCGCCGTCGCGGGCGACGATTTCGCCGTCGAAGACGTTGTTGTCTCCGACGAACTCCGCGACGAACCGGGTGTCGGGCTCGCGGTAGATTTCCTGCGGGCGACCGACCTGTTCGACCCGGCCGTCGCGCATCACCGCCACCCGATCCGAGATCGCCAGCGCCTCCGCCTGATCGTGGGTGACGTAGACGGTCGTGATCCCGAGTTCCGACTGGATCCGCACGAGTTGCCGCCGCAGCGACTCTCGGAGCTGCGCGTCGAGTGCGCTCATCGGCTCGTCGAGCAAGAGGAGATCCGGTTCGGGCGCGAGCGCGCGGGCGAGTGCGACTCGTTGCTGCTGACCGCCCGAGAGTTGGTCCGGAGAGCGATCGCCCATTCCCTCGAGGTCGACCAGCTCGAGCAGGTCGGCGACGCGCTCGTCGGTCGTCGTATCCTCGGGCGGCTCGCGGAACTGGAGGCCGTAGCCGACGTTCTCGGCGACGCTCATGTGCGGAAAGAGCGCGTAGCTCTGGAAGACGATTCCGACGTCGCGCTCCTCGGGCGGGACGCCGGTCGTCGACTCGCCGTCGAAGGCGATGCGACCGGCGGTCGGCGCCTCGAAGCCGGCGATCGTTCGCAGGGTGGTGGTCTTCCCGCAGCCGGAGGGCCCGACGAGCGTGAAGAACTCGCCGTCGCGGACGGTCAGGTCGACATCCCGGAGTGCAATCGTCGTAGCTTCCTCGTTGCCGCCGGCGTCGCCGTAGCGCTTCGAGACGCCCTCGAGGCGAAGCTCCGTCACGGTTCGTACCTCCCGCCGACGCGGTCGACGACGACGAAACTCGCCGCAGTAACGAGCAACAGCAGGGTGCCCATGGCGATCGCGGGCCCGGAGCGGCGGCCCAGGTAGCGCTCGACGGCGACGGGCATCGTGTAGCTCTCCGAGCCGCTGGCCAAAATTACCGTCGAAGAGAACTCGCCGATCGAGATGGCGAACGCGAAGGCGGCGCCGGCGACGATGCCGGTCGCGACCAGCGGCAGTTCGACGTCGACCAGCGCGCGCAGCCGCGAGGCGCCGAGCGCGCGGGCGGACTCGACCATCGCGGAATCGAGGCTCGAGAGCAGCGGCGAGACGTTGCGGGTCACGAAGGGGTAGGCCGCGACCGCGTGCGCGACGACGATCGCTATCGGTCCCGTAAGCTGCAGCCGCCAGCCGCCCGGAAGCGAGAGGCCGAAGACCAACCCCTGCAGGAGTCCGATCCCGAAGACGACGCCGCTGACCGCTAAGGGCAACATCGCGAGCGTGTCGATCGCCGTTCCGAGCCGGCCGGCCCGCACCGTCAGCACCGAGATCACGACGCCCATCGGCACGGCTACGGCGAGCGTCGCGACGCCGAACACCAGCGAATTCCGGATCGCGGGCAGGGGCTGCGTCTGAAAGTTCGCCCCCTCGAGTTGGCGCTCGAGGAGGAAGGCGTAGTGGCGCAGCGTCAGCCCGCTCCCGTCGGTGAGACTACCCAGCACCAGACTCGCCAGCGGCCCGACGAAGACGACGAGCGCGACGAGGCCGTAGGCGACGATCGCGAGTCGCCGGCCGGTCAGGGTCGTCCGCAGGTCCGGAAACAGCGGTTCTTTCGATGGCGGCGACGCGGTCTGGGAAAAGCCGGCCTGCGCGGACTCGTACCGGAGGTAGGCGTAGGTCAGCCCGAGCGAGAGCGCCGTCTCGAGGATCGCGAGCGTCGCGGCCTCGGCGTAGTCGAGTTGCTGGATGCGGTCGTAGATCCAGACCTCGACGGTCGCCAGCTGGAGCCCGCCGAGCGCGAGCACGATGGGGAAGGTCATGAAGGTGAACACGAAGGTCAGCAGGGCGCCGGTGAGGACGGCCGGCGCGAGCTGGGGGACGACGACGTCCCGGAACGCGCGCCGCGGACCCGCGCCGAGACTGCGGGCGGTTTCGACGGCACGGACGTCGACCGACTCCCACGCGGCGACGGTGAGTCTGGCGACCAGCGGCGCGTTGTAGAAGGCGTGGGCGACGACGACGATCGCGAGCGGGTTCGCCTCGATGAACGGAATCGGCCCGACGTCGACCAACCCGAGCAGGCCGTTGAGCGTCCCCGCGCGGCCGAACATCGCGTAGAAGCCGACCGCGACCATGATCCCCGGCAGGACGAACGGCAGGATCGTCAGCGAGCGCAGCGTCCGCCGGCCGTAGAACTCGTAGTTCGCGAGGACGTACGCGGCCGGCAGCCCGAGCGCGACGCTCGCGGCCGTCGAGAGGACGGCCTGGTAGGCCGTGAAGCCGAACAGCCCCTTCCGAACGGCGGGAACGCTAACGTCGAGCCACGGCACCGGAATCTCGAGCCCGACGCCGGGTACGGGAACGACAACCCCCTCGAGCGACGCCGAGACCGAAATCGCCGCGAGCCAGCCGGCGAGTCCCTCGAGGTGGCGGCCGATCGCGAGCGGGTCCGCGAAGACGTCCGCGAGGACGCCGAAATAGAAGGGATCGGTCAGCACCGCGCGGAAGTTGGCGAGCGTCGCCGCTCCGTCCTCGACGACGGCGTTGACGAAGACGACGCCGACGGGGACGTAGAGCATGACGGCAAGGATCGCGGCCGTGACGAGGGCCGCGAGAGAGAGCGCGCGACGCTCGAGCCGGTCGCTCACGGAATCGGGGACGCGCTCGAGCGCCGCACTGATGCGATCGTCTGAGGCGGTGGACACGGGTTGAGTCGAGGGGACGGCTGTCGCGGTCTATGGCGGTGGGCGGGCGGTTCCGTTACTGGCTGGCGAACTCGCGGGCCCAGTCGTCGACCCACTGATCGAGATTCCCGCGGAGTCGGTCGTAGCCGAGCGTCACCGGTTCCGGCGGGACGTGGGCGTACTGGTCGAACTCCTCGTCGAGGTCGACGTACTCGTCCGCGACGGCGGGGAACTGGACGTTGCGCTGGGCGATCTCGGCCTGGGGTTCGTTCGAGAGGACGAAATCGAAGAACGCCTCGGCGAGATCGGCGTTCTCGCTGCCCTCGAAGATCGCCATCCCCTCCGGGTTCGCGTACCCCTGGTCGTTCAGGAACGCGACCTGGTGGCGCGAGAAGTCGTAGTCGTACTCGTTGGCGTAGACCTGATCCGTCGAGTAGGAGACGACCATCGGCCGCTCGCCCTCCATGTACGCGCCGGAGTAGGATTCGGTCCAGTCGTCGAGGATGCGGACGCCGTTGTCGTCCAACTCGCGCCAGTAGTCGAGGTAGCCGTCCTCGCCGAACGCGTCGATCGTCCACAGGAGGAACGCCTGGCCCGGGTCGGAGGCCTGGGCGTTCTGTGCCAGCAGCGCGTCCTCGTAGGGGGGTTCGGTCAGGTCCTCGAAGGTCTGGGGTTCGTCGACCTCGTTCTCGTCGTAGACGATGCTGATGTACCCCGTGTCGTAGGGCAGCACGCGGTCGTGGGGGTCGCCCACGTCGAGTCCGTCACGGACCCGATCTGCGTGCTCGAGGCCGTCGCGCTCGAGTTCGCCGAACAGGCCGCCGTCCCCCAGGTTGTCGTCGACGAGGACGAGGTCGTCGACGTTCAGCCCGAGGTAGACGTCGGGTTCGATCTCGACGTCCTGTGCGGCGCGCTCGATGTAGTAGTTGATCCCCTGGTCGGGCAGGCGCGTCCACTCGAGGGTCACGTCGGGGTACTCGGCCTCGAAGGCGTCCTTGAGCCACGGGCCGGCGGGGTTCTCCCCGTCGAGCATCGACTCGTAGGTGACGACCTGCAGCGTGCCCTCGAGTGTCGATTCGTCGGCGCCGTTCCCGTCGTCCGTCTCGTTGCCCTCGGAACCGTTTCCGTTGCCGGTCCCGTTTTCGGTTTCACCGTCGCCGTTGCCGTCGCCGTTCCCGCTGTTCTCCTGGGTCAAACAGCCGGCGACGCCGACCGCGCTTGCGCCACCGACGGCGCCGAGGAAGGTTCGTCGTCTCATTACGCGGTTGTTCTACTGAGTGGTCTTAACCGCTGTGATCGTGCGGCGGGCGTGTCGCTCCCTGTCACTGCGCGTCTCGAGGCCGGTACTCGGCGGTCGAACGACTGCGATCGCGGTTCTCGAGCGGTCGAACTCGATAACGGTCGTCAAAACGGAGAAAGCGGACCACAACCGGCCGAAGGAGGGATCGAACCTCGCCGGCCGCGCTAGCGATCAGACGTCCGTCGCGGCAGCCAACAGCGCATCGTACGCCGCTGCATATGCCTCGGCGATCCGCGCCGGATCGTCCCGCACTGTATCACTCAGCGGCGGTAACTTCACGCGCTCGAGCGGGTCGAGATACTCGAGGACGTCGGGAACGCGCTTCTCGAGCTGGCCGTCCTGCGGGCTCGAACTCGCGATCTCGCAGGCGCGGCAGTAGCGGTCGCCGGGGTAGATCCGGGCGCGGCCCGGTTCGACGGCCGCGACCGCAGCGACAGCGGCGGGATCGAGCGATTGGAGCGGCTGAGCGATGTCGCCGTAGGACTCGACGACGGCGACGTCCGCGGATTCGATCTCCGCGGCCAGCGACTCGAAGGCCGGGACGTAGCGTCGCTCGGCGATCTCGTTGAACTCCTCGACCGTCTCGACGGTGATGGCGTCCTCGAGCGGGAGCGCCTCGGCGACCGCGTCGGGGACGTCCGCGGTGGCGTTGCGAACGAACGTCGGCTCCCCCGCGGCGTCGCCGTCATCGAGGCGGCCGACTCGATCGACGACGAACTCCCGGTCACTGCGCCCGAGCAGACCGCTCCCGCCGCCGGGGGACGGTCGCCACAGACGGTGGACCGGATTGAGCCGCTCGGGCGCTCGAGCGCCGTTCTCGGCGCCGGCGAGTCGCTTCGCGTCCTTGCCGTAGAGACGGCCAGCAGACAGCGCCCGCCGACAGTCGTCGTGGTCGAACCAGTAGTCGTTGCCCGCGCGGGGCTTGTAGCCGACCGCGCCGGTCCGCTCGAGCAGGCCGGTCGAGAACGTGGTCTTGCCGGCGTCGACGCGGTCGGCGCCGACGACGAGGAAGATCATTCGTCGGCGTCGTCGGCGTCGTCTGCCTCGTCCTCCTTGAGCCCGTAGTAACCGGGCTCGTCGTCGCTGCGCGGCTCCGCGACCACGAGGTCGTCCGCGTTCGTCATGATCCACGGAATCGCCCAGTCCAGCAGGATGGCCTCGGTTTCCTCTTCGATCTCCGCGTCGGGCTCTAAGCCCTGCAGCAGTCGGGCGATCTCGTAGACGGTGTACATCTGATCGGGCTCGAGGAGTTCCCCGGGCGTGTAGAAGTCACAGGGTGGCAGGCTGTCGAACTCGGATTTCGGAACGGGCATGGTCGAACGTATCGGCGGGGCGCCACAAGACCGCACCGATACCGGTCGCGACTCGAACGGCCGTCGGCGCCGGCGCTCCGAACGGGACGGATGCCGATTCGACCGACACGAACCCGTGGGCCACAAGGTTTTCCAAATAGTCTCCCAATGATCGAACGATATCGGTGGCTATCGTTCAGAACGCGGTGCTCGTCGCGTACGCCGTCGCGACGATAGTCGCTCTCGTTCTTAGCGGCGTCGTCTGGCGCCACCGTGACGCCGCCGGTGCCGTCCCCTTGACAGCGTCGCTGGTTGCCGCGGCCGTCTGGGCGGGATCGCTGTTCGTCGCGACGTTCGCCGAGTCGTACGCGGTTTCATCGTTCGCGCTTCGGATCCTCTACGTCGGCGTGGGCGGCACCGTGCTCGGCAGTCTCCTGTTCGCGCTCGAGTACGCGGGCCGAGAGCGGTTCGTCACGCGACGGCTGGTCGCACTCCTGTCGATCGAGCCCGTGCTCGTCCTCGCCCTAGCGTTCTGGAACCCTGGAAACACCTTCTTTACCGTCCTCGAGCCGGATCCGACGGCGCTGACCGGGATCGCAGTCGAGTTCGGCACCGCGTTCGACGCGCATCTGGTCTACTCGTACCTGCTGGTGCTGATCAGTACCGCCGTGATCCTCGAACTGCTGTACAACTCGCGGGCGCTGTACCGCGGGCAAGCCGCGGCGCTGACCGGGGCGTTGCTCGTGCCGTTGCCGGCGAACGCGCTCTACACGTTCGGCCTCGTCGGATTCGACACGACGCCGATCGGGTTTATCGTCGCCGGCGGGCTGTATGCGATCGCGATCGTTCGCTATCAGTTGACAGACATCGTGCCGATCGCTCGCCACCGCGTTCTCGACACGATCGCTGAGGGCGTGTTCGTCATCGATCGCGACGACCGACTCGTCGACGTCAATCCCTCTGGCCGTCGGTTCATCGACAACGACGACGAGGCGATCGTCGGCCGATCCATCGAATCGCTCTTTTCGCCCGCGGCGATCGACCTGTACGAAACGCTCACGGCAGTTCGGGACAAGAGCCGCGGCGTCCTCTCCGTTAATGACTCGTACTACGATGTCCGGGTGACGCCAATCGACGACAGCCGGAACCGACACGTCGGCTGGATCGTCGTCGCGTCAGACATCACAGAACGGAAACGCCACGAACGGAAACTCGAGCGCCAGAACGAGCGGCTCGACCGGTTCGCGAGCATGGTCTCGCACGACCTGCGGAACCCGTTGAGCGTCGCCGACGGCTACGTCTCCCTCGCGCGGGAAACCGGCGACACGTCCCACCTCGAGGACGCCGCGCGGTCGCTCGAGCGCATGGAGACGATCATCGACGACGTGCTCGCACTGACCCGCGACGGCGACGAGGTTACCGACCCGGAGCCGGTCGCGCTCGAATCCCTCGTCGAGCGGGCCTGGGACCACGTCGACTCGGCGGCTGCGGAACTGACGGTCGACGCGACCGCGACGATCCGCGCTGACGCGGATCGGACGACGCGCCTCTTCGAGAACCTGTTTCGGAACGCGATCGAGCACGGGCGGCCGTCCTCGAGTCCGGCGCCGAAGCCTGTCGACGGCGCTGGCGAGGCGGACGATCCGGCCGCCGATGGATCGAACGCGATAGAAATTACAGTCGGAACGATCGGCGGCGAGGGGGCGATCGAGGGGTTCTACGTCGAAGACGACGGGCGCGGCATCCCGTCCGATCGGCGCGAGCGGATCTTCGAGAGCGGCTACACCGGCGACGGGGACGGCACGGGCCTCGGACTGAGCATCGTGGAGCGGATCGCCGAAGCCCACGGCTGGACCGTCGCGGCGACCGAGAGCGAGGCCGGCGGCGCCCGGTTCGAGGTGACCGGCGTCGAAAGCGAACGCGCGCCGCCGGATCCGACCGACCGGGACCGGGCGGACCCGGCCTCGAACTGAGCGACCCGGCGGCTCACTCCGCGAGCCCGCGAGCGAGCAGTTCGACCGGATGCGGCGGTCGCTCGTAGCCGTCGAAGTCGCCGATCTGGGTCCGACAGGAGGTGCCCGGGGCGACGACCGTCGGTTCGTCGGCCGCATCGTTGTCGCCGTCGGCGGTCGTCTCGAGGGCCTCGAGTTGTTCCCGCAGGAGGTCGCCGATCGCCCTCGAGAGATCGTAGTGGTCGGCTTCGTAGCCGAAGCTACCGGCCATGCCACAACAGCCGGAGTCGACGGGATCGACCCGATAGCCCGCACGGCGGAGCACGCCGACCGCGTGGTGGTCCGCGCCGCGGGCCTTCTGGTGGCAGTGGCCGTGCACCGTCAGCCGTTCGCCGGCCGTCCCGTCGCGGAAGGAGAGGTCCTCGTCCAGCCGGTGCTCGTCGAAGTACTCGCAGATCCCGTAGGTGTTAGCCGCCAGCCGCTCGAGCCGTTCGTCCTCGGTGTCGACTATCGATCGGTACTCGTCGACGACCATCGCCGCGTCCGACGGCTCGACGAAGACGACCGACCAGCCCTTCTCGAGGTAGGGCTCCAACTCCTCGAGCAGCGCCCGACCGCGGTCGGCGGCGACGTCTAACATCCCCTGGGAGTACGCCGCGCGGCCGGTCGGCCCGAGATCGGGGACCGCGACGTAGACGTCGGCGGCCTCGAGCACTTCGACGGCGGCTTTCCCCGGTTCGGGGTTTGAGTAGTTCGTGTAGGTGTCGGGATAGAGGACGACACCTGCTGTCGCCTCGTCGGGGTCGACCTGCGGCCCTCGCTCGGCGAACCAGTCGACGAGCGACTCGCGCTCGAACGTCGGCAGCGTCCGGTCGGCCGCGACGCCAACGAGTTCCTCGAGGACGGTCCGCGCGCCCGGCAGTTCCGGTGCGCGGTTCGCGAGCGGCGCGACCGCGCTCCCCAGCGCCGCGAGCCGGTCAACGTTGCCGAACAGCCGCTCGCGCAGCGACAGCCCCTCGCGCTCGTGGTAGCCGTGTTTCACCTCGGCCTTGAGCTTCGCGAGGTCGACGCCGGTCGGGCAGTCGCTCTGACAGCCCTTGCAGCCGATACAGAGGTCGAGCACCTCCTCCTGAAACCGCTCGCTGAACCGCTCCTCGGGCTCGAGGTCGCCGCTGATCGCCGCCCGGAGCAGGTTGGCCCGCCCGCGGGTGGTCGCGATCTCCTCCTCGGTCGCCCGGTAGGTCGGACACATCACGTCCGAATCCGTCTGTCGGCAGGTGCCACAGCCGTTGCACAGTTCCACGAGGTGCGAGAAGCCCCCCTCCTCGTCGAAGTCCTGGGCCGTCCGGGGCTCGAGCGAGGCGTAGTCGGCGCCGTAGCGGAGGTGCTCGCGGATATCCGTGGGGTCGTCGTCCCGGTAGACGACCTTGCCGGGATTCAGCCGCCAGTCGGGATCGAACGCGGATTTCACGTCCTTGAACGCCTGCCAGAGGTCCGGACCGTACAGCTTCGGATTGAACTCCGTCCGCGCGAGGCCGTCGCCGTGCTCGCCCGAAAAGGAACCCTCGTGCTCGAGCACGAGATCGGTCACGTCGTCAGCGATCGAGCGCACTTTCTCCACATCGTCCTCCTCCTTGAGGTTCAGTACGGGCCGAATGTGCAGCGTTCCGACGCCCGCGTGGGCGAAGTACGCCGCCGTCGTGTCGTGGGCCTCGAGAATGTCCTGAAAGCCGTCGACGTACGCGGCGAGTTCCTCGGGCGGGACGGAGGCGTCCTCGACGAACGGGTACGGCTTCGGGTCGCCCTCCATGCTCATCAGGAGCGGAATCGCGGCCTTCCGGAGCTTCCAGAGGCGATCCCGCTTGGCGGGCGAAAAGGCCTCGATGGAGTCGAACGCGGCCCCCTCGTCGACGAGGTGCGCCCGCGCGTCCTCGACCGCGTCGGGCAGGTCCTCGTACACCTCCGAATCGAACTCGAGCATCAGCGCCGCGGCGGTGCCGTCGGGGATCGGGGCCGCGTACTCGGCGTACTCCTGGGAGTTCGCGGCCAGCCGGAACACCTCCTCGTCCATCAGTTCGACGGCGCTGGCCTCGAGGTCCAGCGCGTCGGGAACGGCGGCCAGCGCCTCGAGCAGCTCGTCGTAGCAGCAGACGACGAGGGCGGTTTCTTCGGGGCGAGTGACCAGCGAGAGCGTGGCCTCGACGACGACGCCGAGGGTCCCTTCGGCGCCGACGAGGAGTTTCGAGAGGTTGATGATGCGGTTCCCGTCGTCGTCCTCCCGGATCACCTTCTGGAGGTTGTAGCCGCTGACGCTGCGCTTGAGTTCCGGATACCGGGCCTCGATTTCGTCGGCGTTGTCCTCGACGATCGCGCGGACCGTTCGGTAGATCGCGGCCTCGCGGTCGTCCTTTTCGACGATTCGGTTCCACTCCGGGCTATCGAGGACGACGTCCCGCGTCCGGATCAGCGACCCGTCCGCGAGGACGACCCGACACTCCTCGACGTAGGCGTCCGTGATCCCGTACCGGACTGAGTGGGCGCCGGTCGAGTTGTTGCCGATCCCGCCGCCGATCGTCGCCCGGTTCGAGGACGCCGGATCGGGCGCGAACTTGAGTCCGTGAGAATCGAGGGCGTCGTCCAGATGGTCCTGTACGACGCCGGGCTGGACGACGGCTCGTTGCTCGTCGGGGTCGATCTCCCGGATTTCGTTCATGTGGCGCGAGAGATCAAGCACGACGCAGCCGGGGCCGACCGCCTGCCCGGCGAGCGACGAGCCCGCGCCCCGCGGAAGTACCGGCGCGCCGTGCTCGGCTGCGACGCGGACGGCGGCGCGGACGTCGTCGGTATCCCGCGGGAGGACGACGCCGGCCGGCTGCGCGCCGTAGATGCTGCCGTCGGTCGCGTAGAGCACGCGCGTGTACTCGTCGAACCGGACGTCGCCGCGGCAGGCGGCTTGGAGGGCAGCGGCTAACCGTGCGTCGCCCTCGCCGCTCTCGTCACCCGCGCCTCCCTCGCGTTCCCGCTCGCGGTCGCTGCCCTGGATCGATCGATTCCTTTCGGTCGTCCGTCGGTCCTCGACGGCCATGTACGCGCCCACTCGACATCCATCCTGATAAATAGTGGTAGTTATTCATACTCGAGGAACTGTCGGCTGTCGGAACCAGTTCGGTCGGTGGAACTCGAGGCCACGGGCTCGATGCCGAGCGTCGCCGCTGGCGGATCAGCGCTCGAAAGAAAACCAGGATTGACCGAGTCGTCGCGTCCTGCTTACTCGAAGTGATCGACGCACTTCTGGTACTCTTCCTCGACCGAGTCCCAGTTGACGACGTCGAAGAAGGCGTCGATGAACTCCCCGCGGTCCGGGCCGTAGTCGTAGTAGTAGGAGTGCTCCCAGACGTCCAGCGCGAGGATCGGGTGGGCACCCCAGAGCGCGCCCTGGTCGTGCTTGTCGACCGCGAGGTTGCGCAGCTGCTTGGCGACCGGGTCGTACACCAGCAGGGCCCAGCCGCCGGCGGCGCCGGCGGCCTTCTGGAACTCGCCCTTCCAGCCCTCGTAGGAGCCGAAGTCCTCCTCGATGCGGTCGGCGACCTCGCCTTCGGGTTCGCCGCCGCCGTCGGGGGACATGTTCTCCCAGAACAGCGTGTGGAGGTAGTGGCCACAGCCGTTGTGGGTGACGTCCTTGAGGGCCCCGGGCGTCGAGCCGTAGTCGCCCTCCTCGCGGTTCTCCGCGAGGGTCTCCTCGGCCGAGTTGAGGCCGTTAACGTAGCCCTGATGGTGGGTGTCGTGGTGCCAGGTCAGTACCTGTTCGGAAATCGACGGTTCCAGCGCGTCGTAATCGTACGGAAGTGGTGGAAGCTCGTGGTCTGCCATATGAATCACCTACAGGATTCGTGTCGACAGCTTGCCTGTTAAGCGTTGAGGAGTGAAACGGTATCACACCTCACGGTTTCGTCCCGGCACGGTCTCACGGGACGATACCGGATTCCACCACGAGGGCCGTGTTAAACCTTTCAGCGGCACTTGTCGGCGAGCGGGCGCAGAGAAGTCACGTCGCTCGAGCGGCGGCGATCAGCTGCGACCGAGCTACAGTTCCTTGTGATAGGCGTGCTCGAGCCACTCCTCGAGCGACGGCTGGGTCCAGTACCGAACGGTCTCGCTGCGGGGATCGTGTTCGAGGACCCCGGCATCCTCGAGCTTCGGAAGGTGGACGTGTTGCAGCTCCGTCCGGATCTGCCGGCGGCGGTCGCCCGATGCGGTCGACGCGGATTCGGATTCGGATCCGGATTCGACTGTCGAATCGGGGGTGGACTCGGCCTCGATTTCGGGCTCCGATATGGACTCGGTATCGCCCTCGGCCTCGAGCGTTCGCATCTCGAGCTCGGCAACGTGGTCTGTGAGGTCGCCGGTCGTCGCGACGCCGTCCGGCTGCTCGTAGAGGTAGTACAGCGCGTAACGCCGCCGTCGATTCGAGAGGAGATCGAAAACGAGGTCCAGCGACGGGGTCGCGTCGCTCGCCACCATCGCCGATGCCCGCTCCCGTTCACGCATCCACAGACCACCTACCGTATGTTACCATTCGAAACCACCAACCGCCCCTACTCTAGCCGACACATTAGATGTTACGTCTCCCTAGAACAATACCTGTCTTTAATTCGGGACTATGTAAAAAGATGAAATATTCGAACAATCTGTGATCTCCTGTGCAGTGTCGCAACTAGAGGCGGCGTGAAAAACTGGAAAACGTAATATAGCACGTAGATCGCCGGTACCCCGGCGGATCGAAGCGTCGAGCGTTACTCGTAGAGCCACTCGGCGTCGTGCTGTTCGTAGTCGATCAGTTCGTCGTCGTCGAAGTGGATCGCGATCTCGCGCTCGTTGGCGCCCTCGTCCTCGTGGTCGGCCGCGTGAACGACGTTCCGACCGAGGTCGAGTGCATAGTCGCCGCGGATGGTACCGGGCTCGGCCTCGAGCGGGTCGGTCTCGCCGATCATCTGGCGGACCTGACGGGTCGCGTCCTGGCCCTCCCAGACCATCGGGACGACGGGGCCGGAGGTGATGAAGTCGACGAGGTCGTCGTAGAACGGCTTGTCCTCGTGCTCGCCGTAGTGTTCCTCGGCCCGTTCGCGGGGCATGTTCTCGACCTTAATGGCGACGAGCTTGAGCCCGCGGTCCTCGAGTCGGGAGATGACCTCGCCCACGAGGCCGCGCGCGAAGGCGTCGGGCTTGACCATCACGAAGGTGCGCTCGTGGTCACTCATTAGGCCTCACTCTCCTCGGTTTCGGCTTCAGCTTCAGCTTCCTCGTCCTCGTCGACGGCCTCGGTTTCGGTCTCGAGGTCCTCGTCTTCGCCGGCGTCGACCGCTTCGGTCTGGTCGGCTTCCTCGTCGGCGGGCGTGTCCGCTTCCGCGGGGCCCTTGCCAGCGCGACCTTCCGCGGTCCACTCGAGATCGCGCGGTTCGCGACCGAGCTTGTAGTTTTTCTCCGCCTTGGAGTCGACGAAGTGCAGCACGGTGCCGTCGTTCTTGACGTACATGATGCCCGTGCCGGGCTCGATCTCTTCGCCCGTGTAGTCGCAGGTGCGTTTCTCGACCATTGGTTACTGACCTCCGATGGAGTCGGCCTCGCGGGCGGTCTCGCGAAGCTGGAGCACGTCCCCTTCGCGGACCGGCCCGAGGCAGTTTCGGGTGATGATACGTCCCTGGTTCTCGCCCTCCTGAATTCGGCACTTGACCTGCATGGCTTCGCCGTGCATGCCGGTCTTGCCGACGATCTCGATGACCTCGGCGGGCGTTGATCCGCTTTCTTCCTCTTCAGCACTCATGTATAATCACCTCAGTCGAGGTCCTCGACCTTGTCGGCGATGTCCTCGACGTCGCCGGAGGCCTCGCCGGCGTCGACGATCGCCGCGGCGGCCGAGCCGACCTCGAGGCCGGCGGCGTGGCCGACGTCGTCCTGGGTCTCGATGAAGACGACGGGGATGCCCTTCTCGTCGGCGAGGTCCGGCAGGTGCATCACGATCTCCTCGGGGGAGACGTCTTCGGCGACGTAGACGAGCTCGGCGTTGCCGCGCTCGATGGCCTTCGTCGTTTCGTTGGTTCCTTTCTTTACGCGTCCGGTGTCTCGTGCGACCTCGAGCGCCTCGAGGGCGTCGTCGGCGAGGTCGGCTGGGATGTCGGTGTTGACGTAGACTGACATAGGTTGTTCACCTCTCCTACGCGTGGGCTCGCGCTCCCCTGCCGTCCGGGAACTGGGTACCCGGGCCGATAGAAAATCGGCGGGAGTCCTGTGGGGCTAGGAGCATCATCAACCCCGCGTAGGGTGTACTACGTCAGTAGCGTTGCCCCCCTTAAAAGCGTGTTCAAACGGCTGGGGCCGTGGGATGAGTCCGCACGGCAGGCTCGAGTCGGCTCGAGTCGGTCCGACCGGCGACGACGAGCGGCCGGTTACGCCCGCCGCGTCTTGACCGCCGTCCCCGAGAGGTTGACCCAGAGCATCCCCTCGCCCATCTCCTCGTAGTCGAAGGTCGCGCCGACGACGGCGTCCGCGCCGAGTTCCTCGGCGTCCGCCCGCAGGTCGGCGATCGCTTCCTCGCGTCCCGTCTCGATCTTCTTCTCGTAGGAGCCGCTGCGCCCGCCGACGACGTCGCGAATGCCGGCCGCGATGTCGCTGACGACGTTCGCACCGATGACCGCCTCGCCGGAGACGACGCCGCAGTACTCGACTACCTCCCGACCCTCGAGGCCGTCCGTGGTCGTGATCGTGATCTCTGCCATGTACCCGTAGAGAGACGCGGCCTGGATATAAACCGGGAGTCGGAGTTTCAGGGTCGGATATCGCCGGCGAGCCGTGTGCTGCTAATCGCGGCTCCGTGTTCCCGGATGCTCGAGTCCGGAGGCTATTACTCGCGAGCCCCCAAGACCCAGCTATGACCGTCGACGTCGTCGGGCACGCCGAGTCGCTCCGCGCCGAGGCGACGCGCGCGAACGAACGCCGAGCGCTGGTGCTCGCCGGCGACCGCGAACGCGGGTACGACGAA
Source organism: Halopiger xanaduensis SH-6 (assembly GCF_000217715.1). Lineage (GTDB taxonomy): Archaea > Halobacteriota > Halobacteria > Halobacteriales > Natrialbaceae > Halopiger > Halopiger xanaduensis. Next base: position 36,530 of record NC_015666.1, read on the forward strand.
CTCGAGGCCGTCCTCGACGCCCTGCCGGTCGCAATCACCGACACCACGCTCGTCGGCTCCGAGGACCGACTGCGCTGCGAGCACCTCCCGCAGGCGAACGCGGGCGAACTGCTCGGAACGACCCGCGAGGTCGTGATCCTCGACGCTCACGAGGGGCTGCGCCCGAACGCGCTCGGGAAGGTCGTCGGTGCGGTCGACGGCGGCGGCCTGCTCGTCCTCCTGACGCCGCCGCTCGAGGCGTGGTCCGACCGCCGTGGTGCGTTCGACGAGTCGCTGGCCGTTCCGCCGTTCCAGCTGTCCGAGGTCACCGGCCGGTTCCGCCGCCGACTCGTCGAGACGCTGCGAGCTCACCGCGGGATTTCGATCGTCGACCTCGAGGGCGACCGACTCGAGTTCGACGGGCTGACCGATCCGGCACCTCGGATCGCGGCGCCGGCGCTCGAGCCGTCAGCCACCCACCGATTCCCGACCGAAGCGTACGAGGCCTGCCTGACTGTGGATCAGCTCGAGGCCGTCGACGCGTTCGAGTCGCTGCTCGCGGACGGGAGCGACGAAAGTACGGGTGCCGACCGACAAGCCGTCGTCCTCGAGGCCGACCGCGGCCGCGGGAAATCCAGCGCCGCGGGACTGGCTGCGGGCGCGTTCGCCGCCGACGGACTGGACGTTCTCGTGACCGCCCCCAACGCACGCAACGCCGCGGAAGTCTTCGAGCGTGCGAGGGAACTGTGCGAGCGGCTCGAGGACGTAGACGTAACGGCAGCGGACTCCCGCCGCCTCGAGACAACTACGGGCGGCCGCGTCCGGTTCCACGAACCCGCCGAGGCAGTCGACCGCCTCGAGACCGCTGATATCGTCGTCGTCGACGAGGCAGCCGCGCTGCCGGTCTCTCGGCTCGAGGCGTTCCTCGCGGCCGACCGCGTCGCGTTCGCGACGACGATCCACGGCTACGAGGGTGCGGGACGGGGCTTCTCCGTCCGCTTCCGAGATCGGCTCGCGGAGAGCGACCACGACGTGACCGATCGCACGCTCGTCGAGCCGATCCGGTACGCGGCGGGCGACCCCGTCGAGGTGTGGGCCTTCCGCGCGCTCTTGCTCGACGCGCGGCCGCCGGTCGCGCCGCTCGTCGCCGACGCCGACCCCGAAACCGTCGAGTATCGGCGACTCGAGCCCGACGACCTGCTCGCCGACGAGACGCTGCTGCGCGAAACCTTCGGGTTGCTCGTGCTCGCGCACTACCGAACCGAACCGAACGACCTCGCGCGGTTGCTCGACGCGCCGAACCTCGAGGCCCGCGCGCTGGTTCACGAGGGGCATGTCGTCAGCGTCGCCCTGCTGGCCCGCGAGGGCAACCTCGATCCCGCCACCCGGACGATGATGTACGAGGGCGGCCGCGTGCGCGGGAACATGCTCCCCGACGTACTCACGAGCCAGCTTCGGGACGAGTCGGCTGGCGAGCCCGCAGGACTGCGCGTCGTCCGCATCGCGACCCACCACGAGGCGCGCTCGCGCGGGCTGGGATCGCGCTTGCTCGAGTGCGTGCGCGAGGAATTTGCGGACGAACTCGACTGGCTCGGAACCGGCTTCGGCGCGACGTCCGGCCTCCTCGAGTTCTGGCGCGCAAACGGCTACCGGACCGTGCACCTCTCGACGACGCGCAACGACGCCAGCGGCGAGTACTCGGCGCTCATGCTCGCGCCGACCAGCGACGCCGGGCGCGACCTCCACGACCGCCACTCGCGGTGGTTCGCCCGCCGCTTCGCCGCGCTCTGTTCGGACGCGCTGGACGACCTCGAGCCGGACGTGGCCCGCACGGCATTGCGCAGCGTCGATCGGGCCGCCGCGCCGCCGGTCGACCTGAGCGACCACGAGTGGCGCGTCGTCGCCGGCGCGGCCTACGGTCCGGGGCTGTTCGACGTCGATCCCGGTCCGTTCCGCCGGCTGGTCGTCCGGTACTTCGTCGAGGATCCCGACGCGGTCGACCTGACGGAGCGGAAGGAACGGCTGTTCGTCCTTCGGGTGCTCCAGGGTCGCGACTGGCCGACCGTCGCGGAGCGCCTCGAGTACCACTCGCCGGGCCAGTGCATGCGCGCGCTCGGCGACGCCGTCTGCCCGCTGGTGGACTACTACGGCGCGGATGCGGGCGTGGACGCGGCGATCGAGGTACGCGAGCGCTTTAGCGAAAAGTGAACGGGGAGGAGTAGAACCGCTCTCAGTCGTCGCCGAGCGACGGCGGCACCTCGAGCGCGACGACGTCGTGGCGCGTCTGCTGTCGGTGATCGTTCCCGATCGCCGCGGCGTTCTCGCGGCCGTCGGCTGTTCGTTCGAACGAACAGCCATCGCAGGTCACGAGGAATCGCTGCGTTGTGGCGCCGTCGGATGGGGTCCTGTTCGTGAGCACACCACGCTCTTTCCCGGCAGGGCGCTTGAACCGTTCTCCGAAAGGATTTGGATCGGTCGGATCCGGAGGCTCGAGATCGCCGCGGAGCAGCCCTGTCGAGGCCGAGCAGACGGTCCTCTCGAATCGTTCGAGTCCTCGAGTACCGATCGTTAGGAGAGTAGCCGGCGACGGATCGACTCCGGCAGCAGGGCCAGCGCCCAGACCACCAGCCGCCAGCGGCGGGTGACGTAGGCGTGGTTCTTCTCTTTGCGGATTGCGCCGGCGATCTGTTCGGCCGCCGTCTCCGGCGAACACTCCCAGAAGCCGCCCATCGAGAGGTCGGTGTCGACGAAGCCGGGTTCGATCGTCGTGATCGTCACGTCCGCGTCGCGGTGCTGCTGGCGGTGGCGCAGCCCCTCGAGGTACCGCGAGACGTACGCCTTGGAGGCGTTGTACGCCTGGGTGCCGCCGGTCCCGAGGTGGGCCGCGACCGACGAGATGCCCACCAGATGGCCGTCGGCCTCGCTGGCGTGGTCGGGATAGTTCTCGAAGTACTCCAGCGCCGCCGTCGCGATCGCGGTGAAGCCGCGGACGTTGACGTCGATGGTCCGCCGCTCGGCGTCCCACTCGAGGTCGGGGTTCATCGCGGCGACGCCGGCGCTGATGACGACGAGATCGACCGCGGGCATCGCCTCGGCCAGTTCGAAGAAGCCCTCGCGAGCGTCCTCGGGGTCGAGCAGGTCCATCGTCGCGACGTAGGATTTCGTCGGCAACTCGCTGCCGATCTGTCGCATGCGTTCGGTTCGGCGGGCTGCCAGCCCGATCTGGTATCCCTCGTCGGCGAGTTCCCGCGCCAGCGCCGCGCCGATGCCGGAGGACGCGCCGACGATGATCGCTCCGCGTGTCATACGTAGGGGTTCGGAGCCCGGTACGTAACGGTATTGAAGACGGCACGACTTTGCCGCGGCCCGCGGTAGGACCGGTATGGTCGATGCGATCACCGTCGTCGCGGTCGCCTTGCTCGTCGGCGGCGTCCTCGGTACCGCCCTCCCGCTGGTCCCCGGCGGCGCGCTCTCGCTGGCGGGCGTGTTCCTCTACTGGTGGCACTCCGGCTTTACCGACCCGGGCGCGATCACGGTCGCGGCGTTGACGATCCTCGGCGCGATCGCCCTTGTCGTCGAACTCTTCGGCGGCTCGATCGCCGCGCGGGCCGGCGGCGCGTCGTGGGCGACCACGGCCGCCGCCGCGGTCGTCGGCATCGCGCTCATGATCGTCACCGGTCCGCTCGGCCTGCTCGCCGGCCTCTTCGGGACGGTCTTCGTCCTCGAGTTCGCCCGCGAGCGCACGTTCGATCACAGCGCGCGGTCGGCGATCTACACGACGATCGGCGTGCTCGCCTCGACGGCCGTGGAAGCGCTGCTGACGGCGTCGGTCCTGTTCGGGTTTCTGATCGCCGTCTTTCTCTTCTGACTCACATTCTCTATTTCCTGAATTCAGCCCCTCTCGAGCCCGAATACGGAAGACATATGCTCAACAGTGGGTTCCCTGCGGACGGAAATGAGCGCGAATCGCCGAACGCTGCTCCGGCGGGCGGGGATCATCGGAACCGGGCTACTCGCCGGTTCGGGCACCCTCGGACCCGCGGCAGCCGACAGTGCGACTGCGGGGCACATCGACGGAACGATCACTGATTTCGGCGTTCCAGTTGCTGACGCGACGGTTACACTCGCAGACGGCATCGATGCCCACACCGCAACCACCGACGAGGACGGCAGCTACGAGATCGACCTCGAGCCCGGAACGTACTACCACACGGTGACGGCCGACGGCTACCGGGGCGCGACGAGCGTCGTCGACGTCGCCGCGGACGACCCGACGACGGCGAACGTCTCCCTCGAGCGCGCGTGGGGCCCCGGCGAGGGCGAACTCGAGGTGTTCGCGACCGAGGTCGGCGGCGGGCCGACGATTCCCTGCGACGTGACGATCTACGGCGATACCCAGTACGACGTGACGGCGCCGCTGGGATCGGTCCCGGACGGCGAGCGCTGGAACGCCGGGTTCGCCGTCGCCGAGGGCTGGTGGGAAGTTCGCGTCACGAACGCCGAGGGCTACGACGACGGCTACGGGAAGGCGTACGTCGCGGCCGACGAGACCGCCGTGGCGGTCGTCGAACTCCGCGACGTCGACCCGTCAGGCGAATCCCGCGAACTCCCGGATTTCGGCCGATTCACCGGCACCGTCGTCGGCAACGACGAAGAACCCATCGGGGACGCGACCGTCCGCGCGGACGGAACACGCGTCCGGACGACCGAGGACGGAACGTTCGAGGTCGAACTCGAGCACGGTCGCCACACCGTCACCGTCGATGCGCCCGGCTACGAATCCGCGGCTGCAACCGTCGAGGTTCGATTCGCTCGCGAGACGACGGGAACGGTCTCGCTCTCGTCACTGTAACGAACAGTTCATCGCTACGGTGAGTCATCGAGGGGCGACCGTCGGTTCGGGAAGAGTTACTTATTTCACTAATATTTCAACCCTAATCCAATATTCTGTGATATTGACCTCTCAGAAGGTCATATGTTCCATAAATGTGGTTTAATAACGCTCTGTCGTGTTCGGTCGAACGTGAAGGACGCTGACCCGATCACTCGTCGCACAGTGCTCAAGATCACCGGTGTCGCCGGCGTCACGACGGCACTTGCGGGCTGTGGCGGCCCCGGTGGCGGAGGAAACGAATCGGAGGACAACGAGACCGAGACGGACACGACGACCGACGAAACGGAGACCGGCGACAACGAGACGGAAACCGAGCCGGGAGACGAAGCGGAGAACGAAACCGAGGATAACGAAACGGACAACGAATCGGCCGAAGACGGCGGTACCGGTGAGGCCATCGAACCCGGAACGGAGATCATGCTCGAGGGGTCGACCCAGGCCTGGACCGCCACCGAACCCGAGTCGATCGCCGACGAAGAGAACCCCACGTTGACCCTCGTGGAGGGCGAATCCTACGACATCACGTGGGAGAACGCCGACGGCGCCCAGCACAACCTCGTCATCTGGGACGACAGCGACGAGATCGTCGACGATTACGAGACCGACATGGTGAGCGAGGAGGGCGAGACCGCAACCCTCGAGATCGACGAAGTCACCAGCGAGATGGCCCAGTACGTGTGCGAGCCCCACTCCTCCACGATGGTCGGCGATATCGAACTCGAGAGTGGAGACGGCGGCGGAATGGGCGACAACGAAACCGACGGAAACGAGTCGGCCGGCAACGAGTCTGACGAGCTCGGCGGTAACGAGTCCGACAACGAGTCGGCCGGTAACGAATCAGAAGACAACGAGTCGGACGAGAACGAATCCGACGATAACGAGTCCGACCTATAGAACCGCCGACGATCCAGTCGACCGATTGCACCGCGTCGGTTCCGCCTGCGGTGGTCGAATCTGATCGGCAGCCGTCTCGATTCAGTTTCGCTTTTTCGGGCGCGACTACCCCTGACGAAACCGAGCGTCGAGCTTACGCGTGAGCGTAGTAGACGACGGTTTCGTCGTCGTCCTGTCGATCGATCCGCACGAAGCCGACGCGCTCGAACTGGACCATCTCGTCGGCTTCGAGGTCGCCGACGGCGGGTTCGGCGCGCCCGCGGACGTCGCCGTCCATCGTTCGCATGCGGACGGGGACGCTCTCCTCGGCCGGCACCCAGTGGATCACGTCGACGCCCTCGTCGCGGACCACGTCGATATCGTCGTCGGTGTACTCGAGGACGCCGTCGTCGAAACGGAAACAGCCCAAGCCCTTCAGCCAGACGCGGCGGTCCTCGGCGTCGTCGTCGGGTAGGTCCTCGGGCTCGAGGAGGACGGAGTCGCCGACGGGAATCTCGCGGACGCCGCGGTCCTCGTGGTCGGGGTGCAGCGGCGGGTTCGCCTCTGCGGGCGGGTCGCCGGCCAGCGGCACCTGATTGCCTTCACGGACGAGGAAGCGGCGATCGGTCTCGTCGTCGATCAGGTCGCGGTTGTTGGCGTAGATCGAACTCATCGCGAGGTCGACGTCGCTGGTCGAGGTACCGAGCTCGACCATCGCGTCGACGATGGCTTCGCCGCGGATCCCCCGCCGACGGAGGCTCTTGATGGTGGGCGCTCGCGGGTCGTCCCAGCCGTCGAGTTCGCCTTCCTCGATCAACTCGGAGATGGTCGAGGTGCTCATCTTCACGTCGTAGGCGTCGAGTTGGACGTGGCCCCAGTGGACGACCTCGGGGTAGTCCCAGCCGAAGTAGTCGTAGACGAACTGCTGGCGCTTCGCGGAGTCCTGGAGGTCGATCCCGCGGATGATGTGGGTGATCCCGATCAGGTGGTCGTCGATCCCCGACTGGAAGTCCAGCATCGGCCAGCAGCGGTACTCGCTGGCTTCCTCGCGCGGGTGGGGCGTGTCGATCATCCGGAAGGCGACCCAGTCGCGCAGCGCGGGGTTCTTGTGCTCGATGTCCGTTTTCACGCGCAGGACCATCTCGCCGCTCTCGTACTCGCCGTCGACCATCGCCTCGAACTCCTCTTTGACGGTCTCGGCGTCCTTGTCCCGGTGCGGGCAGGCCTCGCCGCTGTTCTTGAGCTCGGAGAACTCGTCGCCCGAACAAGAGCAGGTGTACGCGCCGTCCAGCTCGATCAGTTCCCGCGCGTGGTCGTAGTAGGTCTCGAGGCGGTCGCTGGCTCGGTAGACGTCGTCGGGCTCGAATCCGAGGTACTCGAGGTCCTCGAGGATGGCGTCGTAGGCGTCCAGATCGGGACGTTTCGTCTCGGGGTCGGTATCGTCGAAGCGGACGCAGAACCAACCGTCGTAGCGCTCCTTGTAGGTGCCGATGACGGCGGGCATCCGCGCGTGGCCGACGTGCCACGGGCCGTTGGGGTTCGGCGCGACGCGCATCCGGACCTCGTCGTATTCGTCGGCGTTCGGAAGCGAAGGGAGGTCGTGCTCGTCTTCTTCCTCCTCGGCCTCGATCTCCTCGAGTTCCTCGGGGGCCAGTTCCTCGAGGCGCTCGCGTTTCTCCTCGTACTCGAGGTCGTTGACCCGGCCGACGACGCCGCCGATGACGCCCGGAATTTCGTCCCCGTGCGGGCGGAAGTCGGGGTTGTCGCCCATCAGCGGGCCCATGATGGCGCCGACGTCGGCGTCGCTCTCGTGTTTGACTGCGTTCAACAGCGCGTGCTTTTCGGCCTCGCGCTCGACGCGCTCTTGTAACTCGTCGTCCATTAGCGAGTGATTTGCCGCGCCCGTTCAAAATCCCCGCGGTGTCGGCGCGCCGCACCGTTCGAGACAAGCACTACCCGTTCGCAAGACGTACGGTCGCATATGCACGTCCAGTTTCCCCGGTCGGCGGGACGAGACGCGATCGTCGCGCTCGCGTTCGTCCTCGGCGTCAACGCCCTCGGTGCGCTTCCCTCGGTCTTCATCGGTTCCGACACGAGCTGGATCGATCGACCGTGGTTCTACCCGCCGTCGATCCTCTTCCCGATCGTCTGGACGCTGCTGTTTACGCTCATGGGACTCGCACTGTACCGCATCTGGCGGCGCGGCCCCTCCCGACAAGCCGTCCGCGTCGCGCTCGCCGCGTTCGGGATCCAGTTCGCGCTGAACCTCGCGTGGACGCCGGCGTTCTTCGGTCTTCAGCGGCCGGATCTCGGGATCGCCGTGATCGCCGCGCTCTGGATCGCGATCGTGGGCACGATCGTCGCGTTCGATCGCGTCGACCGGCTCGCGGCCGCGCTCCTCGTGCCGTACCTCGGCTGGGTGTCGTTCGCAGCGGTCCTCAACTACGCCATCTACGCTGCTGGCTGATGACACGCGCCGCTCGAGGATCGTTCGTGGCTCGAGCCGCGAAAAATCGGGCGGACGGCTATCGCATCGCGGCGACGCCGACCGGCGTCGCTCGCTAGTAGCCGCGTTCGATCAGGTAGTCGGCGATGTCGAACAGCAGTTCGCGCGCCTCGTTGTCCGGGAGGACCTCGAGGCGCTCTTTCCCCTGGGCGACCAGGTCGCGAGCCATCTCGTTGGCGTAGCCGATCGAGCCCGCCGCCTCGAGTTCGGCGACGGCGTCGTCGATCTCGGCCTCGGTGACGGCGTCGACGTCGTTGGTGTCGACGAGCGACTCGACGTCGACGCCCTGCTCGCGGGCGTGGACCGTGATCAGCGTCTGCTTGTTCTCGACGAGGTCGCTGCCGCGCTGCTTGCCGAGTTTCTCGCTCGGCACGGTCAGGTCCAGCACGTCGTCCTGGATCTGGAACGCGCGGCCGATGTCGAGCCCGTAGCCGTAGAGCGCGTCGATCGTCTCGTCGTCGGCGCCCAGCAGGACGGCCGGCAGACACGCCGACGCGGCGTAGAGCACGGCCGTCTTCTGCTCGACCATCTCGAGGTACTCGTCGGGCGTGACGTCGGTGCGCTCCTCGAAGGTGACGTCCAGCGACTGGCCCTCGCAGATCTTCGTGCAGGTCGTCGCGAGGATGTCCAGCGCCTCGACCGCGCGCTCGGGTGCGGCGCCGGTCTCGAGCATGATCTCGAAGGCCTTCGAGTAGAGGGTGTCGCCCGCGAGGATCGCCGTCTCGAGGTCGTACTCGCGGTGGACAGCGGGGACGCCGCGGCGGAGGTCGTCGTCGTCCATGATGTCGTCGTGGATCAGCGTGAACGACTGGATGACCTCGACGCTGACGGCGGCGTCCATGAGGTCGATCGCGTCGGGACCGTCGGCCCCGTCGGAACTCGAGACGCCGTCGATTTCGCCGGCGCCGTACAGCGTCGGAAACTCGCGGTAGTCGGCCGTCAGCGGCTCGGCGTCGACCAGCGATTCGCCGGCCGTCAGCAGGACGGTCGGTCGGAGTCGCTTGCCGCCCGCGTCCAGCAGGTAGCGGGACGCCTCGTAGAGCCGCTCCGGTTTCTGAATCGGCAACTCCTCGGGAATCGCGTCGTTAACGCGCTCGCGGCGCTTGCGAACTGCCTCGAGTACCGCCTCCTCTCGTGCCTCGGGAGTCGTCATGGCGATCAGTATCAGTCCACGAGCTGGATGAGGTTGCCGTTGCGCGTGACGTGGAGGTCGCGCCCCATCTTGTACCCCTCGCTCTCACAGAGGTTGACGTAGCTCGAGAACCCGCTCAGGTCCTGGTGGGCCGGGATGACGTGCTGGGGCTGCAGGGCGTCTAGCATCTCGTAGTGGCCCTCCTGGCAGAGGTGGCCCGAGACGTGGATGTCGTCGTAGATGCGGGCGCCCTGCATGCCGAGCAGCTTCTCGGCCTGGTAGCGCTGGCCCTCGTTGGTCGGCTCGGGGATGACGCGGGCGGAGAAGACGACCTTGTCGCCGTCGTCCAGCTGGTACGGCGTCTCGCCGCGGGCCATCCGAGTGAGCATCGCGCGCGGCTCGCCCTGGTGGCCCGTGACGACGGGCAGGAAGTTCTCCTTGCCCTCGTTCATGATCCGCTTGAACGTCCGGTCGACGGACTTGCGGTGGCCGAACATCCCCAGGTCGTCGGGGAAGTCGACGAAGTCCAGGCGCTCGGCGGTTCCGGAGTACTTCTCCATCGAGCGGCCCAGCAGGACGGGCTGGCGCCCGATGTCCTTGGCGAACTCGACCAGCGACGTCACGCGCGAGATGTGACTCGAGAAGGTCGTCGCGACGATGCCGCCGTCGTAGTCCTCCATGCTGTAGAGGACGTCCCGGAGGTGCTCGCGGGCGACGTTCTCGGAGGGGGTGCGCCCCTTCTTGTTCGCGTTGGTACAGTCCTCGATGTAGGCGAGGACGCCGTTGCCCTCGCGACCGATCTCGCGGAACCGCTCCATGTCGATCGGGTCGCCGATGACCGGCGTGTGGTCCATGCGTTTGTCAAGCCCGTAGACGACCGCGCCCTCGGGCGTGTGCAGGACCGGGTTGATCGCGTCGATGATCGAGTGGGTGACGTTGACGAACTCGAGTTCGACCTGCCCGCTGTCGCCGATCGACATCGTTTCGCCGGCGTCCATCTTGATGAGGTCGTTCTCGACGCCGAACTTCTGCTCGCCCTCGATCTGCTGTTTGACGAGTTCGATCGTAAACGGCGTCGCGACGACCGGCGCGTTGTACCGGTGGGCCAGCTTCGAGATGGCCCCGATGTGGTCGAGGTGGCCGTGCGTGGGCACGATGGCCTGCACGTCGCCCTCGAGGTCGCTCATGATCCGATCGTCGGGGATTGCTCCCATGTCGATCAGATCGAGACTGTGCATCCGTTCGGTTTCGACGTTGTCGTGGATCAGGACCTGCGAGAGGTTCAGACCCATGTCGAAGATGACAACGTCGTCGCCGGCGCGGACGGCAGTCATCTGCCGTCCGACTTCTTCGTAGCCGCCTATGGTTGCGATTTCGATTTCCATGGTTCGTTGTACTGAAAGCCGCGTTCGTGGCTCTCATCGAAACGGTCCGCGGACTAGTGGTTATGCGGCCCCGGCGTCTTACAGCGCGTCGGCCATCCCGCTATGCGTTCGGACGGCGAATCCGCCGTTGCTCACAACCGTGAGCCCCGAACGCACTTGCCCGCGGGTCTCGGTATGTACCCTTACACGCCCGGGTGTTAAAAACACCGTGGGTTGATCCTGTCCGATTCTCGAGGTGAGAACGATCGACGGTGGCGACTCCCTCAGGTCGAAGCGCTACTGACTGAGGTAGCCACCCTCGACGCCGAACCCTTCGCCGGTGACGAACGACGCCTCGTCGCTGCACAGCCAGACGACGGCGGCCGCGACCTCCTCGGGCGTGCCGAGTCGGTTCATCGCGTGCATACCCTCGATCTGCGCTCGCTCCTCGTCGGACAGCGACTCCTCGATCAGCGGCGTTTCGATGAAGCCCGGACAAACGCTGTTGATGCGAACGCCGGTCTCACCGTTCTCGAGCGCGGCGCTTTTCGTCAGCCCGAGGACGCCGTGTTTGGCGGCCGAGTAGGCCGACGACGTCGCGAAGCCGACCTTGCCAAGGATCGAGGAGTTGTTCACGATGGCGCCGCCGGACTCCTGGTCTTTCATCCGCTCGAGTTCGGCTTTCATGCAGTTGAACACGCCGACGAGGTTCACGTCGATGACCTGCGACCAGTCCTCGGGCGCGTACTCGTCGACCGGCGCCCGCTCGCCGCCGATGCCGGCGTTGTTGAACGCGCAGTCGAGACTCCCGTACTCGTCGACTGCTGCGTCGACCATCGCCGCGGCCGACTCGGGGTCGGCGACGTCCGTTTCGACGAAGATCGCGTCGCCGCCGGCGTCCTCGATCGAGTCGACTGTCCCCTCGCCGCCGTCGACGTCCAGATCCGCGACGACGACGTTCGCCCCGCGCTCGGCGAACTCGAGGGCCGTTTCCTGTCCGATTCCCGAGCCACCGCCAGTGACGACCGCCGTCGCTTGATCGATCGAAACCATGCGCGGATTCGCCACGTCGCCTCGCAAAAAAGATCGGGTCGCGGAAGCCGGGTCGGCGTCCTCGTCCGACTCGCCGGTTCCCGTCGATGTCCCGACTAGGACGCCTCGAACTCGATCTTCGTCCCCGGTTCCTCACCCGCGAGGAAGGGTTCGACGTCCTCGAGGCCGAAGATCGACGCCGGCGCCTCGAGATCGAGCAGCGTCCGCACCTTGCCGGCCATGCCGCCGGTTACGTCGGTCGCGTCGCTGGCACCGAGGACGGCTTCGACGTCCTCGAACGACGTGATGCAGTCGATCACCGCGTCCTCGTCGTCCAGTACACCCGGAACGGTCGAGCAGAGGCCGACCCGATCGGCCTCGAGATCACGAGCGAGCGCGGCGACGAGTTCGTCCCCGCTGACGACGGTCGCGCCGGCGCCCGCGTGGGCGACGAGGTCGCCGTGGAGGACGGGGACGAACCCCTCCGCGAGCATCGTCTCGATCTGTCCGGTCGGCAGCGCAAGCGCCCCGTCGGCGTCGCGGCGAGCCGTCGAGAACGGGTGGACCGGCACCGCGTTCACGTCCCGCTCGAGGAGCCGCTGGAGGACGAACTGGTTCAGCGTCTTCATCGCGCCGTGGATATCGGCGACCGCCTCGGCGTCGCGCGTTCCCGCCGCGGTCGTCACGCCGTGTTCGCTCGCGTTGTGGTGGCCGAAGCTGCCGCCGCCGTGGACGATCACGAGGTCCTCGGCGTCGCCGCCGTCGAGCGCCGCGCTAATCGCGTCGGCCGCTCGCCCGAGCGCGTCGCCGTCGAGCGTCTCCGGTCGCTCCTTGTCCGTGATTGCGCTACCGCCGAGTTTCAGGACGATCATTCGAGTCGCTTCACCCCCGCTTCGGCGAGTTCGGCGCGGAAGGCGTCCTCGCAGCCCGGCGTGAACGAGAGGGCCGTCTCGGTCTCCGGCGTCGGATCGAGCGCGACGATACAGCCCCCGCCGCCGGCGCCCGTCAGCTTCGCGCCGTAGGCGTCGGCGTCCCGGGCCGCCCAGACCATCGTGTCGAGCGAGCGCGAGGAGACGCCCAGCGCCGACAGCAGCCCGTGGTTGAAGTTCATCAGCCGGCCGAGTTCCTCGAGGTCGCCGTCGGCCAGCGCCTCCTCGCCGCGCCTGACGATGTCGCCGATCGCTTCGACGGTGTCGGCCGCGAAGCCGTACTCCTCGCGCAGGTCGCGCACGCCCGCGACGAGCTGGCCGGTGTCACCGGCGCCGCCGTCGAAACCGATCACGATCGGCAGGTCGGGGGCTTCGATCGACCGACAGTCGTCGCCCTCGACGCGGACCGCGCCGCCGGTCGCCGAACAGAAGGTGTCGGCGCGGGAGGCCTGCCCGTCCTGCACCTCGTGTTCGGTTCGGTAGGCTCGCTCGGCGATCTCGTCGGCCTCGAGACTAACGCCGAGTTCCCGCGCGGCGGCGTCGATGGCCGCGACGACGACCGCGGCCGACGATCCGAGTCCCGCGCCGAGCGGGATGTCGCTCTCGATGGTCACGTCGAAGCCGACCTCGTCCTCGTCGGTGACGTCGCGAACCTGTGCGATCGCCTCGTCGACGTAGCCCATCGCCGCGCTGATCAGCGACTCCGAGACGTCGACGTCGGGTCGATCGTCCGTCGAACCGCCGTACTCGACGGTAAAGCCGTCCAGACTCAGGTCCTCGGCGTGGACGCGCAGTTTGCTGTCCGCCCGCTGCTCGACGCCGACCCGCGCCCGTCGCTCGATGGCACACGGGACGGCGGGCTCGCCGTACACGACTGCGTGCTCCCCGAAGAGATACACCTTCCCGGGAGCGCTCGAGACTGCCATATCCGAGCGTTCGGACGACGACGCTTAATAGCTACCTTCTCGCGGACGGCGGCGCGGAACGGGAATTACAGACTTAAGCCGGCGTCGGTCGAACGCGGAGGCATGTCGCTTGTACTGCCGAGCGAACTCGTCGTCGATCGGTTCCTGCCGACGGTGCGGGCGATGCTCGCGACCGAACTCGCCGAGCGCGGGCTGACCCAGCGGGAGATCGCCGCCGAACTCGGCGTCACGCAGGCCGCCGTCAGCAAGTACGTCGGGGGCGAGGGCGGCGGGGACGCCCGCTTTCGGGACGACCCCGAAACTGTCGCGACCGTCGAGCGCATCGCCGACGGCCTCGCCGGCGGCGAGATGGACGGCTACGACGCGCTGGCCGAACTCCTCTCGCTGATCCGCAGCCTCGAGGACCGCGGCCCCATCTGCGAACTCCACGAGGAGGAGATGCCCGAACTCCGCGGGCTGGGCTGTGACCTGTGCGTTCGCGGGCTCGACCCCGACGTGCGGGCCGAGCGGGACGTCCTCGCGAACGTCCGGACGGCCGCGCGGACGCTCGCCTCGATCCCCGGCATGGCCCAGTACATCCCGAACGTCGGCACGAACGTGGGGATGGCCTTACCGGACGCGCACGACGAAACGGATGTCGCCGCCGTCCCCGGCCGGATCTACGCGATGGGCGGGCGGATCGAGATTCCCGCAAATCCCGAGTTCGGCGCATCGAAACACGTTGCGACGGCCGTTCTCGCGGCCAGTGACGCCGATCCAGAGATCCGCGGCGCGATCAATATCGCGACCGACGACGCGCTTCTCGACGCTGCTCGCGAGCACGGGATCGACCCCCTCGAGTTCGACGCCGACTACGAGGACCGGGGCGAACACCTCCGCGATCGCTTCGCGGAGCGCGGCGACGTGCCGCGCGTGGCCTACCATCAGGGCGCGTTCGGGATCGAGCCGACCACTTACGTGTTCGGCGCAACGGCTGTCGACGCCGCCGAGCGAGTCGCGACGTTACTGGAAACTGCTGCTGTGTAGAAAGAGCGGTGAACCGGTCGTTACAGCAGCGTCACTAGCACTCGGAGCGGAATCCCGAGCGCGAACAGCGCGATCAGTCCCATCGTCGCGAGGACGACCGGCGCGGGGAGTTTCTCCTTCTCGAAGTCGAACAGTAGGGAGTCCATAGGCGCCCTTCGAACGGTCGCGAGGTAATTCCTTCGCTCGCGGTTCGACGCCGCTCGAGCGACTCGAGCGATCACCGAAACAGTCGGCGATGCAGCTGCAACTCGAGGACGCATCACGCGAGGCTGTCGGGGTGACCAACAGGGAAAACGAACAGCGCAATCGATTCGATTCGAAATTAAATCCGCGTTAGACGGAGCTCTCGAAGTCCTCGAGGGCGTAGGACGGCTCGGCGCCGCGGCGGTCGAGGACCTCGTTGGCGAGCAGCCAGTAGACGACCGAGAGGGCCTTGCGACCCTTGTTGTTGGTCGGGACGACCAGGTCGACGTTGCTGACCTGGTTGTTCGAGTCGCACATCGCGATGACCGGAATGCCCACCGTGATGGCCTCCTTGACTGCCTGGGCGTCGCCGATCGGGTCGGTGACGACGACGACGTCGGGTTCGATGTAGCCGTCGTACTTGGGGTTGGTCAGCGTGCCCGGGATGAATCGACCCGTGCGCGCTCGAGCGCCGACCGCTTCGGCGAACTTCTCGGCCGGGAAGCGACCGTACTGGCGGCTCGAGGTGACCAGGATCTGCTCGGGGTCGTAGTTGGCGAGGAAGTCCGCGGCCGTGCGGATGCGCTGGTCGGTCTTGGAGACGTCCAGCACGTAGAGGCCGTCGGTCCGGACGCGGTGGATGAACCGCTCCATGTCCGCGGTCTTCTGCTGGGTACCGATGTGGACGCCGGCGCCGAGGTAGTCCTCGACGGGGATCAGCAGGTCCGCTTCCTCGTCGGACATCACGTCGTCGTCGAGGGTGGGACCGGCGTCTTCCGCTTCTTCGGCGTCGGTTTCCTCGGCTACTTCTGCGTCGGCCTCGGCCTCGTCGGCCGCGGCGTCTGCGGACTGTTCGTCTACTGGCTCGACGTCCTCCTCGGCGGCGGGGCCAGCCCCTTCGGCTGGCTCCTCGTCGATTTCCTCCTCGGCGGCGTCGAGCCCTTCTTGGGTCGTGTCGTTATCTGTCATGTCGCGTCGTCTGCGATTCGAATGAGCTCGTTGAGCTTTGCGGTTCGCTCGCCGCCGACGGCACCGGTCTTGATGAACGGTGCGTCGGTCGCGACGGCGAGGTGTGCGATCGTCGTGTCCTCGGTCTCGCCCGAGCGGTGGGAGATGACCGAGTCGTAGCCGTTCTGCGTGGCGAGTTCGATCGCGTCGAAGGCGTCGGTCAGCGTGCCGATCTGGTTCGGCTTGATCAGGATGCTGTTCGCCGCGCCGCGATCGATCCCGTCGACGAGACGGTCGGTGTTCGTGACGAACAGGTCGTCGCCGCAGATCAGCGTCTGGTCGCCGACCTCGTCGGTGAGGTCGGCGAACGCGTCGTAGTCGTCCTCGTCGAGCGGATCCTCGACGTAGACGAGGTCGTACTCCTCGACGAGATCAGCGATGTACTCGATCTGTTCCTCCGTGTCGCGGCTGATGCCGGCCGACTCGTACTCGTAGGTTTCCGAGTCAGCGTCGTACATCTCGGCGGCCGCGACGTCGAGGCCGAAGCCGATGTTGAAGCCGACCTCGTCCTGCACCGTCGACACCGCCTCGTCGACGATTTCGAACGCCTCCGCGTCGTCGATCGAGGGTGCCCACGCGCCCTCGTCGCCCTTGCCGGAGGGGTGACCGCGCTCCTCGAGCAGGTCGGCGACTTCGGCGTGGACGGCAGCGTTCGCGAAGACGGCGTCCTCGACGCTCGGTGCGCCGACGGGCGCCGCGAGGAACTCCTGAATGTCGGTCGCGTCGGCGGCGTGTTCGCCCCCGCCGACGACGTTACCGAGCGGCGTCGGGAAGTTCTCCCCGCGGAAGGTGCCGCCGAGGTGCTGGAACAGCGGCGCGCCGAGCACGTCGGCGCCGGCCTTCGCGGCGGCCATCGAGATGGCGACCGCGCTGTTGGCGCCGATCTCGGAGAAGTCGTCGGTGCCGTCGGCGGCGCGCAGGATCGAATCGACTTCGCGCTGGTTACCGGCGTAAGCCTCCCCGACGAGTCGGGGGACGGCGTGTTCGCGGGCCGCGGCGATCGCCTCGGTCGGCGGTCGCTCGACGGCTTCGTACTCGCCGGTGCTGGCACCGCTCGGTGCTGCTGCACGGCCGAAGCCGCCGCTCTCGGTGACGACGTCGGCTTCGACGGTCGGGTTGCCGCGCGAGTCGAGGATCCGTCGGAGTCGGATGTCTGTGATCAGCGTCATCTCACTCGTTCCCCCGTTTGACGGTAAAGGGCAACACGCCGGCGTCGTACTCTTCGGCGGCGATCAGGATCGGCTGCGT
Organism: Halopiger xanaduensis SH-6; assembly: GCF_000217715.1. Taxonomy (GTDB): domain Archaea; phylum Halobacteriota; class Halobacteria; order Halobacteriales; family Natrialbaceae; genus Halopiger; species Halopiger xanaduensis. The sequence continues at coordinate 53,630 of NC_015666.1, forward strand.
CTGATCCGTTTCGATCAGTACGGGCGCCCCGTAGGACACCTGCAGCGCTCGCGCACCGAGGATTCGCGCCTTCTCGTAGCGGTTGTGTCGTTGCTGTTGCATAGGTTGGGTGGTGCGTTACTGGTAGGGGGAGACGATGTCGACGAGGTCGGTGTGACTGACGAGCATCCGCCGACAGCAGTAGCGGTCGACGCCGAGCTCGTCGAGGACCTTCTCGGGATCCTCGTCGCCCTCGTTGGCTCGCTCGTCGAACTCCTCCCAGTGTTCGCCGACGACGTTGCCACAGGTGAAACACCGGACCGGTACCATCATGAGTGGATCACCTTAGCGGTAGGACTTCTGGTAGCGCGCCCGAGCGCCCGGGCCGCCCCACTTTTTCGGTTCGGACTGGCGAACGTCGTTGACCAGCAGCGAACGGTCGAACTCCATGAACGCGTCCCGGAGCTCGGCGTCGTTCGTGTGCTGGACGATACCGCGTGCGATGGCGGTGCGGACGGCGTCCGCCTGCCCGCTGATACCGCCGCCCTCGACGCGGACGTCGATGTCCATCTCGCTTCGCAGGTCCTCGCCCGCGATGCGGAACGGCTCGAGCATCTTGAGCCGGGACATCTCCGGCTCGACCAGCTCGACCGGCTTGGAGTTGATTCGCACGCGACCCTCTCCGTCGCGCACGGTGGCGCGAGCGACGGCCGTCTTTTTCTTGCCACTCGTGTTGGTTACCATGTGACGTTAGCACCCAGTTGGTCCGCGACTTCGCCCAGCTGGACGAAGCGGATGTTCGAAAGCCGATCCAGCGACGTTCCCTCGAGGATCTGGGCGTCCTGCTCGTCCTCGTAGGGGTTGCCGACGTAGACGCGGACGTTCTCGAACGCCTCGCGACCGCGCGGCTTCTTGTACGGCAGCATGCCCCGGATGGACCGCTTGAAGATCGTGTCCGGTCGCTTCGGGTAGTAGGGGCCGCTGTCGGAACCCAGCTGGAGCCGGGTTCGGTAGGTCTCGAAGATGTCTTCCTTGTCGCCGGTGATGATCGCGTCCTCGGCGTTGACAACCGCGACGCGCTCGCCGTCGAGCGCGCGCTGGGCGACCTCGCTGGCGACGCGACCGAGAATGCAGTCCCGGGCGTCGACGACGACGTCGGCGTCGAAGTCGGAAATGTTCACACTCATGCGATCACCCGCACGTCGGATCCTTCGGGGTTCTCTTCGAGCAGTTGCTCGAGCTGTACGGTCTCGCCGACCTGATCGATCTTCGTCTCGGCCGACGAACTGAAGTCGACGGCTGCGACGGTGACCGACTTCTGCAGTGCGCCCGAACCCAGCACCTTGCCGGGAACGACGACGGTCTCTTCTTCGCGTGCGTATCGCTCGATGCGGCCCAGGTTAACCTCAGCGTGGGTGCGCCGGGGCTTCTCGAGTCGATCCGCGATGTCTCGCCAGACGTCGGCGTCCGTCTCGCGGGACGTCGACTTCAGCTCGGCGATGAGATCAGTGAGCCTCGGATTCGTTTTGCTACTCATTGGTATCCTCCAAATAACTGCGAGCGGTTGCGACACGTCGTGTGGCAACCGCGACTGTAGTGATTGTGTCTGTGACGGTGACTGCAATACCGACGACCGACGACTCGAGCACTGCGTCCGAGAGGTCGAAGCCGACCCCGACCGGTCGCAACGCTCGTCGGTCGCGTGGTACCGATGTGAGAGAAACGGAAGTGGGATTGATGCAGGGAGCAGGATTTGAACCTGCGGACTCCTACGAGACAGCGCCCTGAACGCTGCGCCGTTGGCCTGACTTGGCTATCCCTGCTCGCACTTCCGTGTACCCGTCGCCCCTTCAAACCCCTTTCGATTCCATCGAACGAGGACGCTGCCGTCCCGGCCTCGCGGCTCACGGCGCCGGAACGGACGGTGCCGTCCTCGCGCAGACACGCAGACACGATGGGTCGGGGGCGTCGGGTCATGTTCGTCTAAAGCTGTACCGCTTCTTCGAGTTCAGTTGCGCGCGATTCGATCGTCTCGGCGGCTCGAGTCACGAGCTCTTCGACGGTGAAGGAGCCGTCCGTCTCCACGTGGAAGACGAAGGCGTTGGGCACGTCCTCGACCGACACCTGCTTGTCGGGGTAGCGGTTCGAGAGGTCGTGGTCGAACTCGCTCGTGGGAACGAGTTCGCCGTCGTCCTCGACGACGCCGCGGACGATCTGGGCCTCGGACTCCTCGAACTCCGGCAGGTCGTCTTCGACGACGACCCGCTGGAGGTGTCGGTAGCCGACCGCGACCGCGCCCTGGTGTTTGGCGTGGTCCTTCCCGCGATCGAGTACGGCGTCGGCCTCGGCCTCGAGGCGCTGGTCGTCCTTGAGTTCGATGATCGGAACGTTCTCGTCCGCGGGTTGGACGAGCTCGTCGCTGGACTCGAGATCGCCGGAGTAGGCGGTTGCGGGCCCTTCGACGTCGATCGAGAGCGTGACGGTGGCGTCCTCGCCGAACTCGTCTTCCGGCGGGGTCGTCAGCGGGACGAGCCCGAGCCGCAAGGCGAGTTGCTCGTCGAACATCACCGACGAGTTCTCGACGAAGCGAACGGTGTCGATCGCCATCGTCGGCACGTCGGCGAGCATCGCGCGGCGGATGCCGTTGGCGAACGCGGGCGTCACGCCGCGGACGAGGAACCGCGCCTCGCGGTCGTCGCGTTCGACGAACTCGACGTCGTACTCTTCGCTCATGGTCTAGTAGCCGCCCTTGCCTTTGGGTGCGCGCGATCCGTCGTGCGGGATCGGCGTGACGTCCTCGATGCGCCCGATTTCGATGCCCGAGCGGGCAAGCGCGCGGATCGTCGCCTGCGCGCCGGGACCGGGGGATTTCTGGAGGTTGCCGCCGGGGCCGCGGACTCGCACGTGGAGTCCGGTGATGCCCGCAGCCTTGACCTCCTCGGCGACGGACTCGGCCATCTGCATGGCCGCGTACGGCGACGCCTCGTCGCGGTTCTGCTTGACCGCCGTCCCGCCGGAGGACTTGGCGATCGTCTCCGCGCCGGTGAGGTCCGTCACGGTCATGACGGTGTTGTTAAACGATGCGTGCACGTGGGCGATGCCCCACTTTTCGTCGTCCTGACTCATGGTTTACTGACCCTCCGCTCGTTCGGGGTGGAGTTCGTCCGCAAGCGGGCTCGTCTCGTCGAACTCGACGAGGTCCTCCTCGTCGACGTCGACGACGTAGGACGGAACCCGGTGGCGCTGCCCGTCGACCACGATGTGGCCGTGCGTGATGAACTGGCGGGCCTGCTGGGTCGTGTTGGCCAGTCCCTTCCGGTAGACGACCGTCTGGAGTCGGCGCTCGAGGATGTCTTCGACCTCGAGCGACAGGACGGCGCCGAGCTCGTCGGCTTCGTCGAGGATGCCGACGCGCTTGAGTCGACCGAGGAACTCCTCGGAGCGTCGTTGGACGGTCTCGTCGCCCTGAGCCTGACCGAGCAGGTCGCGAGCCTCGCGCCGGTAGGAGCGAAGCTCGGACTGCGCTCGCCAGAGCTCTTCCTTGTTCTTTAGGCCGTAGCGGTCGATAAGGGAGTGTTCGTTGGCGATGCGCTCACCCTGGTAGGGGTGGTTCGGAGTCTCGTACTGCTTGGTCTTCGTTCCGAGCGGCATTATTCGCCCTCACCCTCTTCGGCGGCCTCTTCGGCCTGTTCTTCGCGGATCTCTTCGACGTTGACCCCGATGGTGCCCTCCGTACGACCGGTGGACTTCGTTCGCTGGCCGCGGACCTTCTGGCCGCGCTTGTGGCGAACGCCCTTGTAGGAGTCGATCATCTTCATCCGGTTGATGTCGTGCTGCCGGGTCAGCTCGAGATCGTTGCCGATCTCGTGGGTCGTTTCGCCGGTGTAGAAGTCCTCCGGCCGGTTGTTGAGCCAGTCGGGAACTTCGTCGGCGTAGTTCTCTACGAGTTCGACGACCTCGTCGATGACGTCGTCGTCGAGTCGACCGAACGTCGCCGTTCGGTCCACGCCCGCTTCCTGGGCGATGATCCGGGCGGTCCGGTGACCGATCCCGTTCATCTCCGTCAGCGAGCGCTCGACGGACTTCGTCCCGTCAAGGTCGGTCTGACCGATGCGGACGAAGTACTGAAGGTCTTCGTCCTCCTCTTGTTCTTGGGGTTCTTCCGCGCTCATATGTTGGGTATGTGTGTCTGGTCTGCGTGCGGTGCAAACGACTGACGGAAAACGTCAGTCCGGTAAGTCCGACGTCGTGGCGGGGATTCGAACCCCGGAGGCTTGACGCCACATGGTTAGCAACCATGCGCCTTGGGCCGCTTGGCTACCACGACACCGTGTGCTATCATCGCCCTCTCGGACTCGGGGATCGCTCCCCTACACGTATCGCACTCGAACGTACTCCCGTCTGGTACTTAAGCGCAACGAATGAAAGTAACGGGTGGCCGACGGTACCACACGATCGTTTTCCCGTCGCTCGGGTCCTCGTGATCGAGCGACGGAGTCGACGGTCGTCGAGGGCCGACCGAATCGACGCCGCCGATCGATCGACGCAAACTCTCGACGACCCGACACCGTTCATTCGATGAATACAACTTATTAGTGAAGCGGCAGAAGGTGGTGTCAACACGTGTCAAGCAATACACGTCTCGTTCGACTCCTCGCCGCGGTCAGTGCGATCGCCGCAATTGCGCTCGCAGCCGCGACGATCGAAAATCCGCTCGAGACCGGCGGTTCCGAGGGTGTCGGCCCCGGAGAGGGCGGCGGTCCCGGCCAACAGCCGATGCCCACCCAGCCCGTCGCGGGCGGCGATGCGCCGCCGTTCCTCGAGTATCTCGTGTACGCTGTGCTAATCATCATCGCGGTCGCGCTCGTCTGGTACCTACTCGCGTACCGTCGGGACGCGGTCAAGATGATCGCCGTCGTGCTGGCCGTCTGCCTCGTCGGCGCCCTCCTGTTCGCGTTCCTGTTTCAGGGGTTCTCGCCCGAGCTCGACGCCCAGCCGATCGAGGAGCCGGCGACGGTGAACAACTCGAGCGGCGGGGGTGATTTCGGCTCCGGCGAGGGCGAGACCGACTCGTTCTCGACCGGCCCGCTGTTGTTCGTCCTCTCAGTTATCACCGCGATCTTCGTCGGCGGGCTCCTCGTGAGCCGACGCGGCGGAAACTCGGAATCGGACGCGCCACCCGTCGTCGAGAACGAGCCCGACGAGTCGGGGACCGAGGCCGCCGCCGTCGGCAGCGCAGCCGGACGTGCGGCCGATCGGATCGACGGCGCAGCGACCGACGTCGACAACGAGATCTACCGCGCCTGGAAGGAGATGACCGCCCTCCTCGAGGTCGACCGGCCGGACTCGAGCACGCCGCGGGAGTTCGCGACGGCCGCGGTCGAGGCGGGGATCGATCGCGAGTACGTGGGCGAACTTACCCGACTGTTCGAAGAGGTCCGATACGGCGACGTCGAGACGACTTCCGAGATGGAAACGCGCGCGGTCGACGTGCTGCGGCGGATCGAGGACGAGTACGCGGCCGGGGACGAGCGAGGCGATCGGACGGACGGCGGAACCGACGACGCGGGAACGGGTAGGGACGCGAGCGGAGGTGGCGGGCGATGACGACGATAACCGGCCGCCGACTCGCGCTCGTCCTCGGCGTGGTTGCGTTCGTCGGCGCGATCGCCATCAGTGCCGGCGTCGTCGCCGTCCCGCTGGACGGCTGGGTCGTCCTGGTCGTCGGCCTCCTCGCCACGGGGATCGGCGTCGTCGCCGTGTTCCGACGGCGCGGCGTGCGGCGTCAGGCCGAGACGCCGACGCCGGAGCACCGAACGCCGGTACCCGCACCCGGTGCGACGGTCTCCGACGCGATCGGCGAGTTCCGAACGATGGCCGGGGAGTACTCCGCCGGCAGCCGACGGATCGCCGGCGGGCTGCGCCTCGCGGCGATCGCCGCGCTCACCCGATTCGGCGGATACTCGGCGGAGGAAGCGGCCGATCGGCTCGAAGACGGCTCCTGGACGGACGACGCGACGGCAGCCGGGTTCCTCTCGGAACGGAAGGACACGTCCGCGTCGCTCGGCGACTGGCTCCCGCGGCTGTTGAACCCCGGTCGCGACACGTCGTTCCAGGCGGGCGTCCGCCACGCCGTCGCCGCCATCGTCGCGATCGGGTACGCGAACGAGAACGCGGGCGCCGACGGCGACTCGAGGCCGCTGCCCGCCTACGAGGACGAGCGGATCGACCGCACCGGCGGCGACTCGCGGACGACCGCCAGATCGGTGTCCGGCGTCGAACCGTCCGCGCAGCGGTCGACGAACTACTGGACCGGGATCGGCGTCGTCGCGCTCTTCGCCGTCGGGATCGGCGCGCTCGCGGAATCGCCCGGCGTCGTGCTCGCCGGCGTCGTCGGCGTCGGCTACGCGGGATTCTCCCGCGCGTTCGAACCCCCGGAACTGGATCTCGCCATCGCGCGCGAACTGAGCGACGACGACCCCGAACCGGGCGACGAAATCGACGTCACCGTCACGATCACCAACGAGAGCGGGCGGTTCGTTCCGGACCTCCGGCTCGTCGACGGCGTGCCGCCGGGGCTGGCCGTCATCGAGGGTTCGAACCGGCTCGGAACCGCGTTGCGACCCCACGAGTCGGTCGCGCTCGAGTACACCGTCGCCGTCCGACGGGGTACCCACGAGTTCGACCCCGCGCTCGCGATCGTCCGGGACGTCTCGCGGTCGCGGGAGCGGGAGTTCCTCGTCGGTAGCGAGACCACCGTCGTCTGCGAACCCACGCTGCGGCCGATCGAGGCGCCGGTGCCGCTGCGGGCCACCGCGGCGTCGTTCGCCGGGCGCCTGACGACCGACGAGGGCGGGTCCGGAACGACGTTCCACTCGGTGCGGGAGTACCGCGCCGGCGACCCGCTCTCGCGGGTCGACTGGAACCGCCGCGCGAAGACCGGCGAACTCGCAACTCTCGAGTTCCACGAGGAGCGGGCGGCCCGCGTGGTCGTGTTGATCGACGCGCGGAAGGCGGCGTTTCTCGCGCCCGACCCCGACGGCACTCACGCCGTCGACCGCTCGGTCGCCGCCGCGGGGCGGATCGCCGCCTCGCTGCTGGCCGACGGCGACACCGTGGGGCTCGCGGCGCTCGGGCCGATCGGCCGCGAGTTCGAGGCCGGCGCGCCGAGCGACGCCGACCCGTGCTGGCTCGCGCCGGCGTCGGGCCGCCACCACGAGATCCGATTCCAGGACCTGCTCGCGACCCATCCGCAGTTCGATTCGACGCCGCCGCGCTCGGAGAGCCGCTGGCTCCCGCAACTCCGGACGATCCGGCGCCGGCTCTCGGCGGAAACGCAGATCGTCCTGCTGACGCCGCTCTGTGATACCGGCGCCGTCACGATCGCGCGGCGACTCGAGTCGCGGGGCCACCCCGTGACGGTCGTCAGTCCGGATCCGACGGCCGACCGGACGGCGGGCCACCAGCTCGCGTCCGTCGCCCGCCGCGTTCGGCGATTCGACCTCCAGCGGATCGGGATTCCGGTGATCGACTGGCCGGCCGACGAGACGATCGACGACGTGTTCGCGCGCTACGCTCGCGGGGGTGGTCGCGCATGAGCGGCGCGACGGCGGCGACCGACACGGCGATCGAGACGCCGAGCGACGACAGTGCAGGCGACCGCGACCGGGCTGAGACCGAAGGCGAAGACGAGGTCGCGGACGGCGCCAGCGTCGATATCACGCGCAAACCGACTCGCGTCGCGAGCGTCGCCGCCGCGCTGGCCGCCCTCGTCGCCGTCTTCGCCGGCGCCGCTGCGCCGGCCGGGCTCGCGTTCGGCGCCGTCGGCGCGCTCGCCCTCGCCGCTGCGCTCGTCCTCGGCCACCGGACGGCGGCCGACGTCGGCGCGGTCGCGCTCTTCTTCGGCGTCGTCGCCGGCGGCCTCGAGGCGACGCCCGTCGCGGCCACGATCGTCGGGACGATCGCGACCGTGCTGGCGTGGGACTTCGCCCACACCGCGATCGACGTCGGGGAGCAACTCGGACGCGAAGCGCGGACGATCCGCCTCGAGGCGGTCGCGATCGTCTCGAGTCTGCTGGTCGGGCTGGTGACGGGGACGATCGGCTACGCGGTGTACGTCGCCGGAGCGGGCAGCCAGCCGGTCGCGGCGGTCGTCCTGCTGCTGGTCGCCGGGTTGCTCGTGACGGTCGGGCTCGGATCGGGCCGCGACGGTTCGGGAACGCGGCGGTCGGGCCGCTCGAGTCGATCGCGGCGGCGGTGACTCGAGCGGAGAAAGGAGCAGTGGGAACGGCGGAGAAGCGAGCGATCAGGCCTGCGCGTACTTCTCGATGTACTCGTCGTTGACCACCCACTCGCCGTCGTCGTTTTTGACCATGTACTCGCCGTAGTAGGGGACGCGGTTCGCGACGACCTCGCGGAAGGCCTCGCGGATCTCGGGTTTGGTCATCTCGCCCATCGACTTGAGGTCGTCGTTGCGGTTGAGACAGCCCTTCAGGTAGCCCTCGTGGGTGACCCGAACCCGGTGGCAGTTCGCGCAGAACGTCGGGTTCTCGACGGGGTCGACGATCTCGACCATCCCCAGTTCCGATCGGTCCGCGGCCTCGAGTGTCACGTCGCCGGCGTCCTCGTCGTCGACTGCACCCTCGGCGATCCAGTACCGCCGTCGGTCGTGCATCTCACGGTGTTCGACCTCGACGGCCCGTTCCTCGAGCCAGTTGTGAACCCGCTCGATGTCGATGTTCCACTCCGGTTTGCCGGTTAGCTCCGGCATGTACTCGATGAGTTGGAGCTGGAGGCCGTCGTGTTTCGCGACGTGGTCGACCATCTCGGGCACGTAGCCCGCCGTATGCTTGAAGACGACCATGTTGAGTTTGACCGGGTCTAGGCCGGCCTCGAGCGCGGCGTCGACCCCCTCGAGAACCTTCTCGTAGGCGCCGCTTTTGGTGATCTCGGCGAAGTCTGCGGGATCGAGCGCGTCCTGAGAGACGTTGACGCGCTCTAAGCCGGCGTCGACGAGGTCCTCGGCGCGGCCCGGCAGGAACGTGCCGTTGGTCGTTAGCGAGACCTCCATCTGATCGGGTGTGCGTTCGATGATCTCCTCTAAATCCTGGCGGAGCATCGGCTCGCCGCCGGTGAATTTGACGGCGTCGACGTCGAACTCGGCGGCGACCTCGAGAAACCGGACGACGTCGTCGGTGTCCATCTCGTCGTCCTGCGGATCCATCGGTCCCCGCGTGTCACCCAACCCCTCGTTGTGACAGTAGACGCAGTCGAAGTTGCACCGATCGGTAAGGGAGACGCGGACGCCCGTGACCTCGCGTCCGAACTCGTCGGTGAGCATGCTACGCAATTGCAGTCGGATCCGCTTAAACTCGCCGGGTATTTCCGCCCTCCGTAACCGATTTCGGTTTCGTATCGCGGCCGCTGCGGTCGCTCGTCCAGTTATCACGGACGAACGTTTCGGTCCATGACAGGATCGGACCGGGTATAGCACTCTTGAGGGAGGGCGTGGTTCACAACCCCATGAGTACGATTGCCAAACTCGCCATTCCCGCCGCGGAGTTCGCATTGCGCCATACGCTCGAGGAGAGCGGCGACGTCGACGTCGAAATCGAGCGCGTCGTCGCCTACGATCCAGACCACGTCATGCCCTACGTCTGGTTTTCCGGCGACGAGTCGACGCTGTCGGTCGTCGCCGACCGCCTCGAGGCCGATCCGAGCGTCGAGGCGTTCGAACTGCTGACCGACCTCGACGACGAGCGGCTCTACCGAATGAACTGGGTCGACGACGTGACCGTGATGATCCGCCTGCTAACCGAGGAGAAAGCGACGGTGCTCGACGCGTGGGTCGAGGGCACCCAGTGGCAGTTTCGGGTGCTCTTTCCCGAGCGCGAGTCGCTGTCGAACGTCTACGAGTTCGCGACCGACGAGGGGATATCCGTTAGCATCCAGAAGATCCACCGCGTCGAGGAGGATCGGCACAACCGGTACGACCTGACCGACGCCCAGTACGAGACGCTGGTCGCAGCCCTCGAGCGCGGCTACTACGAGATTCCCCGCGATATGGACATGGAGCATCTCTCGAACGAACTCGGCGTCTCCCACCAGGCGCTGTCGGAGCGGCTCCGGCGGGCCCACCGGACGCTCGTCGAGGAGGTGGTCAGCATCGGGCCGGAACGCGAGGGAGCGTGACGCCACTCGTCGGTAGCACCGACGCGGGGATCGCGGGAGATCGCGTGATCGTACTCGGCCGCGCGCCGGCGGAAGACCTACCCCGCTCACCGACGAACGGGGACGCATGGACGAGGACATGCTCGCGGACCAGCGCCGGCTCGTCGAACTCGTCGAAAACGAAGGCTGGGACGTTACCGACCTCGAGATATCGGCCTACGACAGCCCGTGGGCCGACGAGGACGACCCCGAGGCGACCGTGACGATCACGGCGCGGAAACCGTACGTGAGCGACGAAAACGGCGAGGACGGAACGGACGGAGACGACGAGAATCCGTTCCGACTGAAGTAGTGGGATTCAGCCCTTGATGTTGCAGACGGGGAACGTCCGGGCGACCTTGTCGCCGATCCCCAGCGCGTCCGAGACGCGGACGACCTCGTCGACGTCCTTGTAGACGCCCGGCGCCTCCTCGGCGACCGTCGCGCCCGACTGGGCCTTCACGTAGATCCGATCCTGCTCCTCGAGTTGCTGTTGCACGTCGCCGCCCCAGAACTCGTTCTTCGCTTGCGTGCGGCTCATCAGCCGGCCCGCGCCGTGGGCGGTCGAGCCGAACGTGAGGTCCATCGAGTTCTCGCCGCCGCGCAGGACGTAGCTACCGGCGCCCATGCTGCCGGGGATGATGACCGGCTGGCCGACGTCGCGGTAGGCCTTCGGGACTTCGGGGTGGCCGGCAGGGAAGGCGCGCGTCGCGCCCTTGCGGTGGACGTAGAGCTCGCGCTCCTCACCGTCGACGGTGTGAGTCTCCTTCTTCGCGATGTTGTGGGCCACGTCGTACAGCAGGTGCATGTCCATCTCCTCCCAGGATCGATCGAACACCCGCTCGAAGACCTGCCGCGTGCGGTGCATGATCAGCTGGCGGTTGACCCACGCGAAGTTGATCGCCGCGTTCATCGCCGCGTAGTAGTCCTCCGCCAGCTGCGACCCTGCGGGCGCCGCGGCCAGTTCCTTGTCCGGCAACTGGTTCAACAGGCCCTGGTGTTGCTGTTCGATCTTGCGAAGGTAATCGTTGCACGTCTGGTGGCCCAGCCCGCGCGAGCCGCAGTGGATCAGGACGACGATCTGGTCCTCCTCGAGGCCGAACGCCTCCCCCACGTCGTCGTCGAAGACGTCGGTCACGCGCTGTACCTCGAGGAAGTGATTGCCCGAGCCCAGCGAGCCGATCTGGTTCTTCCCGCGGTCCTTGGCCTTCTGGCTGACCTTGTCGGCGTCGGCGCCCGCGCGCATCCCCTCGTCCTCGCAGTGTAGCAGATCCTCCTCGACGGCGTGACCGTTCTCGAGCGCCCAGTCGACGCCGCGCTCTAAGATTTCCTCGACGGTGTCGACGCCGGCCTCGACGATGCCGCCGCCGCCGAGGCCCGACGGGATATTGGCAAAGAGGGAGTCGACGAGTTCCTCCTCGCGACCCTGGAGCTCGTCGTAAGTCAGGTTCGTCCGCATCATCCGGACGCCGCAGTTGATGTCGTAGCCGACCGCTCCCGGCGAGATACAGCCGTTCTCGGCGTCGAGCGCGCCGACGCCGCCGACGGGGAAGCCGTAGCCCTGGTGGCCGTCGGGCATGCAGATCGCGTAGTTGGTGATCCCGGGCAGGTGGGTCGTATTTTTGAGTTGCTCGAGCGTCTTGTCCTCCTTGATCTCCTCGAGGAGCGATTCGCTGGCCAGCACTCGAGCGGGTGTGCGCATGTCGCCCTCCTGCGGAATCTCCCAGACGAACTCGCGCACCTGCTCGAGCGTGATACCGTCCGCGTCGAACGTGGGCTTGCTCATACGGGAGCGTCCGCTCCGGACGGTGAAAGAACGTTCGTCTCCCGCGGTGGGTCGGGAGCGGTTCGCACGGCGATCGCGGCGCGACGGGCTCTCAGGGCACGTCGGCGACCTCGGCCTGTGCGGCGTCCGTGGGCTCGGTATCGCCCATGAGGGTCTCGAGGTACTCGTCGACGGCATAGGGGCCGCTTCCCGTAATGAGCAGGACCGACGCCATCCCGAACAGCCCGACGTGGGCGAGGACGGGATCGTCGGGCAGCGCGAACAGCGTGAGCGTGAACATTCCGATCGCGGTCACGGCGGTCGCGCGAGTGAAGAGGCCGAGGATGAGCGCCAGCCCGAGGGCCGTTTCGGCCAGCCCCGCGCCGAGCACCCACAACTCCGGCGCGACGGGAACGACCGCCGTCAGGTCGTACCGCTCGACGACCGCGAGGGCGATTCCGGGCCGGAGGAGCTTCTGGCCCACGCCGAGAACGACGAACGTCGCGCCGAGGCCGACCCGCGTGATCGTCGGGAACACGCGCTCGTACGCCTTGATCCATGCTTGGAACGCCTGCGCCCGACGGTGGACCGGATCGAACTGCCGGTAGACCGTCCCCGACGTGCCCGCAACCTGCTGGAGGACGTGATCGGCGCTCGGCTTGCCGCTCCCGACCAGCGCGATCGCTGCGAGACCGCCGACGAACTCGAGTTGCAACAACAGCGTCGGCCAGCGGATCAGGCCGACGAGGTAGGCGACGAGGCCGATCAGCGCGACGAGCCGCGTTGCCAGCCCGAACAGCAGGAGAAAGCCGAGCGCCACCTGCAGCAGTCGGAGGTCGACCTCGACTGCGGGGCTGATGAAGTAACCGCTGAACCCTGCCCCGATCAGCGGAATGCCGAAGGAGATCCGCAGGAGCCAGGGGACGTACGCGCGGTACTCGTCCATCGCGGTCCGAAACGCAGTAATGTCTCGCCGGAACGGTCGAACGGCGAGGTAGCCGCCGACGAGCGCGAGGACGGCGAGCGCGCCGCCCAGCAACGGTCCGACGACGAGCGGGTCGGTGACCGCCTCGGTCAGGAACTCCCCGAGGTCGACCGCGTGTTCGTCGTCGACGACGTACTCCTCGTGGGCACTTGCGGTGCCGACTGCGGCGGTTCCGACGCAGACGGCGACTAGCACGCATCGGATCGCCCTCGAGAGCGTTCGACCGGCGTCGGTTCGAGGCGAGAGTCCGGACGGAGTCACGTCTCGAGGGTACGCGGATCGGCGCCAAATAGTCACGGCCGGACGGCGGTCCGTTCCTCGAGCGAGCGGAAAAAACATGCAGCAGCGAGCGCTACCGATCGGCCGCGTACTCTCCGTCCGCGAGTTGCAGCGCGCGAACGATCGCGTAGATGAGGACGATTCCGGCCCCGACGGCGAGGACGAACTGCCCGAGGGCGGAGAAAAGCGCACCGAGAAGCACCGATCCGCGAAGCAGAAACGCCATCGCGAACGGGACGAGTGCGACCGCAACGATCCCGCCGACGAGTTTGGCGAGCGGGATCGCCTCGAGGATAATTTCGGTCGTATCCAGCGTTCCGGTATCTCGGTCGATGAAGGGGATAGAGGGCGGCACGTCCGCGATCTTCTAATGCTGTTTGCATAAGTATTTGCGAACGTCTCCGGCGCAGGCGATACGGCCGCCTTACACGTCGAAGACGACGTACGCTCCCCAGCCGTCGTCCCGGCGCTCGAGTTCCATCTCGGAGTAAGTGACGGCCTTCACCTCGCGGGCGTCGATCTCGCCGAGCGGGACGCCGCGGGCGGTTGCCTCGAGGGACCAGCGGTCGTCGTCCGTCTCGTCGTCGGTCGCCTCGCCGGGCTCGCGGATCGCCTCGACGCGGTGGTCGACCGGCAGTTCCGCGCGCACGTCGCGCAGGTAGATCACCTCGTCCAGATAGTCGAACAGCAACGCGTCGCGGTTCTCGGCGGCGACGGCAAAGGAAAACCGGTCGCCGCTCCCGTCCTCGTCCGCGTCCGCGGCCGGAATCTCGTCGCACGACGCGGCCGCGAGCCCGTCCGCGACCGACGCGAAGACCTCCTCGAGCGAGTCGCCGGTCGCCGCGACCGCGACGTCGGCCGTGTGATCGCGCAGTTCGTAGCCCATCGCTCGGCGGTTCGGCGGCCGGTACCGTATGCCCGTCGCTTCCGGTCTCGAGCGCCTGATCGTCGCCGCGGCCGCCCGCGAGATCCATCGGTAGATCGACTGACAGCCGCGTTAGCGTGTGTCATGCGCACGGGCTCCGGTTGCGGACCGAATCAGCGAAATCGGCGGTCAACGAATTCGCCGACGACCGGAACGGAGACCGACGAACAGAGGCGGTTGCGATCGCTGCCGGAGGAATTATATTGACGACGATGTTACCGTCTGGTAGTGAGCGTCAACATCGACAGTCGGGTCGTCACGCCGGGGAGTGACGACTACGTCGAGGATGCCTGGGAGCTCAAAGAGCGGATCAACGAGGAGGAGGGGGTGCTCAAACAGCGGCGCAAGTTCTTTACCGACGCGTATCGACGCTCGAAGGTCCACTGTTACGTTCAGGACGGCGATCTCATCGGCTTCGCGGCCGTTCGCCGCGACGGCTACATTCTCTTTCTGGCCGTCGATCCGGCCTACCGCGGCGAGGGGATCGGCAAGCGACTCGTCGCCCGCGTCGCCGAAGACCACGACACGATCACCTGCCACGCGCGGACCAGCAACGAGAACGCCCTCCAGTTCTACGAACACCTCGGGTTCGAGATCAAACGCCGCATCGACGACTACTACGAGGACGGCGGCGACGCCTACTACCTGAAACTCGGCGCCGACGTCGGGATCACCGACCGCCTCTCCGATCTGATTCGTCGGTAACGCTGCTTCTCGATCGACCGCAGCCGTAGTTACTCCTCGGATACGTCTGCGTCGACGGCACCGTCTCTCCGCACCGCTCCCGCAACAAACGCGCGTCGAAGCACCGTCAACAGGAGATACATCTCGTACTTCTGGGTCCGGCAGTGTTCGCAGGGTACCATCTCGTCGACGATTTCGTCGATCGTCTCGCCATAGTCGGCCTCGAGAGTCGCGACGAGGTCGGCCACGTCGGGAGCGAGCGCCGTCGCCATCTCCTCGACGTCCGCACGACGGCCCTCTGGAACGGCGTAGGATAACACGATCGTGTTCGCCCGGTAGTACTTCGTCGTCCCGCCGCCCTGCTCCTCGAGGCGCGCGATTTCGACGAGGCCGGCGTCGCGGAGTTCGTTGACGTGGTGGCGCACCGTGTTGCGCGTCCGGTCGTAGCCCCGCTCGGCGAGCGCTTCGTCGAGGTCCGCGACGGACCGCTCGCCCTCCGCGAGCATGTCGAGGAGCATCGCGCGAATCGGCTCGTCGACGGCGCTCGAGACGTTCGTGTCGCGGACGGCGATGTCCTCGATCGTCACGTCCGACGTGAATTCGGCCATGGCGGCCGTTGGGCGCGGCACCGTATAAGTCGATCAGACCGCGCGACCGTCTAGACGAGTCGTTTCACCGGTTCGATCGCCTGTTTCACAACACAAACAAGTCATTTTAGTTATATATTTGGGAGGGCGGGCCGTAGGACGACTCGAGTACCGATGACCCAGATCGAATACCGCGTCACCGACTTCGACTGTCCGACCTGCGCGAGCAACGTCGAACGAGCGCTGACGAAAACCGACGGCGTCGAGGACGCCGCGGTCCACTTCACGACCGGCCGCGTCGAGATCGAGTACGACGAGACGGCCGTCGACGCCGAGACGCTCGAGAACGCGATCACGAAGCAGGGGTACACGCCCCGGGTTCGGTGACCGATCGTGAGCGTTAAGCGATACGTCCGAACCTATCGCAAACCGATTGTCGTCGCCGCCAGCGGCCTGTTGCTGGCGACCGGTTGGGCCGCGGGCACCTTCCACGACGTCCCGCGGCTGAGCGCGGCGCTGATGATCCTCGCCGCGGCAGTCGGCGGCTACGACGTCGCGAAGAAGGCCTACTACACGCTGCGCAGCGGCACCGTCGGCATCAACACGCTCGTCACCCTGTCCGCCGTCGGCGCGATCTACATCGGCGAGTACTGGGAGGCCGCCGCCGTCTTCTTCCTGTTCGCGCTGGGGAGCTACCTCGAGGCGCGGACGATGGGCAAGACCCGCTCGGCCCTCGAGGAGTTGCTCGAGATGACGCCCGATACGGCGATCGTCCGTCGTCACGGCGAAGAAGTGGAAGTGCCGGCCCGCGACGTCGAGGCCGGCGAGACGGTCGTCGTCAAGCCCGGCGCGAAGGTGCCCGTCGACGGCGAGGTCACGGACGGCGAGAGCGCGATCGACCAGTCGCCCGTCACCGGCGAGAGCGCCCCCGTCCACAAGGACGCCGGCGACGAGGTCTACGCCGGGACGATCAACCAGGAGGGCGCCCTCGAGGTCGTCGCGACCGGCACCGGTCGGGACACCACGCTCGAGCGGATCATCCGCCGCGTCGAGGAGGCCCAGGAGGCGAAGGCGCCGACGGAGACCATCATCGAGCGCTTCGCGACGTACTACACGCCCGCGATCGTCGCGCTGGCGGCCGGCGCATACGCCGTCACCGGGGACGCCGTCATGGCCCTGACGCTGCTGGTCATCGGCTGCCCCGGCGCGCTGGTGATCGGCCCGCCGGTCAGCATCGTCAGCGCCATCGGCTCGGCGGCGCGCTCCGGCGTGCTCATGAAGGGCGGCGAACACCTCGAGACGGCCGGCAAGATCGACCTCGTCGCGTTCGACAAGACGGGGACGCTGACGAAGGGCGAGACGACCGTCGCGGACGTCGAGGGGTTCGGCGTCGACGACCGCGAGGTGCTGCGGACGGCGGCGATCGCGGAGAAACGAAGCGAGCACCACCTCGCGGACGCGATCCTCGAGGCTGCTCGAGACCTCGGCGGCGAATCGAACGGGGCGTACGCGACCGACGGCGGCCTCGTGCTCGAGCGGCGGATTCCCGATCCCGACGAGTTCGAGGTCGTCCCCGGGAAAGGTGTCGTCGCTCGCCACGACGGTCGCGTGATCGTCGTCGGCAACCGGTCGCTGCTCGCGGAACGCGGCGTCGAACTCCCCGAGCAGGTCGCAGCGTACGCCCGAAAGCGCGAGGAGAACGGCGAAACTGCGGTCTACGTCGTCCGCGACGAGGAGGTCGTTGGCGTCGTCTCGCTCCGGGACGAACTCCGCGAGGACGCGGCCGACGTCGTCGCCGCGCTGCAGGACGCCGGCGTCCGCACGGTGATGCTGACCGGCGACAACGAGCGAACCGCTCGAGCGGTCGCAGAGACCGTCGGAATCGACGACTACCGCGCGGCGATGCTACCCGAGGAGAAACAGGACGCGATTCAGTCGTTCCAGGCGGCGGGGCACGTCGTCGCGATGGTCGGCGACGGCATCAACGACGCGCCGTCGCTCGCGACCGCCGACGTCGGCATCGCGATGGGCGCCGCCGGAACCGACACCGCCATCGAGACGGCGGACGTGGCGCTGATGGCCGACGACCTGGGACGCATTCCCGACGCCGTCCGCCTCAGCAAGGCGACCCGCTGGAACGTCCTCGAGAACGTCGCGATCGCGGTCGCGACGGTCGGCCTGCTACTGGCCGGCGTCTTCGCGGGCTACGTCCACATGGCCAGCGGCATGCTCGTCCACATCGGCAGCGTGTTGCTCGTCATCCTGAACGGCATGCGACTACTGCGATACTGATCACCGATGAGCGAATCCACCACTGAAACCGACCGAACGAACTGGACCGTCGACTACGACGTCGAACCGATCCGACTACGCGATCCCGCCGCCGAGGCGCTGGCCGCCCTCGAGCCGGGCGACCCGATCGTCGTCGACTACCGGGACGTGGTGAAAGCCGCGGGCCACTCCTGTCCCACCGCTGCGGGCGCCTACCGCATCGCGAAGGACGGCCTCGAGGCGCTCTACCCGGGCGACGAACTCCCCGTCCGCGGCGAGATCGCCGTGCTGGCTGGCGACCCGCGGGACGATTCCGCCTACGGCGTCACCGCGCGCCTGCTATCGTACATCACCGGCGCGGCCGGCGAGGACGGCTTCGGCGGCCTCGCCGACGGCCACGGCGGTCGGCGCAACCTGCTCCGGTACGGAGCGATCGGCGCCGACGGCGTCGCCGTCGAACTGACCCGTACCGATACCGACGAGACGGTCCGGGTCACCTACCACGTCGAGGACGTCCCCGCTGGCGGGCCCGCGACGAGCACCCTGCCGAAACTGATCGACGGGACCGCGACCGACGCGGAGCGAGCGGCCTTCGCCGACGACTGGCACGGCCGCGTCGCGGCGATCCTGAACGGGGATCGCTACGTGACGGTCGAACGCGACTGAGCCGGTGCGAGCGGCGACGAGCCGTCAACGCGGGACGAGAGGTTGTGCCGGGACCGTCGTTTCGCGCCGTCGGACGGCGAATACGAGCGACGACGGTCTCCGCCAGCCGCCGTCGGACGGCGACTTTCGAATCCCGCTCTTTCGGCAGGATTATACCGTCCCGTCCACGACTACTCGAGTCGTATGGAGGAGCGAACGAGGGCCTACCTGCGGGGGCGATTCCGCGACCACTACCGGCGCACGGAGCTGACGCCGCCGCCCGCGGCCAACGAACGCGAGTGGGGGTACATCCCCTGGACCGAGGGACCCGACACGACGATGGTCCGCCACCGTTCGCTGCTCGAGTTAGGAGACCTCTCCGAGTTTCTCGTCCGGAAGCGCCCGCGCCACGTCTACTTCTCCGCGGGCCGGTTTCGCGACCCCGGCGCGAGTTCGATGCACGAGAAGGACTGGCAGTCGGCCGACCTCGTCTTCGACTTAGACGCCGACCACCTCCCGAACGTGACGCTGGGCGAGGACTCCTACGCGGAGATGCTCGCGAAGTGTAAGGACGCGCTGCTCCGATTGCTGGATTTCCTCGAGAACGACTTCGCCTTCCAAAACATGGAGATCGTCTTCTCGGGCGGCCGGGGCTATCACGTCCACGTCCGCGACGCGAACGTGCTCGAACTCGAGCGCGAGCACCGCCGCGAGATCGTCGACTACGTCCGTGGGATCGGACTCGACTTCGAGGAACTGATCGAAACGGAGACCGTCGCCGGCCTCGGCCGGAAGACCCCCACGGAGCGCCGAATGCTCCAGATTCAGGGCGGCTGGGGCAAGCGCATTCACGCCCACTTCATGGACTTCGTCGACGACCTGCTGGCGATGGAGGAGGACGCGGCCCTCGAGCGACTGCAGGAGTTCGACGGCATCGGCGAGGGGAAAGCGCAGGCCACCCTCAACGCCGCGCGGAACAACCGCGAGGGCCTCGATTCGGGCAACGTTACCGTCCACACCGCGGTCGAGCAGTTAGCCCAGCGGTTCGCCGAGCGGGCCGTCGAGCGGGACAACGCGCCGATCGACGAACCCGTCACGACGGACACGAACCGACTCATCCGTCTTCCCGGCAGCCTCCACGGCGGCAGCGGCCTCAAGACCGTGCGCCTCGAGCGCGACGAGATCGCGGACTTCGAGCCGCTGGTCGACGCCGTCCCGGAGACCTTCACGGGCCAGGAGATCACCGTCAACGTTACCGACGGGGGCGAGGTCGAACTCGGAGGAGATAGCTTTACAATCACGGACGGCAACCAGTCACTTCCGGAGTACGTTGCCGTCTTCCTGATGGCTCGCGGCAGGGCAGAAAAGGAGAAAGAATGAACCTAGACGAACTACGCTCGGTCCAGAGCAAGGAGCGCCAGAAGGACAGCCTCCAGAACCTGCGCCCCTCGTTCTACCAGGAGGTCGGCGAGTACATCGCCGACCTCGAGGACGAGCGCGACCGCGTGGCCGAGCAAGCTGAGGATCCCTTCTCCTCGCCCGAAGTGGGCCGACTCACCGACGAGATCGAGACGGCGAAGGACGTCGTCGAAGCGATCTACGAGCGCCGGATGGGCAAACTCGTCAAGCAGGCCAGCCTCGCCGCGGCGGGGATGCCGGCCGACGACGAGGGGCTCACGGCAGAGGAGGCGGACCTGTTCGACGACCTCGTGGATCGCATCGAGTCGAACAAGTCCCGCGTGCTCGACGTCCTCGAGGGCGTCGAAACCGAGCAGCCGGGTGGCGCGGCTACAGGTGTCGACGACCCCGCAGCCGGCCGCGGTCGCGAACCGAGTGCCGAACCCGGCGGCCCGGATCCGTCGGCCGAGCCCGGTCCCGGTCCCGATTCCGATCCCGGTGCTGCACCCGAACCGACCGTCGCCGACCCCGAACCAGGATCGGACGACGACGGACCGCCAGTACCGCCGCAGGAACCGCCGAACACGCCGGACGCCGCCGACTCCGCGGAGGCCGACTCGAGCGGCGTCTCCCCCGCGGACGTTATGGGCGGCGAGCCGTCGTCGATCGACGCCGGCAGTTCGGACGCCGAGACGGCGCCGCCCGACTCGCCAGAGCCGGAAGCGGAGTCGGCCCCCGATCCCAATCGAGCGCCGCCCGGCGACTCGAGCGAGCCGTCAGACCCGGGCGCGCCGACGGGTGATCCCGCCGCGGACGATTCCGGCGCCGACGATACCGGCGCGTCGACCCCGGCCGACGACGTCGACCGCACGACCGTCCGCATCACCCGCGACGTCGGTTCCATCCTCGGCATCGACGACCGCGAGTACACGCTCTCGACCGACGACATCGTCACCCTGCCCGAGCAGAACGCCGATCCGCTCGTCGAGCAGGACGCGGCCGAACGGCTCGAGTGAGAGCGTTGCTCTCGATTTCTCTCGAAGGTCCGATTTCCGGCCGTAGCGATCCTGTTCCGCTCAGAAAGACCGCCGTTATCGACCGATACCACGAGAGACGGTGCCGATCATAAAATATACACGAGCGCTCGCCAAGACGGGGGTATGCTCGACGTAGGCGAGGCGGCACCCGAGTTCGAACTTTCCAATCAACACGGCGAGACGGTCCGACTCTCCGATTTCGAGGGGCGGCGACTCGTCGTCTACTTCTACCCGCGGGCGAACACCGAGGGCTGTACGACGGAAGCCTGCGGCTTCGACGACGTCCTCGAGCAGTTCGAGACTCTCGAGACTGCGGTCGTCGGCATCAGCGACGACCCCGTCGACGATCTCGAGACCTTCGCCGACGATTACGACCTCTCGTTCGACCTGCTCTCGGACGAGCTGGGCGAGGTGGCGACGCTGTACGACTCCTACGGCGAGAAACAGATGTTCGGCAACACCTTCGACGGCGTCTTCCGCAACACGTACGTCGTCGGTCCCGACGGCCGGATCGAGGCGGTCTTCGAGGACGTGTCGCCGGACGGTCACGCCGAGGCGGTGCTCGCAGAACTCGAGGAGTTGGCGGACGCACCCCTCGAGACGGCGTCCGACTGATCGACGAGGCCACAACTCAACGTCGTCCGCGACAGAGCAGGGTCTCGAGTAGGGGTGGCCGAACTGGTGATCACACCGCGTAGCCCATCTACTGCTGCGTGTGATCACAGCCGACGAACAGACGTGAAAGAATCATACGTAGCGACGGTCTACGGACGGTAATGGCCCTCGATCCTGACCCTGGTGCCGACGTCGACCTCGATCGAACCGATATGGCGATACTCCACGTCCTCCAGGACGACGCCCGGAATATCACGACCGAAGCGATCGGTGACCGAGTCGGCCTCGCGGCGAGTACCGTCGCCAACCGGATCGCGAATCTCGAGGAGAGCGGCGTTATCGAGGGATACATGCCGATGATCGACCACGAGAACGCGGGATTCGAACACCGGATGCTCCTCGTCGGGACGATCGAAGACGCCGACCGCGATGCCGTCGTCGATCGGGTGAGCGAGATCGAGAACGTCGTCTCCGTGACGGTGTTGATGGTAGACGAGGACAACGTGTACGTCGAACTCGTCAGTCGGTCGCAGGACCGCGCCGAACGGGTTGCCGACGAACTCAACGACATCGGGATCGAGATCTCGAAGACGGGCGTGATCACCGAGCAGCGGGATCGGCCGTTTAATCACCTCGGGAAGAAGTATACGACTGACGCCTGAATTTCCGAACCTCGTTCGGCAAACGGCCGATACTACCGAACGGTGACGACCGAAACTGAGGGTTCGCCGATTATTGTTTGGAATCCGATGTTTTTAGACGGTTCCGAGCAGTATCCGTACTCGATGTCGGGGCGTTCTCCGAGTTCGACCAGTAGCGAGAGACTCGTGCAGCGAATCGTCGAAACCGTCGCCGCCACTCGAGAAAGTTCGCCGTCGGAGCTGTCGACGCCGCTCTACGAGGCCGTCGATCCCGACGCGCTCGGGAGGCTCCAGCAGTCGTCTGACGACTCGTCACTCCGGGTTCAGTTCGCGTACGAAGGCTGTGTCGTAACGATCGACGGGAGCGGCGCCGTCAGCGTTTCCCCGGCGCAGTCCGATTCCGGGTCAGCGGTGTTATCCTCGGAGACGGCGGTTGACGGGTCGTCGATAGCGTCTCGCGACGAGGATATCACGGACTAGGCTGGCAGTATCCGAACACAGTGTCGTTCGTAGTGAGGCGGACGACTAGTGGAAATACCGTGAAAAACGGGGCGACGAAGGGGGAGCCGACCTTACTGGAAGGTGCGCCCGAGCTGCTCTTCCTGCTGGGGTTCGGCCGTGTCGAACTGTTCTTCGATCTCCTCGTACTGCTCGCGCGTCTCGGGGGTCACGCTCGGGTTGACCTCCTCTAAGGCGTGCTCGAAGTGCTCCTTGCTGATGCGGACGTTGCCGATCGTGTCGGCCATCTCCTCGGGATCGACCGAGTTGATGAACTCGCGACTGGCGGCCATCGAGGCCTCGCGGCAGACCGCTTCGATGTCGGCGCCGACGTAGCCCTCGGTTTCTTCGGCCAGCCAGTCGAGGTCGACCGAGTCGGCAAGGGGCTTGTCGCGGGTGTGGACCTCGAAGATCTTCTTGCGAGCCCCCTCGTCCGGCACCGGCACGTGGACGTGGCGGTCCAGCCGTCCGGGACGGAGCAGGGCCTGGTCGATCAGGTCCGGCCGGTTGGTCGTGGCGATCACGACGACGTCCTCGAGTTCCTCGAGGCCGTCGAGCTCGGTCAGGAGCTGGGAGACGACGCGCTCGCCGACGCCGGAGTCGCCCTGCTGGCGACCGCGCTGGCCCGCGATCGAGTCGATCTCGTCGAAGAAGATCACGGTCGGGGCGTTCGACCGCGCCTTCTCGAAGACCTCGCGGACGCCCTTCTCGGACTCGCCGACGTACTTGTTGAGCAGTTCGGGGCCCTTGATCGAGATGAAGTTCGACTGGGCCTCGTTGGCGACGGCCTTCGCGAGCAGCGTCTTCCCGGTGCCCGGCGGGCCGTACATGAGGACGCCCTTGGCGGCCTGCATGTCCATCTGCTCGAAGACCTCGGGGTAGTCCAGCGGCCACTGGATCGTCTCGCGGAGGCGCTCTTTGGTGTCCTCTAAGCCGCCGACGTCGTCCCAGGTGACGTCGGGGACCTCGACGAAGACCTCGCGCATCGCCGAGGGCTGGATGCCCTTCAGCGCCTCCTTGAAGTCTCTCTCGGTAACCTGCAGCGACTCGAGCACCTCGGCGTCGATCTCGTCCTCCTCTAAGTCGAGGTCGGGACGGATGCGACGGAGCGCGTTCATCGCGCCCTCACGTGCGAGGCTCTCGAGGTCGGCCCCGACGAAGCCGTGGGTGCTCTCGGCGTACTGGTCGAGGTCGATCCCGTCCTGCAGGGGCATCCCGCGGGTGTGGACCTGCAGGATCTCCTTGCGGCCCCCCTTGTCGGGGACGCCGATCTCGATCTCGCGGTCGAACCGGCCGCCGCGCCGGAGCGCGGGGTCGATGTCGTCGATGCGGTTGGTCGCCGCGATGACGGTGACGCGACCGCGCTCCTCGAGGCCGTCCATCAGGCTGAGCAGTTGGGCGACCACGCGGCGCTCGACGTCGCCGCCGGCGTCCTCGCGCTTGGCGGCGATCGAGTCGAGCTCGTCGATGAAGATGATCGCGGGGGCGTTCTCCTCGGCCTCTTCGAAGACCTCGCGGAGTTGCTCCTCGCTCTCACCGTAGTACTTCGACATGATCTCCGGTCCGGAGATCGTCTCGAAGTGGGCGTCGATCTCGTTGGCGACGGCCTTGGCCATCAGGGTCTTCCCCGTGCCCGGCGGGCCGTGCAGGAGGACGCCCTTCGGCGGCTCGATGCCCAGCTGCTGGAACAGCTCGGGGTGGCGCATCGGCAGCTCGATCATCTCGCGGACCTGGTCGAGCTCGTCGTCCAGGCCGCCGATGTCCTCGTAGGTGACGTCAGGGACGCCCTCGGGCGAGGCGCCGCCGCCGGAGCTGACCTGCTCGGCCGGCGTCTCGGAGATGTCGATCGTCGTCGAGTCGGTGATGACGACCGTGCCGGACGGCGAGGTGCTCGCGATCTTCAGCGGCACCGACTGGCCGGAGCTGGCCATCGGGCCGAACGAGAGGGAGAACGGCACCGTCTGTCCCTCCGTGACGGCCTGTCCGCTGAGCTTGTCGCGGACGAGCGGGCCGATGTCGCCGCGGATCCGCAGGTTCTGCGGGAGCGCGACGGTGACCGACTTGGCGGGGCTGACGTCCGCGGGCTCGACGCTCACGTTGTCGTCGATCCCGACGTCGGCCTCCTGCCGCAGGCGGCCG
This sequence comes from Halopiger xanaduensis SH-6, assembly GCF_000217715.1. Lineage (GTDB taxonomy): Archaea > Halobacteriota > Halobacteria > Halobacteriales > Natrialbaceae > Halopiger > Halopiger xanaduensis. Next base: position 78,287 of record NC_015666.1, read on the forward strand.
TCGATTCGGATGATCCCGCGACCCTCGTCCTCGGGGTAACCGGGCCAGACGCGGGCGACGGCCTGTCCGTCGCCCGAGCCCTCGATAACGATGTAGTCCCCGTTCTCGAGATCGAGCTCGCGCATGGAAACGCGGTCGATCGCGGCCAGTCCGCGCCCTGCGTCCTTCTGTTTCAGTGGTTTGACGGTGAGTTTCATAGGTCGCCCTCCAGTTCGACAGTGAGAACCCCGTTTTTGATAAACGTGTGTGCGTCGCTTGCACCCTCGGGGAGCTCGAACTCGTACTGCTCGTCGTCGACGATCACGATGACCGTGTCGTCGACGAGATCGACCGAGGCGTCGGCCACGCCGGTTCCGAAGTCGACGACCAGCACCGCGCCGTCGTCGTACTCGTACCGGCGGGCCACCTGCCCCTCATTCCGGGTGAATTGCTCGAGAGTCATGCTTCAACTAACTCAAGGTAAGTCACCATACTATATAAGTGTTTCGCCTATCAACCCCCGGACGGGGAGGGGGTAGCCGAAAAGTCCGTTGTTCGCGGTTCACATCGAGCCGGTCGCTAGCGGCGACGGTTCTCACGGCGATGACGAACGGCAAGCGACGCGAGAAGTCGGTGACTTTTCCCGCCCCCGGCGCGCACACACGAGTATGCTCGACGCGGAGACGCCGGTACTCGACAACCACCTCCACCTGGATCCGGACAACCACCGCGGCATCGACGCCGTCAGAGACTTCGCGCGGCTGGGCGGGACCCACCTGCTCGTCGTCAACAAACCCTCCTGGCACTTGGGCGTCGAGGCCGAGGCGGGCGAGGACTTCCGCTACGTCTTCGAGCGGACGATCGAAATCGTCGAAGAAGCTTCCGAGGTGCTCGAGGGCCGCGCCTGGCCCGTGCTGGGCGTCCATCCGGGCCTGATCTCGCGGCTCGTCGACGACCGGGGCTTCGAACCCGCGGAGGCGCGGGATCTCATGCAGGCCGGGCTCGACGTCGCCGCGGAGTACGTCGCCGACGGCGAGGCGCTGGCGTTGAAATCCGGCCGGCCCCACTACGACGTCTCCGACGCCGTCTGGGAGGCCTCGAACGACGTCATGCGCCACGCGTTCGAGCACGGCGGCGACCTGGACTGCGCCGTCCAACTGCACACCGAAGCGAGCGAGGAGATGACGACCGTCGCGGAGTGGGGCGAAGACGCCGGGATGGAGCGCCATCAGGTCGTCAAACACTACGCCGCCGGCCGCCTCGAGGGCCCGACCCCGAGCGTGATGAGCGAGAAGGACCGCCTCGAGCGGGCCGCAGAACGCGGCGAGCCGTTCCTGATGGAGACCGACTACGTGGACGATCCCGACCGGCCGGGGGCCGTGCTGGGTCCCAAGACCGTTCCGCGGCGAGTCCGCTGGCTGCTCGAGGAAGGGTACGACGAGGCCGTCCGCACCGCGCACGTCGAGACGCCCGACCTCGTCTACGGCATCGATACGGAAGCGACCCTCGAGCGGGAGGCGTAGGCGCGCTCGGCGGCGTTTCGTAATCGATCGTTACTCGTCGGCACTGCAGACAGTCACCGAGAGTAGCGGGTGTAGAGAAAGGCATTTCAAGCGGCCGGTGTAGGTGTCTGTATGAGCAATCCCCCGACCGAGTTCTACTCGGAGGAACGCTGGCAGAACTGGATCGATCGCATCAAGGACGAAGACATCGATCCGGAAGACGAGTCGTCGGCTCGGTTGCTGCTGAACCTGCAGGACGACACGGCGATCGCGGTCGCCAAGATCGTCTCCGCCTACGACGACGGGGAACTCGAGCAGGAGGAAGCCTTATCGGAGATCGAGGACGTCCGCGAGATCGTCCTCGGCGAGGTCGACATCGAGGACGAGGAGAAACTGATCCTCGTCGACGGCGTCCAGACCAGTCTCGTCTGCGTCTTCTTCGCGGCCGAGGAGTACATCGCCAACGGGCCGGCCGAGGACGGCAGCGTCGGCGACTACCTCGGGGCTGCGGCCGACGCCGAAGCCGAGGAGGATCTCGACGCCGCGCTCGGCTACGCCGCACAGGCCGGCACGCTCATCATCGACGGCGAGGAGCTCGACATGGAAGTCGCCGAGGGCCTCGAGTACGGGCTGGTAACGGAGTGGATCAACGGCCTCGACAGCCTCCAGAGCGCGATGAGCGATCCGGAGGTCGTCGAGGAGGACGACGAGTAAGGTCATTCGCGCGCTCGGCAGTCGGTCGATTTCTCGAGCAGGAGCCAACAAGCGTATACGTAGTTACGACTATCGTGTTCGATAATGCGTCGTGGGGATGGGACGGGGGACGGGTACGGACACGGATACGACCGGGCCGTGACTGTCCAGATCGGGGCGATCTTACTGCTCGCGATCCTGTTTTCGGCGCTCGCGCTCTACCAGATCAACGTCGTCCCCGCGGAGAACGAGGCGGTCGAGTTCGACCACAGCCAGCAGGTCCAGAACGAACTGCAGGAGCTCCGTAACGCGATTCAAAACGTCGGTTCGGCTGACGGGTTCCGCGCGACATCGGTTACGCTCGGGACGCAGTATTCGCCCCGCACGATGACGGTCAACCCGTCGAATCCGCAGGGAACGCTCGAGACGACCGGCGAGCGTCCGTTTACCATCGAAAACGCGTCGCTGGAGGGAGACTACTATCGGCAGACAGCAGATGGAGACAGAGAACCCGTTGACGTGTCCGACGTCGTCGCGACCCACAACACGACGACCGTCGCCTACGAACCGGACTACAACGAGTACCGGAACGCGCCGACGACCAGACTCGAGCACTCGCTGGCGTTCAACGACTTCGGCGAGCGATCGGTGCCGCTGCGGGGCGTCGAGCAGCGCCTCGTCTCCAACGATTCGATAACGGTCGCGCTGCTCGAGGGCGACCTCTCCGAATCGACGTCGGGGGCCGTGACGGTCGACGCCGAGACGGTGAGCGGACCGTCGGACCCGATCGAACTCGCGGCCGACGGCGGGAACGTTACCGTCTCGATTCCGACCGACCAACCGGAGCGGTGGAACGAGACGCTCGGTGCGGCGTCGGCAAGCGGGACCGGGTCGGGATTCGACGTCGGCGAGGCCGGCGTCCGCGTCGTCGGCTACGACCGCGTCACCGACGCGCTGACGATCGAGTTCCGCGAGGACACGGTATCGCTGCGGATCGCTCGAGTCGGCGTCGGCGAGTACGACGGGAGCGGTTCGACGTTCGATATTCGACGGGCTGACGGCGGGGGCGGAGGCGGAGACGGAGACGGGACCGGCAGCGACCGAGCGGCGTACCTGACCGAGTGGGACGAAACGACCCGCTCGGTGACGGTCGGGGCGGGTTCGACGACGGAATCGCTCGCGATGCGGGCGATCCGAAACGATACCGGTGCACCCGTCGAGCGGGCGCAGGTCTCGTACGCGATCACCGATCCCGACGACGTCGTCGCGTCGTTCGACGAACGCGGGCGAACGAACGCGAGCGGACAGAATCAGACAGCCCTCGAATTCGACGCCGATGCCGTCCCGAGCGACGGGACGACGGTCACGGCCTATACGGCGAGCGGCGGCACCGGGGACCGGCTGACGCTCGAGGTGTCGCGATCGGAATCCGGCGGTGGAGGTGGCGGTGGTTCCGACGAGGTCGCGTGGTCGATCGCGGACGATACCGCGCGGAACGCGGTACAGTACGACGTTTCCTACGAAGTGACGACGGCGGACTCGACGTCGTTCGATCGCGTCGAAGTCGAGTTCGCGAACCAGGACAGCGGAACGACGACGGTCCGCGAAGGGGCTGAGCCCCGCGGGACGCTCGAGTACAGCGAGGGCGGCGCGGAGGGTGATACGTACGACATCACGATCACCGCGTACGACGACGCCGGCGAGGTGATCGACCAAAAGACGGCGACGGACACTGCGGACGGCTCGAACCCCGACGGGAACGACGATCTCTCGTCGCCCTCGGAGCCCCAGCTAACCGGGAGCCGCGTCGACGACTGGAGCCAGCCGAACGACAACTCCGCGCGGTACTTCGCCTCCTACGACGTCGCGAACCGGGAGTCGTTCGACCGGGTCGAGGTGCGGTTCAGGAACCGCGACAGCGGCGCGATCACGACCGAAACCGCGACCGACCCGCGCGGCCGCGTCGAGTTCTCGGGGAACCGGATCGACGCCGCGTTCGAGATCGAGTTCCGCGTCTACGATACCGACGGCGTGGTGGTCGACCGGCGGACGGTCGAGGATACGGCCGACGGGACCAACCCGAGCGGGAACGACGAGTTGGCGACCGAAACGAGCCCGCAGTTCGAGTCCGTTTCCGTCACCGACGCCGGAAACAACGGCCAATCCCGGTACGACGTCGACTACCGCGTGGACGACGGGACGAACCTCGATACCGTCTGGGTGGAGTTCCGCAACCTCGACAACGCGTGGGCGACGGAAATCGACGAGCAGTCGGCCGCGGACGGCGAGTTCTCCCACAGCCCGGGCGGCGGAACCGGCGGGGACGACTACGAGATCACGCTGCTAGCGTTCGACGACGAGGGAGCCGTCGTCGACCGCTGGTACGAGCCGAATCCGTGATCGGCGCGGGAGACGACGGACGTTCGCCTCGACCCTAGTTCGACAAACGACGAAATGACGAACGACAATACCATATAGCTCCTCCGATATTGTGTGGATATGACTGCAGTCGGTATCGACGCGATCGAGATCTGGACCGGGAACCTCAAACTCGACCTTCCCGGCACCTTCGCCCCGCAGAAGGGCGAGGATCCCGAGAAGTACACCAAGGGACTGGGCCTCAACGCCAGTTCCTTCCCCGACAGCTACGAGGACATCGTCACGATGGGCGCCAACGCCGCTCACCGGCTGATGGAGCGCAAGGGCCTCGAGCCGGACGATATCGGCCGTATCGACGTCGCGACCGAGAGCTCCTTCGACAACTCCAAGCCCGTTTCGACGTACGTCGCAGGCTGTCTCGAGCAGGTCTACGACGGCGACTTCCACCACGCGAACAAGGGCGAGCGGAAGTTCGCCTGCATCGCGGGCACGCAGAGTTTAGACGACGCGTACAACTGGATCCGCGCGGGCCGCAACCGCGGCCGTTCGGCGCTGGTGATCGCGACCGACACGGCCCTCTACGCGCGCGGCGACGCCGGCGAGGCGACCCAGGGTGCCGGCGCCGTCGCGATGTTGATTAGCGAGGACCCAGACCTCGTCGAACTCTCCGCCGAGCAGGGGTACGGGTCGGCCGACGAGACGGACTTCCTCAAGCCCAACCAGCAGTTCCCCTCAGTCGACGGCAAGCGCTCCGTGCAGGTGTACCTCGCCCGGATGCGCGAGGCCGTAGAGGACTACGAGAGCGTCGCCGGCGACGTCCACCTCGACGACTTCGCGTACGCGCCGTTCCACACGCCGTTCCCCGGTATGGTCCGGAAAGCCGCGCTGCTCGCGTACCGTCACGTCATCCGGAACACGTCGGTCGAGGAGGAACTCGCCGACGAGATCGGCCGCCAGCCCCGCGCCGAAGCGTTCGATACCGACGAGGCGTACCGCGACGCCCTGCGGGACTACATGGACTCGCTGAAAGAGACCGACCGCTACCGGGAGTGGTACGCCGAGGCGATCGATCCGACGCTGTCGATCTCCCGCGAGGTCGGCAACTGGTACACCGGCTCGGTCCACATCGCCCGCGCCAGCGCGCTCAAGGAAGCCCTCGAGGACGGCCGCGACATGACCGACGAACGGCTGCTCGTGGGCTCCTACGGTAGCGGTGCACAGGCCGAAATTCACGCCGAGACCGTACAGGACGGCTGGGAGAAAGAGATCGAGGCGCTGAACGTCGACGAGCAACTCGCCGAGCGCTACGACATGGACTGGGAAGACTACGAGGAGATCCACGACGCCCACAACCACGAGATGGACGTCGACGTCGAGGAGTTCACGACGCCCAGCGAGGAGTTCGTCTTCGACGGGTGGGGTCGGATGGGTGAGCGCAAGTACCGGTACGTCGAGTAACCTATCGACGCCGCGCCGGATGCTCGAGGAGATCGTCCGGCGGCCAACTGTCTAACTCGTTGGCGGCGTCGAACAGTTGCGTCGTCGAGTCACTATCCGCGAGCGAAATCTCGTTTTCGTCTCGATCGACGTCGATGAGTTCCTGTTCCCGGAGTCGTGGCAGGTGACTGTGAATCAATCGAACACGGGCACGTTCGACCTTTTCCTCGTCGATTCGCTGCGGCGGCGTTCGATGCCGGCGCGCAGCTACCTGCCGCGAAATTGCCCCGATACGGGTCGGATCGTCGGCTTCGACCAGCTCGTGGAGCACCAGCTGTCGATCGGCGCTGGCGAGAATACGAAACGCCTCCATCCGATCCATCACACGTGGATCACAGTCGTTGGGGCTAAAAACGGCACTGACTAATCCTATCGGTATCGCGAGCGCGTCGGTTCGCTCGCTCCCGCCGAACGTGTTCGTCGTCGGGCGGTTTTTCGTTGCGACACCGCGATCGGGTGTCGGTCACGCGCCTCGAGAGACGAAACCGATTACCCCGTCGGGCGACTAGCGCGACCACTACCGCGATCGCGACTGCGACCGCACGTTCGAGGCGCGAACCCGAACGTCGAACTAGCCGGCGCGGCTACCTGCACTCGAGACACCACGATCACCATGGACCCGTTCACACTCCTCGGCGTCGACGTCCTGCTGTTTCTCGTCATCGGGCTACTGGGCGGTGCCCACTGTATCGGGATGTGCGGCCCGCTCGTGACGGTCTACGCGAGTCGGATGGACGGCGCCGCGACCGACGGCGGGCAGCGCCACCGCGACCGCGGCCGCGAGAGCCACCTCACGACCTACGAGGTTCGCCAGCACGCGCTGTTCAATCTCGGCCGCACGGCCAGCTACACGCTGCTCGGTGCGCTGTTCGGCGCGCTCGGAAGCGTCCTGTTCGTGACGACCGACGCGTTAACGCCCGTCCTCGAGACCGTCCGCGGCGGCGTCGGGCTCGTGATCGGCGGGTTCGTGATCGCGACCGGCGTCTACTACCTGCTCGGGCGTACGACCGGCGGCATCCAGCTTCCGGGCCTCGAGCGGGTCGTCTCGCGGCTCACCGCGCACGTCGATCGGCTCGCGAACGGACCCGGCATCGTCGGCCTGGGCGCGCTGCACGGCCTGTTGCCGTGTCCGATCCTCTACCCGGCGTTCCTGTACGCGTTCGCGACGGGGTCGCCGGCCGGCGGCGCGCTCGCGCTGGCCGCGCTCGGGATCGGGACGATTCCGGCCGTTTTCGCCTACGGGACCGTGATCGATGCCGTCGACGTCGCCCACCGCCGGCGGGTCCACCGCCTCCTCGGGGTCGCCTTCGTCGTCCTGGGCTACGTCCTGCTGGCCCACGGGCTGATGAGCCTCGGGATCCACGTGCCCCACCCCGAGTTGCCGTTCTACGACGGCCTCGAGACGGCCGGCGCCGGCATGGAAGGGGGACACAACCACTGATCGGACTATGAACGCACGAACCGGAGGAACTGGACGATGACGGACGCAACGGTCGACGAACGGCAGTGTACGCTCTGCGATCTCCCCGTCGAGGGGAGCGACGTCACCGACGACGAGGGCAACCGCTTCTGCTGCGTCGGCTGTCGCGACGTCTCCGACGCGCTCGGCGACGTCGACGAGGTCGACGCCGACGACGTCCGCAACGCGCGCGAGGACGACTCCGAGGACCGCGAACTCCCCGACGGCCACGAGGCCACCTACCTCGAGGTCGACGGCATGCACTGCGCGACCTGCGAGGCCTTCATCGAGTCGGTCGCCACGGAGACGGAGGGCGTCAGCGGCGCGAGCGCGAGCTACGTCACCGACACGGTCCGGATCGACCACGATCCCGACAGCGTCTCGCAGGACGACCTCGCGGCGGCGATCAGCGGGCTGGGCTACAGCGCCTACGACCGCGACGACGCCTTCAGCCGCCGGCAGGCGGACAACTGGGAGATGGCCCGAGTCGGCGTCGGCGTGCTCATGGGGATGATGGTGATGCTCCAGTACGTCGTCATCATCTACCCCACCTACTTCGGCGCGTGGTTCTACGACGAGCGGACGATGGAGTTCTTCCAGGAGACGCTGGCGAGCGACCTCGCGACGCCCTTTTACCTGATGATCGCCGCGCTGACGACGATCATCCTCGGGGTCACCGGCAAACCGATCCTGCAGGGCGCGTACGTCAGCGCCAAGACCCGGTCGCCGAACATGGACCTGCTCGTCGCGATCGCAGCCGTCAGCGCCTACCTGTACAGCACGCTCTCGATCGCGGTCGGCGGCGAACACATCTACTACGACGTCACCGTCGCGATCATCGTCATCGTCTCCGTGGGCAACTACTACGAGTCGACGATCAAGCGCGAGGCCACCGAGCGGCTCTCGAACCTGACGAGCGTCCAAGTGGACTCGGCGCGGCGCGTCGGCGAGGACGGGAGCCACGAGGACGTCGCGCTCGAGGAGCTCTCGGCGAGCGACCGCGTGCTGGTCCGTGCCGGCGAGCGGATCCCGGTCGACGGCGCGGTCGTCGAGGGCGAGGCCGCGGTCGACGAGGCGGTCGTCACCGGCGAGTCCCTGCCCGTGACCAAGGACGCAGGTGACGCCGTCGTCGGCGGTTCGATGGTCGCCGACGGCGCGGTGACGGTCGAAGTCGGCGAGGACGCGACCAGCAGCCTCGATCGCATCACCGAACTCGTCTGGGACCTCCAGAGCGGGACCCACGGTATCCAGAAGCTCGCGGACAAGCTGGCGACGATCTTCGTCCCGGTCGTCCTCGCGCTCGCGGTCGTCGTCACGGTCGCCCGTCTCGCCCTCGGCGCGCCGATCGAGGGCGCGCTGCTGACCGGCTTGACGGTGCTGATCGTCTCCTGTCCCTGCGCGCTCGGGCTCGCGACGCCGCTGGCCGTCGCCGCCGGCATCCGCGACGCCTTGGAGCGCTCGATCGTCGTCTTCGACGACAGCGTCTTCGAGCGCATCCGCACCGCCGATACCGTCGTCTTCGACAAGACCGGCACGCTGACGACCGGCGATATGACCGTCGTCGAGGCCGACACCGACGTCGACGCCGATCTGCTCGGGCGGGCGGCGATCCTCGAGGGCCGCTCGGCGCATCCGGTTGGGCAAGCGATCGCGGCGATGGCGGGGGGCTCGAGCGGCGACGGCGCTGATACCGGCTCCGGGACCGTGGCGGACGGCGGGACGGTCGAGACGGCTGGTGCCGAGACTAGCGTCGCTACGGACGACGCCGGCGAAACCGGCGACGGCCGCCTCGAGTCCTTCGAGAGCTACCGAAACGGCGTCGCGGGCGTCGTCGACGGCGAGGAGATCGTCGTCGGCCACCCGGACCTGTTCCGCGACCGCGGCTGGGACGTGCCCGAAGCAGTCGCGAAGCAGGTCGAGGCCCACCGCGAAACCGGCCGCGTGCCGGTCGCCGTCGGCCGCGACGGAACTGCGGCGGGCGTCATCGTCGTCGGCGACGAACTCCGCGAGGAGTGGGGCGAGACGGTGACGGCGATCGCCGACAGCGGCGCCGAGGTCGTCGTTCTCACCGGCGACGACGCGAAGGCGGCGGACCGATTCCGCGAGCACGGGGCCGTCGATCGGGTGTTCGCCGGCGTCCCGCCGGAGGGGAAGGCCGAGACCGTCGAGCGGCTCAAGGGAACCGGCCGGACGGTCATGATCGGCGACGGAACCAACGACGCGCCGGCGCTGGCGGCCGCCGATCTGGGCATCGCGCTCGGCGGCGGGACCGCAATGGCCGCCGACGCGGCCGACGTCGCGCTGGTCGACGACGACCTCTCGTCGGTCGACACCGTCTTCGACCTCGCCCGCGCGACCGACCGGCGCGTGAAGGGCAACATCGGCTGGGCGTTCTGTTACAACGCCGTCGCGATCCCGTTGGCCGTGACCGGCCTGCTCAACCCGCTGTTCGCCGCCGTCGCGATGGGGACCAGCAGCCTGCTGGTCGTCACCAACTCCTCGCGCTCGCTGCTCGAGGACTAACCGCGGTCGGTGGCTCGATTCCGCTCCGGGCCGTGCAGACGTTCAGCATTCGAAATATTTCAGTGGCCTAATACCACGTGGCTTCGTACCGGTGGGTATGGCTGCGTCCGACCCCGACCTGCCCTCCGATACAACGTCGAGGGCGGCCGGATCCGACTCGTGGTTCACCGACCGAACCGGACTGACCGTCCTCGCCGTCGTGAGCGCACTCCTCGGCCTGTTCGTCGTCCTCCCCTACCTCCAGTACGTCCTGCTCGGGGTCGTGCTCGCGTACGTTCTCATGCCCGCCCAGCGGCGACTCGAGACCTACGTCCGGCCGATAACCGCGGCGCTCGTCCTCGTCGCCGTCGCGATCCTCACGATCATCCTACCGCTGTCGTACGTCCTCGCGGTCGCGCTGCGCGAGGCGCTCAACATTCTGGACGCCGTCGAAGGGGGCGACCTCAACGTCGGGGCGATCGAATCCCGCCTCGAGTCCAACGGGTACGCGGTCGACCTCACCGAGATGTACCAGGCCTATCAGGAGCCGATCGAGACGGGGCTACAGGGACTCGCCACGAGCGGGATCGAACTCGTCAGCGGCGTGCCCGGTCTCCTGATCGGACTGACGGTGACGCTGTTCGTCCTCTTCGCCCTGCTGCGCGACGGGGGTGCACTCGTCGCGTGGTTCCACCGTATCCTCCCGATCGAAGACGATATTCTGGACGAACTGCAGGCGGAGATCGACCAGCTCATGTGGGCCTCCGTCGTCGGGAACGTCGCCGTCGCGGGCATTCAGGCGGTGATGCTCGGGGTCGGGCTGGTGCTCCTCGACGTGCCCGCCGTCGTCTTCCTGACGGTCGCAACGTTCGTTCTCGCCCTGCTGCCGCTGGTCGGCGCGTTCGGCGTCTGGGTCCCCGTCGCCGTCTACCTGATCGCGGTCGGGCAGTTCGTCCCCGCCGCAATCCTCGTCGCGTACGGCTCGCTGGTCAGCGCCTCGGACACGTACCTGCGACCGGCGCTCATCGGCCGGACGAGCGCTTTCAACTCCGCGATCATCGTCGTCGGGATCTTCGGCGGCATCGTCGTCTTCGGCGGCGTCGGCCTGTTCATCGGTCCCGTCGTGCTCGGCGGCGCGAAGATCACGCTCGACGTGTTCGCCCGCGAACGGACCGGCGGCGAGTCGCTCGAGACCGAGACGGCGGACCGAGCGGCCGATCCGGCCGTCGACACGTCCGACGCCGGCGTCAGTACGGGACTCGATCCGGAGACCGACTCGAGCGACGCTGGTGCGGACGACGAGCACGGCGGTACCGGTAGCGACGACGGTGCCGATACCGGCGGTACCGACGAACGCGACGATACTGGGGCTGACGGTCGAACCGACGGCGACGCGGACGATGACGCGGCCGACGAGCGTTCGGACCCGTAACGCGCGACTCGAGACCTACTCCTCCGAATCGTTCTTCCAATCCCCCGGCTCCTCGCCGTGGATCTCGCCCTTCGCCCGCCGCGACGACGGCCAGAGTGTGAGGACGACGACGGCCGCGTAGAAGAGCCCGAGCATCCCGGCCACGTAGTAGCCGTGGACGCCCGGCAGTTCGGCGGCCTCCGCCCACTGCTGTTCCGGCGTGAACAGGGAGACCTTGAAGATCCAGGCGATGCCGACCACCGCGAACAGCAGCCCGTAGACGCGCCGAATGCGCCGGGACAGGGCCTCCAAGTTCGAGACCTTGAACGTCGGATTTCGGAGGTCGTCGCTCAACTCCTCGCGCCAGTAGGGGTGTTCGACGCCGACCGGCTCCAGGGCGTTCGCGAACACGTTCTCCTGGATGAACCGCACCCGCGCCCGCCAGTGGTCGTAGAAGCGGTAGCGACGAACCTCGAAGAACAGGAAGATACAGAGAACGAAGAGGCCGATCAACAGGAGAAAGGCCGGCATCTCCTGACTCGAGAAGACGAGCGAGAGCAGGGCGGCCATCAGGGTGATCGCCCAGTCGGTCGTGCGGTCGATGCGGTCCTGGGCGCTGTTGGCCTGGCTGACTTCGCCCCGGTAGAAGTGCGGGAGGACGCCGAGCAGGGAGTCGGGATCGGCCGCCGCCTCCGCGCCGACCTCCTGGTCGTCGCGGTCCAGGGGCGTCTCGGAATCGTCGGGATCGGGTGGCATTCGGGCTCCAGACGCCGCCGGCGGGGGTAACGGTTCGCGCGGCGACTGCAGGCAACTGCCCCGCTTGCGGCGGGCCATACCCCCGCGAAAAAGGGTGCGTTCATTATCCCCAAGACGTTATCACTGGATATCGTGTTCGGGACCGGCTGTCACGCGACAGGCGCACAACGAGCGGATCGGTGATACGCATGCACGGAAACGAAACACACGCAGGGAGCCCGTACGCTCCCCACACGGACGAGGACCGGGCGGCGATGCTCGAGGCGGTCGGCGCCGAGACGGTCGCAGAACTGTTCGACATTCCGGAGCCCGTCCGGTTCGACGACGAGTTCGGCATCGACGCGCGAACGGAGCGAGAAACCAGGCGGCTCGTACGCTCCATCCTGGGTCGCAACGACGACCTGACGGAGCTGCTCGGCCGGGGCCACTACGGCTACTACGTGCCGTCGCTGGTCGACCACCTCGCGGATCGCTCGGAGTTTCTCACCTCCTACACGCAGTACCAACCCGAGGTGTCTCAGGGGTTCCTCCAGGCGCTGTTCGAGTACCAGTCGCTGCTGGTCGAGTTGACGGGCCTCGAGATCGCCAACTGTTCGATGTACGACGCGGCGACCGCGCTCGGCGAGGCGGCGACGCTGGCCGACCGCGTCCGCGACGTGACGGGCTACCGCGTACTGGTCCCCGAAGCGGACCTCCTGCGCGAGGAACGGCGGAGAACCCTCGAGAACTACGTCGCGGGGACCGACCTCGAGATCGAATCCTACCCGACTGCGGACGGCAACGTCGACCTCGAGGCGCTCGAGCAGACGGTCGACGAGGAGGTCGTCATGGTCTACGCCGAGAACCCGACGGTCCGCGGGACGATCGAGGAGGGACTCGCGGCGATCGGCGAGCTGGCGGACGCCAACGACGCCCTGTTTACGCTCGGCTCGGACCCGGTCGCGCTGGCGCTGCTCGAGCGCCCCGTTGACGTCGGCGCCGACGTCGTCGTCGGCGACGCGAGCGTGCTCGGCCTGCCGACCAGCTACGGGATGGGACTTGGCCTGTTCGCGACCCGCGAGGACTACCTCCGGCAGGTCCCCGGCCGCCTCGTCGGCGCGAGCGAGGACGCGACCGACCGCCGGGCGTTCACGCTCACGCTGCAGACCCGCGAGCAGCACATCCGCCGCGAGCGGGCCACGAGCAACATCTGTACGAATCAGGCCTGGGTCGCGCTGCGGACGGCGATCCACGCCGCCGCGCTCGGACCCACGGGCATGGTCGACCTCGCGAACCGCGGGGTGCGCCGCGCTGCTGACCTCGCGGAGCGGCTCGACGACCTCACCGGCGTCAAGGCGCCGGTCCACGACCGCCACCACCTCCGGGAGTTCGTCGCCCGCGTCGACCAGCCGGCCGGCGCGATCGCCGAGGACCTCGAGCGCCGCGGCTTCGCGGTCCACGTCGTCGGCGACCACGAGATTCAGGCCTGCGTCGCCGGCGTGCCCGACGAGCGGTTGGACGCGTTCGCCGAGGCGGTGGCGGAGGTGGTTCGATGACGGACGATAGCGGACGCGACTCGACGGGAGACGACGCACAGGCTCGCTACGATCAGGCCCGCTACGTCGAGGACGGCCAGTACGAGCCGCTGCTGTCGGAGAAGGACCTGACTCGAGTCGAGATCGCGGATGGCAGCGACGCTGACGGTGACGGCGACGGTAACGGCGGCGACGCGACGACCGCCGACTCGCCGCTCCCCGACGACCTCACCCGCGACTCGCTCGAGTTGCCCGAGCTGTCGGAACCCGAACTGGCCCGCCACTACACGCGGCTCTCCCAGATGATCTACGGGATCGACAGCGGCCCCTACCCGCTGGGCTCGTGTACGATGAAGTACAACCCCAAGTTCACCGAAGACGTGGCGGCGCTTCCCTCGGCGGCCGTCCACCCCGACCGCTCGGCGCGGTCCGTTCAGGGCACCCTCGAGCTCATGTACCGGCTGCAGGACTACCTCGGCCGGATCGGCGGGATGGACGCCGTGACGCTACAACCGCCGGCGGGCGCGGCCGGCGAGTTCGTCGGCATCCGCGTCGCCGCGGCCTACCACGAACACAACGGCGAGGGCCACCGCAACGAGGTCATCATCCCCGAGAGCGCCCACGGGACGAACTTCGCCAGCGCCGCGCTGGGGGGCTACGACGTCGTCTCCCTGCCCAGCGACGAGGACGGCCGGGTCGACCTCGAGGCGCTCGAGTCGGCCCTCTCGGAGAACACGGCGGCGCTGATGCTGACGAACCCGAACACGCTGGGGCTGTTCGAGCGCGACATCGCGGAGATCGCCGAGATGGTCCACGACGTAGGCGGGCTGCTCTACTACGACGGCGCGAACCTGAACGCCCTGCTCGGACGGGCCCGGCCCGGCGATATGGGCTTCGACGTGATGCACTACAACGTCCACAAGACGTTCGCGACGCCCCACGGGGGCGGCGGTCCCGGCGCGGGGCCGGTCGGCGTCGTCGACGAACTGGCGCCGTTCCTGCCCGCGCCGCGGGTTCGCGAGGCCGAAGACGGCGGCCCGAAATCGAAGTCCGGAGAACCCACCTACGAACTGTTCGAGCCCGAGCACACCATCGGCAAGGTCCACGGCTTCCACGGCAACTGGCTCGTGCTCGTGAAGGCGTTCGCCTACATCGCGCGGCTTGGCGACGAAGGGCTGGCGGACGCCAGCGCCAAGGCCGTACTCAACGCGAACTACCTCGCGAGCCAAATCGAGTACGACGTGCCGTACGGGCCGTTCCACCACGAGTTCGTCGCCAGCGCGGGCGAGCAGGACGCGGCCGACGTCGCCAAGCGGATGCTCGACTACGGCGTCCACCCGCCGACGACCAAGTGGCCCGAAATCGTCCCCGAGGCGCTGATGACCGAACCCACCGAGGTCGAGAGCAAGGACACGCTGGACCGGCTGGCGGCGGCGTTCAACGCCGTCGCGGGCGAGGACTCGGAGACGCTCGAGGCCGCGCCCGAGCGGACGACCGCTCGGCGGATCGATCAGACCAGCGCGGCGCGGAACCCGCGGCTGTCCTGGCAGGCGCTCGAGACCGACGAGTCGTAGCGCCGTCGTCGATTCGGCTCGTCGCGTCGCGGTCGAATCTCGGTCTCGGAACGCTCGGCTCGAGCGAGTGACGGAACCAGAACAGCCGAGAAAGGGACGGACAGCGTTGGAAAAAGGTCGTTCGGTCGGTTCTCGCCCTTACGCTTCGGCGGCGCTCGAGTCGACGGCGTCGTCGATCTTGACGAACCCGTAGTCGCAGTCCGGGCAGTGCCACTTGATCTTCGTCCCGAGGTGCAGGGTCGTGCTCGCGGCGCGGTAGAACGTCTTCTCCTCCCCGCAGTTGGGGCACTCGTGGTCGAGTTCCATCGCCATATACGGGGGTTGTGGACCGAGTGTGTTTAACGTACTGATTGCGGCCTCGAGTGCGGGGCGACCATTCGAAGCGGCGAGCGTGTCTCGGCCCCGTTCCCGACAGGGATTAAGTGATCGACGGCCGTCGAATCGAGTATGTCGATCTACACCGGTCGCGGCGACGACGGAAAGACGGACCTGCGCGACATGACGCGCGTCTCGAAGTCGAGCCCGCGGATCGAGGCCTACGGCACCGTCGACGAGCTAAACGCGCTCGTCGGGACGATTCGGCCCACGGGCCACGACGATATCGACGACCGGCTCCAGACCGTCCAGAACCACCTCCACGTCGTCCAGGCCGACTTCGCCAACCCCGACCCGGACGAGGACGACCCCGCGATCCGGGCCGACCACGTCGAAACCGTCGAAGACTGGATCGACGAGTACGACGAGGAACTCGAGCCGCTGACCTCCTTCGTGCTGCCGACCGGCAGCGATTCCGGAGCGCGGCTCCACCACGCCCGGACGGTCTGTCGGCGCGCCGAGCGTCGAGCCGTCGACCTCGCCACGGCGGAGGAGATCAACGAGCAGGCCGTCCAGTACCTCAACCGGCTCTCGGACGGCCTGTTCACGTTCGCCCGCGTCGTCAACAAGCGCGACGGCGAACCGGAAGAGGCGCCCGAATACTGAGTGCCGGCGGTCGCGAACGTCGCCTACGTGCAGGTCGCTTCTGCGGTCGTCTCGAGAATCGTCTCTGCAACCGGAAGGTTCTCCGCAGGTTCGATGCGGTCTGCCCCCTGTGTGTAGTCGATGATATCTGCGTCAGCGAGCAACGGCAGATGAACGTGGTGAAGTTCGATCTCGAGCGTGCGACGCGAGCACTGCGACCGCTCGCACAGCGTCGCGCAGGCGTCGGCAAATTCGACCGTCCCGTCACGGTCGGCGAGATACGCGCACAGTCGTCGGCGGTGGCCGTCAGCGAGCGCTTCGAACAGCAAATCGTGGTGCGTTGATCGGGACATCCGGTTTGATTTCCAGCAGCTACTACCGTGAGCAATCGACCTTGTAACTCAGGCTTTGAAGTGCTACCTGCCGAGCAGCGACTCGACCAGGGACGAGACGGCGCGCCGCAGTCGCTCCGAGACCGACTGCGCGCTAATGCCGAGTTCGACGCCGAGTTCTTCCTGTGAAATCCGGCGCGGAATCTCGAAGTAACCCAGTTCGTAAGCCGATACGAGGGCGTCGCGCTGCGACGGCGACAGGTACAACTCGAGGCCGTCGCCGCCGGATTGATCGAGGGAGAGCGACTGCAGCGCGAACGAACAGCCCCGCGTGCTGTACGCCTCCCGGTACTCGAGGAGGGTTTCCCGATCGGGAACGCGCATACGGATTCGCCAGCCGTCGGGAGTGCCGGTCGCCTCGAGGAGGACGACGTCGTCGATCGCCCAGCGAGGAAACGTCGATTTGGCCCGCCCCTCGACGGTGAAATCGACGCGGTAGAGGGCTGTGGAGTCGGTACGGTCGATGCGACGAGCGTTAGTCACCGTCGGATCGGACTCGAGCGTCGATTCGAACGTAGCAGGGTCGACACCAGCCATCCGGAAGAACAACCGTACCGTCCCATCAGCAGTTAGATACTGTGCCTCGTGCGTGAGTCTGATATCGGGAAACGCGCTTAACGTCCGCTGGAGGACCGCCGCCTCGACGACAAACTCGGCGACCAACACACCTAATTAGTTAATGTGCTAATTTATAAGTGAATGCCCATTCACAAGTGCTACTGAAGAACCTAACATGTTCGCCAAGCGTCTCAATCGCGCTCATCCGGCCACCATCTCACGGTTTTAGACGGCGAAATAATTCCTCTCGAATCGGCCGGTCGTTTTCTGTTGCCTACGAAAGGACTATATTCTCGCTGCGCCTTTCTATGGTGAACGACGATGAACAAGCACTTCCACGACAGCCGGTACTACCTCACTCGCGCCGCCGAACACGCTCGTCTCGGCATCGCCGAAACTCTCGCCCCAGTCACCGACCGGATTCGTGATCGGCTCGGACGCTCGGAGCCCGAACCCGAACCCGAATCGGAATTGGACCGCCTCGAGACGGTTCGCGAAGAAGTCGCGAGCCAGGCTCGCGAGGCAATCGGGACCGCTCGAGAGCGGGTGACGGCATACCGCGGCGAGGCGTCGGCGACCGACGAAAGGAAGCCTTAAGTCGGACGCACCGATACGTCAGCCTGCGGGTTGGTGATCTAGTCCGGTTATGATACCTCCTTCACACGGAGGAAGCCGGCGGTTCAAATCCGCCCCAACCCATTTTTCGAGCGACAATATGTGAGGAGCGAAGCGACGAGCGCGTCGCTCGAAAAATCGGTACGGGCGATTTGAATCAGGGAGTGGAGCGAAGCGAAACGACCATGGTTCAAATCCGCCCGACCCATTTCCCTTCTTGAGAGAGCGGAAGAATAGGGCGGGGGTAGCACGCTTATTAATTGATAACGGATATGTAGTGTCAGTTGGCGGAACTCTTATTTTTCCAGATCTACAAGTGCATATATGAGTGTTGCTGAATCGGGGGCAGCTTGGTTCAAGGCAGTGCTAATAGCTCCATTCGTAGCTATTCTGTTCGGGGCTGTTGGAAAGGTGATGGTTCTAATGTATCAAGCGACCCAAATAGAAGGCAACCGAGAGCTTGCACAGGCTCAAGATTCTATTTTCCATAACGGAATGTTGGCGCTTGATTTGCTTGAGCTAGCTTCCTCCATTGAAACGTGGATACTTTTCGGTGGGTTCATTCTTGCTATCTATTTTACCACTCAATCTATAATATCTGGCAACTCAAGAAGATAGGGACCGTGTCACATGTTCCAGCCCATTACTTCTCATGTAGGAGTTACACCCTTGACAGCAAAATACCCTGGAAACGTAGTCGGCCATTCTCTACCAGTCCTAAATGAACCGACGAATATTATGGCGCAACGTATGGACTGGGGTAACACGAGCCCGCCGAATACGCCTCCCTTACAGTCAACTCGCAGCCAAGCAGTCGAGATAACGACTCCCACAGCCGAAGTGAGACGCCGCGAAACCGACGGTAATGGGGCTCTTTACATTGGGCCAAGCGGACGTGTCTCGAGGTGATGACGCCGTCCGAACGGTCGCTCAGAGCCCACCTCACCCGCACCGAATCGCTGAACGCCGTCTACGAGGGGACGCTGATCGAGGAAACCGGTCGGGCGGAGGTCACGATCGGGGTCACGGACCGACGGCTGCTCGGCCGCTCCGCCGACGGCGAGTTCCTCGACGTGAAACAGGAGTACATCACGTCCATCCGAAGCCGCTTGCACTCGAGTCCGACCTATCGCGGCGTCGACGACCGACTCGTCGCGGGCGTCGGCGCTATGATCGTAGCGATCGCCGTTGTCGCGCTCGCCCTGACCGCACTTCGACTGCCCGCGGCGGAGGGCATGGCGACGATCGGGCTCGCGGTCGCGACCCTCGCCGGGGGTAGCGCAGCCGAACTCGCGCGCCGACGCTACGTGCGCGTCCGCGAGGCGCTCGGTCGACTCGAGCGCGATCGCGGTTTCGATTTCGACCTCGACCTTGACCTCGACCTCGATCTCGATCTGGGATCCGACCGCGATCGATTGCTGCTGGGTGGACTCGGCGGCGGCCTGCTCGCGACGGTGTCGTTCCTGTGGCTGCTCGCCGCGATCGGCCCCCTCGCGGGGTTGCTCGTGCTCGTTGCGGGTGGCGGGCTCGCCCTCGCCGAGTACGGGGTTCGGCTCGAGACCGAGTACGACGGCCTCGAGTTCGCTACCGAACGGGAGAAACGGGTCGAGATCACCACCGTCGACGGTCGAACCGTCGAACTCCGGACGGACCCGGACGCGTCCCTCGAGCGCGAACTCGGCTGCCAGTCGACACAGCACCACTACGATCCGATCGAGAGCGTGCAGTACGACGCGCCGTAAGGCGGTCGCTCGAAGCGGTCTGACGCGACGTGGGACGTCGACACGACAGGGAAAACGAAAGCAGGAGTGAGATGGACAGGTTGAACGAGCGACCGATTATTCGCGGCGCGACTGGTACAGGAGTTCCCACACGACGTCTTCGACAGCGTCGTCGCACTCTGCTTCGAGTTTCGCGTACAGGTTGTCGGAGATCGTGACTTCGGGCATCACCAGTGTCTGCGACGGCCACCCACGTAAAGGTACCAGAATACGAAACTGAGTTAATTCTCTCGAGCGCCTCGAGTTCGATCCGATCGGAAGGGCCGAACCCGATCGTGACCAGCACGGAGATATCACCTGCAGCGACGGGTCTGGCGGGCGATTCGCGCAGACTCGCGGTCTCCGCTGGTAACCGCCGACTCAACGCTTAAGCAGGTTCGCGTGGTGCCACAGCGCATGGCGTACCAGCTCCGCTGCGACAGCTGCGAGTTCGACCGCGAGTATTCGGACTGGGCCGAAGCCAATCGGTACGCGAGCGAGCACGAAGCCGAATACGGCGACCACTGGGTGACCATTCGGGACCTGCAAGAGGCGTAGGCGGCGGGTCGTCCAACAGTCCCGACCCGACGGTATTTTGGAACGAATGAACTGATCCGATCGGCAGTCGCGGGCCGAGCGGCGGAACGTATCGAGTTACAGGGACTCCAGTGACGACCGCGTCCTCGAGTCAGCCGCTCTGCCCGGTCGGGTCACGAGCCGCCGCCTCACCGCTCGAGCGGGTCGGCCGACAGGAACGCGGCCAGAATCGCGGTGTGGGCCGTCCGGAGGTCCGTCTCCCGAATCGTCGTCGCCGCTTCGAAGCGTTCGCGGAGCGCCGCGACCCGGGTCGGCTTCGCGGCGAGGTGCGTGAGGACGAACCCGTCCGGATCGACGGCCGTCGCCGCTTCGAAGTCGGCCTCGTCGTACAGCGCTGCGAACTCGGCGACCAGGTCCGAGACGAGTTCGTCGGTCGCTTCGGCACCCGGATCGCCCGTCGGAACCGACGATGCAGTCTCGTCGAAGTACTCGTCGAGATCGACGACGCCGGCCTCCTCGTAGACGTAGTCGTCGAGGGCCTCGTAGACCGGCCGCGAGAGGTACACGCCGAACAGCTTGAACCGATCCTCGGCAGTCATATGGCCGTTTTCGGACGCGAGGTACAAAAATCCGGACGAGTGCGGGAGCGTCGAACTCGAGCGCCGGCGGGTGCCACGGCGGTACTCGAGCCCCGTGTTACGAGCCCCGTGCCGCGAAACCTCACCCCTGATCGAGCGCCTCGTTCGCGAGCCCGTCCGCGCGGTCGTTGACCTCGCGGGGCACGTGCTCTAACGTCCACTCGTCGAACGAGCCGAGCAGTTCGTGGACGGTGACCCGCCTCTCGCGGAGTTCGGGGTTGTTGGTGTCGTACTCGCCGCGAACCTGCTTGACGATGAGTTCGGAGTCGCCCCGAACGTGAACCTCGTCGAACCCGTAGTCGCGGGCCGCCTCGAGCGCCGCGATCAGGGCCTCGTACTCGGCCTGATTGTTCGTGGCCCGGCCGATCCGTTCGCCCGCCTCGGCGACGATGCCGTCGCCGGTGACGATCACCCAGCCGATCCCCGCGGGACCGGGGTTGCCGCGGCTCCCGCCGTCGAAGTAGACGTGCGCCCGGCCGCCCTCCTCGCGAAGAATCGCCTCGATGTCCTGCGGATTGCCGCCCTGGACGACGACTTTATCGTCGTAGGCGACCGCCGTCGCCGATCCGCGGCTCGCCCGCCAGCGCTCGTGATCCGTGTTGCCCGGTTCGACCGTCACCCCGGCCGCCTCGAGTCGGTCTCGAGCGGCGTCGACGTCGCATTCGATGACCGGCATTCGTCCCGGTGATCCGCCGGTTCCGGATAAAGTCTTTCCGGTTCCAGATGGTAAATATCCCTCTCGAGCGCCCCTATCGCTCGATTTCGGCGATTTTCCGGTTACCGACGAAAATACCTCCCAAGAGTTTATATACAATGGTGCTACTACTATAAAAGTGCGATGACACGGTCCACCCGCCAGCGGGAGCGAACGCGTGAGACGGACGAGACCGAGGATCAGGAGGGGGTACGCGCCTGTCCCGAGTGTGAATCGGACAATCTCGTCAAGGACTCCGACCGGGGTGAGCTCATCTGTGAAGACTGTGGGCTCGTCGTGGAGGAAGAAAAGATCGATCCGGGCCCTGAGTGGCGGGCGTTCAACCACCAGGAGCGACAGGAGAAGTCCCGCGTCGGCGCCCCGACCACCCAGACGATGCACGACAAGGGGCTGACGACGACGATCGACTGGAAGGACAAGGACGCCTACGGACGCTCGATTTCCTCGAAGAAGCGCAGCCAGATGCACCGGCTGCGCAAGTGGCAGGAGCGCATCCGAACGAAAGACGCCGGCGAGCGCAACCTGCAGTTCGCGTTAAGCGAGATCGACCGCATGGCCTCGGCGCTCGGCGTTCCGCGTTCGGTCCGCGAGGTCGCGTCGGTCATCTATCGCCGCGCCCTCAAGGAAGACCTCATCCGCGGCCGCTCGATCGAGGGCGTCGCGACCTCGGCGCTCTACGCCGCCTGTCGGAAGGAGGGCATCCCGCGCAGCTTAGAGGAGATTTCCGAAGTCTCGCGCGTCGAACGCAAAGAGATCGGTCGTACGTATCGATACATCTCGCAGGAACTCGGCCTCGAGATGCGACCCGTCGACCCGAAGAAGTACGTCCCCCGTTTCTGTTCCGAACTCGAACTGTCCGAGGAGGTCCAGACCAAGGCCAACGAGATCATCGAGAAGACGGCCGAGGAGGGTCTGCTCTCGGGCAAGTCGCCGACCGGATACGCCGCCGCCGCGATCTACGCCGCGTCGCTGCTCTGTAACGAGAAGAAGACCCAGCGCGAAGTCGCCGACGTCGCGCAGGTGACCGAAGTGACGATCCGGAACCGGTACCAGGAACAGATCGAAGCGATGGGCATTCACGGCTAACGCCGTCCGCTCACCGACGCACGTACCGTCGATTCTTTTGTATCGCGTCCCCAACCGGAAGCGACCGGTCTCGCGCACCCGACCGCAGGACCGGGTGCTCGAGGAAGGGAGACGCTCACGCTCGAACTGGAGCGCGTTCCCTCGTCGCGCACCGACCCCGGAAAGGCGGGAACAGGAACAACTGACGGGTCGATTCCGACGCCGTAGACGGCGGTTACTCGTCCTGCCCGACGCTGATGACCTGCAGCAGCGAGTAGACCGGGACGCCGTCGAGTTCTTCGATCCCCTGCTTGTCCGCGAGGACGACGCAGGCCAGCGGCTCGCCGCCTTCGGCGCGGATCGCCTCGATCGTCTCCCGCATCGTCGTGCCGCTGGTGATGGTGTCGTCGACGACGTAGCACTCGCGGTCGCGGATGCCGGCGAAGTTCCGGGAGAAGGTGCCGCCGAGGTCCTCGATGTCGCCTTCCTCCCACTGGTGTTTCGCCGGGGTGTAGGTCCCGAGGTCGGTCCCGAGTTCGCGCGCGATCAGCGTCGCGATGGGGCCGCCGGCCTTCTCGATCCCGATCGTCAGGTCGACGTCCTCGCCGTGCTTGGCCAGCAGGTCGGCCATCGCGGCGGAGATGTGTTCCATTCGCTTGCTGTCCCGGCCGACCGCCGACCAGTCGACGTGGATGTCCTGCGGGCCGCCGGCGGTCGGTTCGGCGGAGTCCCGGCTGGTCGGCTTGGTCGTCGTCCCGCTGCGCTCGACGAGCCAGCTGGCCGTCTCGCGCGAGACGTTCAGTTCGTCGGCGATCTCGCCCTTCGAGAGACCGCGTTCGGCGAGCTCCGCCGCGCTCTCGATGAGGTCGTCAACGTTTTTCATACGCGGACGGTTCGGCCGCCGTTTTTATAGTCGTATCGTCGTTCGTCGAGCGGCGAGCGACGGCGGCGTCGCGATCGGAACGGACCGGCGTCGGCGCCACCCTCAGAGGCAACGATTATCCCCCTTCCGGTGACTGTAGCTAGCATGGAACGGTACGATCTCGTCTACCGACTCTACGACGAGTACGATACGGCGACGTTGCGCGAGTACCAGGAGTTCGTCGACGTCTTCCCCGCGGTCGACTCGAGGGTCGCCCTCGAGCACTGGCAGGAGGCGACCGAGGAACTCGAGGCCCGCAAAAACGAGATCCGCGCGGACTTCGCAGCCGGCGAGACGTTCGCCGAGGTCGCCTCGTGGGCGGACCGCGATCAGGCCTTCACCGCCTTGGACCTCGAGGCCAAGTACGGCCGCGCGGTGAACGTGCTCGTGCTGGACGTCGACGAGACGCTGCGCTCGGCCGGCGGGACGGACAACGAGATCCCCCGCGAGACGCTGCACGTGCTGACGGAGTTCCACGAGGCCGGCGTCCCGATCGTCATCTGCACGGGCCAGACCTTGGAGAACGTCAAGGGATTCGCGATCCAGGGACTGGGCAGCGAAATCGTCCACTCGGGGAACCTCTCGATCGTCTACGAGGCCGGGACCGGCGTGTTCACGCCGGGCCACGGCGCGGACACGAAGCAACTGCTCTACGAGGATTTAGACGAGGAGATCCGGGCGGTCTTCGACGACGTGCGCTCGCGCGTGCTTCCCGAAGCGCCCGACGAACTCCGCCGGGGCTGTCACCTGCAGGGCAACGAGTTCAACGTCACGATGAAGCCCAACTACGAGACCGGCTCCGCGGACGCCCGCGCGGTCATCGACGAGGCGCTGGTCTACCTCATCGATCTGCTCGCGGACGCGGTCGGCTCGGCGCTCGAGTTGAACGGGAACGACAACGGCGACGGCGAGACCGAGATCAGCGACGAGACCGTCGTCGACTGGACCCGCGCGTTCTACGCCGACCAGGACCCCGAGATCAGGGCCGTCCTCGAGAGCGAGGGGGTCTACCCCGACCGGGACGCCGACGAGGTGCCGGCGCAACTGGCGGACACCTTAGAGCGGATCGACGTCGCCTACTACGAGGCCGACGCGGCCGAGATCGGCAGCCTCGAGCTGAACAAGGTTGTCGGCGTCGAGCGCGCGTTCGACGTGCTGGGGATCGACGATCCCTTCGCGCTGGTGATGGGCGACTCCAAGAGCGACCTGCGCGTCATGGAGTGGGTCGAGGAAAACGACGCCGGCATCGCGGCCGCCCCGGAACACGCCTCGCGGGACACGTTAGAACACGTCCTCGAGACGGACGAACTCGTCTTCGACCGCGGGAAGAGCGTCGACGTGCTCCGGACGATCTACGCGCTGAACCGGATTGCTCGGCTCGGTGAGAGTCGATAACATCCGCCCTGAAACGACCGTTTCCGACGGGTACGGAGCCGTGACCGTCGGGATCCGTGACGTACTCTCTTAAAGCGCTGGAAAAACAAGGCCTGTTCATCAACGGTCTCGGTGCCGTTCGTTCTCCCGTCACGATTCCTGCGGGGACACCACGACGCGTGGCTCGAGTACCCCCAGGCATCCGTCCACCGATACTATGACTATGATCCGATTCGAGTCCCACGGCGAGCACGACAGCAGCGTCGGATACCAACCGGACTCGAGCCCGCTACGGGAGGTGAGTCGCCGATGACGACGATCGCCGAACTCTCGGTCTCGACCGACGAGTTCGCCCTCGCGGAGACGTTCCGGCAGCTCCCGTCGATGGAGGTCCGCGTCGAGAGCGTCGTCGCCGAGGGACCGGGCCGAACGACGCCGCTCGTCTGGTTTTCGAACGTCGATTCCGATGAACTCGACGAGACGCTGCGTGCGGACTCGACCGTCGTCGAGCACCAGCAACTCCTCGAGGATACCGACGACGGGGAGTTGTTCTACCGGCTCGAGTACAGCGAGGACGTCAGCTCGATCTGTCGCGCGATCTACGCCCACGACGGCACGGTACTGGGCGCGCAGGTCGCGGACAACCAGTGGACGCTTCGCGTGCTCTTCCCCCACCGAGAGGGGCTCTCGGACGCCGTCTCGGATATCGAGGAGCTGGGCGTCCGCGTCGACGTTAAGCGGATGGTCGAAGCCGGCGCCGACGACGACCTCGAGACGACCGCGGCGCTGACCGAGCCCCAGAAGGAGGCGATCGCCGAGGCCTACCGCCAGGGCTACTACGACGTCCCCCGCGAGATCTCGCTCGAGGAGCTGGCGAACGAACTCGACATCTCCCACCAGGCGCTCTCCGAGCGGCTGCGCCGGGCCAACCGCGTGCTCGCGAGCGAGCAGTTGGACGAGGCGGCGAGCGAGATGGCGACCGAGTAGCGCTCGCGGTTCGTCGCAGCGGTAGCCGGCCGTTCGCGTTGTAACGCACCGTCGACCGGTGGTCCGAATCGGACTCGAGGCAAACTGACGGACTCGTTTTCCGGTTTCCCTTCCCGCACTCGAACCCGAACCCGCGCTCCGTTCCCGACGATCGTCATCCCCGGTCGAACCGAAGTCACTATTCGACCCCCGGTCGTATCACCAGTCGTGACCGTGACCGTGACCGAGTACGAGGCCGTCGTCTACGATCTGGACGGGACGCTCGTCGACCTCGAGGTCGATTGGGCCGACGCCGCGCGGGCGGTCCGCGAGGTGTACGAAACCGCCGGCGTCGAACCGCCGAGCACGGAGCTCTGGGATATGCTCGAGGCGGCAGACGACGCCGGCCTGCTGGCGGACGTCGAGTCGACGCTCGCCGACCGCGAGCGCGAGGGCGCCCGCGCCGCCCCGCGGCTGACCCGCGCCGACGAACTCCTCGAGCGGACGGTGCCGGTCGGCGTCTGCTCGCTCAACTGCGAGGCAGCGTGTCGGATCGCGCTCGAGAAACACGGCCTGGCCGACGCGGTCGACATCGTCGTCGGCCGGGACACCGTCGCGACGCAGAAGCCGGATCCGGAGCCGCTGCTCGAGGCGGTTCGGGAACTGGGCGTCGACCCCGAAAACGCGGTGTTCGTCGGCGACTCGCGGCGGGACGAACTGACGGCCGAACGCGCGGGGGTGGCCTTCGAGTACGTCGGGTCGGGCCCGTCGGGCGTCTGAGCGGTATTCTTACTCCTACTCCTGGTGGCGCTTCGCGTACGCGAACACCGCGAGCGCGGTGAGCGTCCAGACGACGGCGCCGACGCGGATCGCGAACTCGGCGCGGGCGCTCCAGGTCGGCAGGTCGGCCTGGAGGGAGAGGGCGGCGACGATCGGCGCGCCGACGAGGATCGTGGTGACGAACGTAACCTGCATCACCCACCCGTAATCGACGCCCTCCGGATTGGTCGTTTCGACGGGTTCGGGCACGCCCGACACTCCATACCGCGACCTCTTAAGCCTCGCGGGTTATCCGTTCGGCTCGGCACCGCCAGCCCGCGCCTCGCGGATCACGGTGACATTTAACGGTCGGGTGCCAACGTGAGGCCATGCCAACCGTCCGGGACCTCACGGCGAAGGCGGGGGAGGAGCCGATTACGATGCTGACGGCCTACGACGCGCCGACGGCCGAAATCGTCGACGACGCGGACGTCGACGTTATCCTCGTCGGCGACAGCGTCGGCAACGCGTCGCTGGGCTACGAGACGACCCTGCCCGTCACCGTCGACGATATGGCCCGTCACGTCGGCGCGGTCTCGAGGGCGACCGAGGACGCCCTGGTCGTCGCCGACATGCCCTTCCTCTCCTTCGGCGTCGACGAGGGCGAGAGCATCGAGAACGCCGGTCGGATGCTCAAGGAGGAGGGCGCCCACGCCGTCAAACTCGAGAGCGGCCCCCACACGGTCGATCTGACGGAGAAGATGGTCCAACTCGGCATCCCGGTGATGGCCCACCTCGGGCTGACGCCTCAGCACGTCAACCAATATGGCGGCTACCCCCGCCAGGGGACCGATGAGGCGGCCGCCGAACGCATCGTCGATCTCGCCGCCGCCCACGAGGTGGCCGGCGCGTTCTCGCTGGTCCTCGAGCACGTCCCGTCGAACCTCGCGGCGGCCGTGACGGAGGCGATCGACATCCCGACGATCGGCATCGGCGCCGGGCCGGACTGCGACGGACAGGTACTCGTCGTCGACGACGCCGTCGGCCTGAGCGAGTGGTCGCCCTCGTTCGCGAAGCAGTTCGGCAACGTCCGCGAGGAGATGGAATCGGCGGTTGCGGACTACGTCGAGGCCGTCGAATCCGGCGCGTTCCCCGCTGAGGAGCACAGCCACGAAGAAGCGGATCTCGAGGACATCTACTAACGGTGACGGATCCGGACTGTCCGACCGCGACGGCAGATTGCCTCCGCGATTCGATCCCCGCAATCCTGCCAGTAGAGAGTAGCGCGGTCACTTAGTCAGCGCGGTCGCGCCACTCGCGATCAGTGCTGGCTAACTCCTTTTAGGTGCTCTCCCAGATGGCCGTATCGGAACAAATACCACTACGGACACGTATTCTCGCTATCATATGCCCTCCAACGGTCCGCGGACGGAACTGCCCACTTCGGTTGGAATTCTCGTCACCGTCGTGCTGTCCGTCAGTCTTGCATACGCGCTGCTCACCGCAAATATCCTTCTTTGGGTGTTCGGCGTCGTTTCGATCGGCGTATCCGGAGGCGTGCTGTACCTATTCTATCGATTGGTGACCGCTGTCGAAGAGATAGCGCACAAATTGTAGCCGGGAACGCACGGTTCGCTCCGGTACGTACTGACCGGGGTCTCGGTTCGGAATCGGCGGAGAGAAAAGACGCGTTACCGTGGCCTCGTCGTGTTCCGGATGCTGATCCGTGAACAGCGGCCAGAACGGAATCAGAAGGAGGCCGCCGATCAGGACGAACGCGACCACCGTCAGCTCCGTCGGCAGACCGAGCAGCCACAGCCCGGCCGTAAGCGCACACGTCAGCGCGACGTAGGCGTAGAAGGCGACCTGAACGCCGCCGAAACCGTGGACGCCGTCAGCGGGGAACATACGCGGCGGTTCCGGGTGCTTCCATAAATTCTTTGTCGTGACTCGAGCACTCGCGACGTCGATCCCCCGTCACGCCGTCGTCTCGTCCAGGAACTCGAGCACGGCGTCGTTGAACGCGTCCGGCTGCTCGAGCATCGCCAGGTGGGCGGCGTCCTCGATCCCGGCGAGGTAGCTGTCCTCGATCTCGTCAGCGAGGAACTCGTGGAACCACGGCGGCGTCAACTGGTCGTACTCGCCGTAGACCGCCAGTACCGGTGCGTCGATCTCGCCCAGTTGGTCGCGTACATCGAACGTGTGGCAGGTCTGGAAGTCCCGGTTCGTCACCGCCTGCCCGCACTCGTGGAACCGCTCCTTCGAACGCTCTCGGAGCTCCGGCTCGGGATCGTGGAAGAACCGGTCGTCGCCGTGGAGGAACTCGACCGCCCGGTCGAAGTCGTGCTCGAGCCACTGCAGGAGGTCCTCGAGGACGCCGAGTCGCGCGCCGGCGCCCGTCAGGACGACCGCGTCCGGGTCGAACTCGTTCGCTCGCTCGAGCAGGATGTGCAGGACGACGGCGCCGCCGAGCGAGTTGCCGACGAGGACGGTTGCGTCGGTCGCCTCGGCGACGGCGATCACGTCGTCGGCGTAGGCCGACAGCGTCGCGTAGCCCGCCGAGGCGTCGATGTCGTCCGAGTCGCCGTGGCCGCTGAGATCGAGCGCGACGACGGGCGTGCGATCGGCGAGGCGGTGCTGGCTCTTCCAGACGTGTCGGGACCCCCCGCTGCCGTGGACGTAGCAGACCGTCGGGCCGTCGCCGCCGCGGTCCGAGACCTCGTAGGCGGTGGCTCGACCGTGGTGTGTTACCGTTTCCATAGGTGATCGAACGACAGGAACTCGTATAAAGACTCGACTCGGTTCACACGGGTCGGCAACGGGAGCGGATCGAACGAGCTGACCGGCAACCCCGCGCCGTCACTCG
The DNA here is from genome assembly GCF_000217715.1 of Halopiger xanaduensis SH-6. Taxonomy (GTDB): domain Archaea; phylum Halobacteriota; class Halobacteria; order Halobacteriales; family Natrialbaceae; genus Halopiger; species Halopiger xanaduensis. The sequence continues at coordinate 107,680 of NC_015666.1, forward strand.
TCGATCGTGATCGCCTGGTCCGCCGCGTTCTGCAGCGCGTCCGAGCGGCCGTACGATCCCGGTGCGATCGCGATCGTCTCGATGCCGACGGTCCCGGCGTGCTCGAGGACGGGCTTGAAGTCCGTATCCCGGGAGGCGATCGCGAGCCGGTCGATGGTGCCGGCGCTGCCCAGCGCGGTCGCGTCGACGGCGAGTTTGACGTCGACGTCGCCGCTGGTGACGATCACCTCGAAGCCCCGCGCCTCGGCGGCCTGAATGAGCCCGGGTGTGGCGTGTTCGTCGAGGTAGAGCCGGATGACGCCGACGCGGCCGAGGTCGCGGGCCGCGTCCCGGAGGTCGTTCAGGTCGACGTCGAACTCGTCGCGGAAGACGTTCGGCCCGTCGACGAACAGCCCGACGGTCGGTTCCGACGGTCCGTCGGGGGCGAGACCGAGACGGGCGCGAACGCTGTCGAACATGCCACCCACTTCCTGCGCGCGCGAGATAGGTGTGACGAAACACGACGACGGGGCGGGGTCGCGTCGCCGCGCACCGCGCTACTTGCTCCCGGTTCGCTCGACTCGAGTACCCCGCCGATCGCCGGAAACTACCGCCGCGTTTCTTCCCCGGTTCACGGGGTACCTAACGGGAAGAATTCAACTGTTCACCCTTTATATGCTCAAACCATTCTCTTCTGACATAAATTCCACTCTAGAATGTGAAATAAATAGTTTCTAGTTCGATAAAGTTTTACTAATTTCAGGTTTTGATGACTGTCGTTCCATGCAACCGAACGATCCGCGGGACGGGGCTGACTCCGACCGCGCATACGATCGCCGAACGATTCTCACCGGGGCCGGTTCGCTCTCGATCGGCGGCCTGCTCGCCTCGAGCGGACTCGTCAGCGCCGACGACGAGAACGGCCGCGAGCCCGGACCGAAAGAGGACGAACTCATCGTCGGCATCTCGCCGTCGGCGTCGGACATCGAGCGGGAGGCGCTCGCAGCGGTGCCCGGCGACGCGAGGGTCGAACACACGAACGACGTCATCAACTACGTAGTCGTTTCCTTCCCGTCGGAGGCGCCGGATTTCGCCCGCGAGACGTTCATCGAGTCCATCACGGCCAACGAGTTCGTCGAGTACGCGGAACCGAACGCCACGATGGAGTCGTTCGTCACGCCGAACGACCCCTACTACGGCTCCCAGCACGCGCCCGGCCAGGTCGGCTGCGACGAGGCCTGGGAGACGACCTACGGCGACGGGGACGTCACGATCTCCATCGTCGACCAGGGGATCCAGTACGACCACCCGGCGCTGGCGGACAACATGGACGACAGCGTCTCGAACCACGGGGACGTGTTCACCGGCTACGGCAGCGATCCGTACCCGGTCGCCGGCGACGAGCAACACGGCACTCACGTCGGCGGCATCGCCGCCGGCGGGACGGACGACGGCACCGGCCACGCGGGGATCAGCAACTGTTCGCTGCTGTCGGCTCGCGCCCTCGACCGGAGCGGGCAGGGGGCGCTTTCGGACATCGCCGACGCGATCCAGTGGTCGGTCGACGCCGGCGCGGACATCGTCAACCTCTCGCTGGGTGCGACCAGCGGCTACTACACGCTCCGGTCGGCCTGCGACTACGCCGCCAACAACGGCGTTCTGCTGGTCGGTGCGACCGGCAATTCGGGCGCTAACAGCGTCGCGTATCCCGCGGCCTACGACGACGTGATGGCAGTCACCGCAGTCACGAGCAACGACTCGCTGGCGTCGTTCTCGAACACCGGCTCCCGGGTCGATATCACCGCGCCCGGGACGCAGATCCTCTCGGCCGTTCCCTGGGACGACTACGGACGGATGTCGGGCACGTCGATGGCCGCGCCGGTCGTCTCCGGCGTCGCCGGCCTCGTGCTGTCGGCCTACCCCGATCTCTCGGGCGGCGAACTCCGCCAGCATCTGAAAGACACCGCCGTCGACGTCGGCCTCTCGTCGTACGCACAGGGTGCCGGCCGGGTCGACGCCGCCGCCGCGGTCGACACCGTTCCGGACGGCTACGACGGCGAGCGCGGCACCGGCGACGAGCCCCAGGACGACGAGCAGAACGACGATACTGACGACTCCGACGAGTCCGACGGCGACGAGGAGGAGGGCCACCTCCTCGCGTTCGTGACCGAGCCCGATGCGCGGAACGCGGAGTACGAATTCACCGCCGACGGACCCGTCGAGATCACGGATGCTCCCTACGATTCCCCCTCCGGCCGGAGTATCGGCGGCAACGGGAACGACACGATCACGGAATCGGACGGTACGTACACCGTCAGCGGTCTCACCGGCGGCGGCCACGGCGACGCCTTCCGCGTCGACGGCGCCGTCACCTCGATCGATATCGACCAGCCCGACGTGATGTGGGTCGAACTCGAGGGCGAGGAGTTGTCCGTCGAGGAAGTCATCAGGGAGACGGGCGGCGAACCTGACGAAGACGAGAACGAGGAAGCCGACGAACCGACCTGCGGCGACGAAACCATCACCGCCAGCGCCGACGGCACCCTCGACGGCAGCGGCTGGTGGGGAGAGAGCGACCGCTACACCTACTCGCTGCACACCGACGACCCCTGCTCGGCCACGCTCGAGCTCGCGGTGCCCGATAACGCCTCGTTCAACCTCTACGTGACCCTCGACGGCCGGCGGCCGTCGCGGTGGGACTACGACGAGAGCACGTCCGGCGACGGCGAGCCGATCACGGTCTCGCTCGAGGGCGACGAGCAGTTCGGACTGCAGGTGCACGCGGTCTCGGGAAGCAGCGACTACACGCTGTCGATCGAAGAACGCGGCCTGTAGGCGCCGGTCGCGCACCGGGCCAGCAATTTGCTCTTTTTTGATCCGCTCGAGCGGTACGGAAGGCCTACCGCGGCATCGACCGGGTCGCGCTGACAAAAAGACATTACTACCAGCGGAGTGTCCACCCGACTATGCCGCTTCAGACGCCGCCGTTACGTGGGACCCACGACGAGCGCGGAGCGAAGTTTACGGAGTTTGGCGGCTGGGACATGCCGGTCGAGTTCGACTCGATTCGAACGGAGCACGCGGCCGTCCGCGAGGACGTCGGCATCTTCGACGTCTCGCACATGGGCCAGATTCACGTCACCGGCCCGGACGCGACGGAACTGATGCAGCGGCTCACGACCAACGACGTGAGCCGACTCGGCGTCGGCGACGCGCAGTACGCCGCGATCACCGACGAGGATGGCACCATCATCGACGATACGGTGATCTACCGGCTGCCCGACGAGGGCGAGACGCCGCAGGGGTCTCGGGAAGACGGGGAGGCAACCTACCTTTTCATCCCCAACGCCGGCACCGACGAGTCGACCCACGAACGGTGGATCGGCTACCGCAACGAGTGGGACCTCGAGGCGACCGTCGACAACCGGACGGACGAGTACGCGATGTTCGCCGTGCAGGGGCCGAACGCGGCCGACCTCGTGGGCGATGTCGTCGACGTCGCCGACACCGCCGACGCCATCGACGGCTCGGTGACGGACCTCTCCCGGTTCGAGGCGACGGAGTCGACGATCGACGGCGTCGACTGCTGGACCGCCCGAACCGGCTACACCGGCGAGGACGGCTTCGAACTGATCGTCCCCTGGCCCGAGGCCGAACGCATCTGGTCCGCCTTCGACTGCCAGCCCTGCGGGCTCGGCGCCCGGGACACGCTCCGCATCGAGGCCGGCCTCCTGCTCGCCGGCCAGGACTTCGACCCCGAGGACAACCCGCGGACGCCGTACGAGGCCGGCATCGGCTTCACGGTCGACCTCGAGACGGAGTTCGTCGGTCGGGACGCCCTCGCGCAGGTCCGAGCGGAGGGCGTCGAGGAGGAACTCGTCGGCTTCCAGTTGATCGACCGCGGCGTCCCGCGGCACGGCTACGACATCACGAACCCGGAGAGCCGGGTCATCGGCACGGTCACCAGCGGCACGATGAGCCCGACTCTGGAGCAGGCGATCGGCCTCGGCTACGTCCCGGTCGAGTACGCCGACCCGGGCACGACGCTGCAGGTCGTCGTCCGCGGCCAGTCGAAAAAGGCACGAGTCGAGCAGACGCCATTTATCGATACGCAGTAACACAGCACACGACACATGAGCTTCGACGTTCCCGACGATCGACGGTACCTGGAATCGCACGAGTGGGCACTCGAGACTGACGGCGTCGTCCGCGTCGGCATCACCGACTTCGCGCAGGACGAACTCGGCGACGTGGTCTTCGTCGAACTCCCCGACGAGGGCGACGATGTCGACCAGGAGACGGAGTTCGGCGTCGTCGAATCCATCAAGGCCGTCTCCGACCTCTACGCGCCGGTCAGCGGCGAGGTCGTTTCGGTCAACGAGGACCTGTTCGACGCCCCCGAACTCGTCAACGAGGATCCCTTCGGCGAGGGCTGGATGCTCGAGATCGAACCCGACGACATCGGGGAACTCGAAGCGTTGCTCTCGGCCGACGAGTACGAGGACCAGATCGCCTGATCGCGGCGCCGTTCGGTTTCGACGGTCGTTCGTTCGACACCTACCGCCGATGCCAGCGTAGCGATTGCTGCGTTTCGGTCCCTTCCGTGCCGAAACTGTTAGGTTACGGATATGATAACGTGCCGTACGCCTCATGTCGACCGCCTCGCTAACGGTGCTCCCCGCTGCGGCGATTTCCGGTGTCGACGTGCTCGTGTTGCTCTTGCTCCTTCACCTCTGGCTGCTCGTCGTGGGGCTGGCCGTCTGGAACGACGAGGCCCAGACCGGCGTCGCGTGGGTCGATCAGCGGATTCACATGAGCAACCGGCTCTACGGGCTGTTACTGTTCCTCGCGACGGTCGTCGTCTGGCTCCCTTTCGCGCTCGGCGGCTACCCATTCGGAGCAAACAGCCCCTTCGGGCGTTCGCGAACTGTGCTCATTCCCATCGGCGCCGGCGGACTGCTTGTCGGCACCGGCTTCTACTTCCTCGGCGGCGTCCTCACCAACGTTCGGTCGTATCTCGCATTCCGGCTGACCGACCCGGTCGACGCCGGGACGGTCGACTCGGGCCCCACTCGGGTCACCGGTGAGGTCGTGTCAGCGGACGACCCGCTCGAGGCGCCGCTCTCGGGCGCTGACGCGGTCTGTTACCAGCTTTCCCTGACTCAGGTCGCGTTCGAGGACTCGCTCGAGTCCCACGAGGATGGCAGCGCAGCGATGACCGGTCCGCTCTCGTCGGTTACCGACGGGACCGAACGCGTCGCGGATCGGCGCCAGCCGTTCTGGCTCCGCGACGACACCGGCCGCGTCCTCGTCGATCCGGACCGGGCCAAACTACGCCTCGAGCGGACCGCTTCCCGACCCGTGGCCGCCGATGAACGGCCGGCAGAGGCGATCGCGACGCGGCTCCGCGAGGCGATCGACGACGCTGACGAGCGACGCGATCGGGCTCGGGTGTACCACGAAGCCGCGCTCGAGCCCGGAACGGCGGTCTCCGTGCTCGGCGTCGCAGTCGTACCCGAGGACCGAGCGGTGGCCGGCGAGAGCGGCGCCAACAGCGACGCGCCGATACTCACTGCGGGCGAGTCCTCGAGCGAGTTCATCGTCACCCCCGGCTGTGCGGACGGCGTCGATCGCCACTATCTCGCGACGATTCTCGTCTGTGCGCTCGCGGCGGTCGCTTCGATCGGCAGCGGATTCGGGCTCCTCTGGCTGCTCGCCGGCTACTAACCAGCGCTTCGGTACTCGGAGTGCGGATCCGCGACCGTTCGACTCGAGAAGCCGGTTGTACGCCCGAAAAGACGCGGTGCCGTAGGCTACCGATTGTACACGAGTAGCGCAGCGCCAGTAATGACCGCCGCCGCGGTCGCCCACGCGAGCCAGATGACGGGCTCGCCGATCAGGGCCGTCGCTGCGAGCGTTCCGAGGTAACCGACGATCAGTACGACTGTCCTGCGTTCTGTGCGATCCATCGTAGGGGGAGGAGTCGAATCGTTGACTGCCTGTCGAGATTGCAAGGGCTCACTCGAACGAAATGAGCCGATCGAGCACGTCGTCGATCGGCGCCGTCGTCGTCGCGAGCGCGTAGCCGTCGACGCGTGCGAGATCGCGAGCGTGGTCCCAGAGTTCGTCCTCTTCGATCCCGTGGAGGATCACGGCGTTCGGCGTCGGATTGATCACCCGCAGGGCGATACCGACGCCCTCGCCCTGCGTCACGTTGGTGAAGACGAGCACGCGGTTCGTACTCTGCCCGTACAGTCGGAAGAACTCCTCGCTCGAGAGGCGGGTAATCGCCTTGACGCTATCGACGACCGTATGACCGCTGATGCGGTCGGTCTCGCCGGGGATGATCTCGGTCGCCTCGAGTTCGTCGTACACCGTCGAGAGAGGAATCGAAGTCGCGTACTCGCGTAAGTCGAGGACGACGTCGCTGTCGAACCCGGCCGAGAGGACGCGGCCGTACTGACGGATGCGGTCGCCGCCGCGCCGTTCGTCGATCGCGAGCAGTCCCTCGACGAGCCGTCCGACGACGCCGATACCCGGACTCTCCCGGCGGCCGCTCTCGTAGTCCGAGATGACCGACGAGGAGACGCCGAGCTCTTCGGCGAGGTCCGTCTGCGAGACGTCGAAATCGGTTCGCCACTTGCGCAACGTGGCGCCGGGATCGTCGCTCAGCGTGATCTCCCCGGCTATCTTCTCCGCGAGTTCGCGTTTCGGCCCACGTCCGCCCATACACGTCGGTTGGACGGTCGACCCAAGTAGCTACCGAATATCGATATCCGCTCTCGATCGTGCTGACGCTGACAGGCTTTGCCGTCGTCGGCTATCGAATCCTCGAGGAACGGCGGACGGGGTAGACCGAATCGGGGTTACTCTGATTCTGCCTCCGATTTCGACTTCGATTCCGACTCCGACGGCGGCTCCGTCGTCTCGACGCGCTCGCGCAGCCACTCGATCGCCTCCTCGACCGTCGATTCGTCGGTCCCCGTAACGCGGATGCGACCCGGCCGCGACTCGCCGCGCGGGTAGCTGCCGACTGCGACGTCGAACTCGTCGCCGGCGCGCTCGAGGACGCCGTGGAGCGATCCCTCCGGCGCCGGGGTGTAGATCGTTTTCGCGGTCGCGTCGCCGCGGAACTCCGCCTCGACCTCGCGGAACATCGCCTTCATCTCCTCGGGGATACCCGCGAAGACGTAGACGTTCTCGACGATACAGCCCGGCGCCCACGCCTCGTCGACGACGATCGGCGTCGCGCCTTCGGGCAAGGAGGCGGCGGCCTCGAGGTCCAACTCGAGGTCGTACTCCGCGACCATCTCGGGGTTCTCCTCGCGGAACTCGGCCGCCTTCTCGCGGAGGTCGTCGTAAATCCGCTCGTGGACGACGAGGTCGCGGTCCAGCCCTTCGGCGGCGGCCTCGACGGTCATATCGTCGGGCGTGCCGCCGATCCCGCCGGTGACGATGACCGCGTCGAACTCGTCGCGCCAGCGGCCGACGTAGTCGGCGATCTCGGCGCGGTCGTCGGGGATCGTCAGAATCCGGTGGACGGTGCTGCCGCGCTCGGTGAGGCGTCCGGCCAGCCAGGCGGCGTTCGTGTTCGTCGTGGTCCCTGCGAGCAGTTCGTCGCCGACCGAAACGATCGCGACGTTCATGGCCGCGGTTGGGCCTCGAGGCAGTTAGCCGCTCCGCCGGCGGCAGTCCGTCGGCGTTGCGGCGGGCGGCCGGTCGTCGGCGCTGGTCGGGTCTCGGAAACGAAATCGACGATAGCGGAGCGGAGCGATCAACCGACGCCAATACCGGTTTGCAGGCCGTCGCTCGCCCGAATCCGTTCGCACTCCGTCTTACATGTATAACTGGGTGTTTTTCAGGACTTCACAACGATTTTATGTCCCCGTCAGGGTAAACCGGGGTACCAATGGCTGCCGACCCAGCACGGGTTGCAGAAACCAGCGGCTGCGAGTCGAATCACGAGTCTTCAACTGGCGTCGAACCGGGAACCGAAACCGAATCGTCTCGGTCGCTGTCGCGTCGTCGCGCCCTCTCCGGAGTCGCGGCCGGATCGATGACCGCGCTCGCCGGCTGCGCGAAGATCTTCGGCAGCGATACGACGAGTTCCGACGACGTGCTCGACGTCTGCGTCTGGAGCGGCAACTACTACGATCGGTTCGAGGAATCGGTCGTCCCGCTGTACGAGGACGAGTACGGCGTCGACGTCCGATTGCACGGCGGCTGGAACGACATCCTCGTCGACATCCGACAGTCGAGCGGCGAGCCGCCGTACGACGTGACCGTCGCGGACGGCTACTTCTACCACGTCGGTCGACAGGAAGGGCTCTTCGAGCCGGTCCGCACGGACAACGTGCCGAACCTGGACGGCGCGATCGACCACTACACCGAGATCCGGACGACGGAGTACGGCGTCCCGGTCGACGGCGCGCCCTGCAACATCATCTACCGCGAGGACATGGACTTCGAGCCCGAGACGTGGGCCGACCTCGGCGCCGATCCCGTCGACAACAGCACGGGTATCGGGATCGACACCGGCTTCTGGTGGTTCCCGGTCCACGCCGCCGCGGTCGGCATGGACGACCGCGAGCTCGCGGGCGAACTCTACGAGGAGTCGCTCCACGATTCGGTCTTCGATCAGCTCCGGAGCTGGAACATCAACAGCTGGGCCAGCTCGGGCCAGGACATCTGGCAGGCGTTCGACGACGGCACCATCGACGTCGCCCAGTGGTACTTCGAGCAGACCGCCTACGACATCGACGACCACGACGGGCTCACCCACACGCTCCCCGAGGAGACGACCGGCTACCTGAACAACTGGTGCGTCGTCAACGGGACCGAACGCCGCGACCAGGCCGAGGAGTTCCTCGACTTCCTCCTTTCCGCCGAGACGCAGACGACGTGGTCCGAGTCCAGTCCCGCCCTCTTCTGTAACGCGGAGATGGAGTACGCCAACGACCTGGGCGAGCAACTGCCGACGACCGGCGAGGAGGCCCGGCAGATCGCCTTCCCCGACTGGGGGTACCTCGAGGACTACTACGAGGCGTTCGACGAGGAGTACAGCGCGATCCGGACGAACAACTGATTTCGTACAACAGACTGCCAACAATGGCTACAATCGAACTCAACAGCCTCGAGAAGCGCTACGGCGACACGCTCGCCGTCGAGGACGTCTCGGCGACCATCGCGGACGGCGAACTGCTCTGTCTGCTCGGGCCGAGCGGCAGCGGAAAGTCGACGACGCTGCGGATGATCGCCGGCCTCGAGTCGCCGACCGACGGCGGGATTCACGTCGGCGACGAGGACGTGACCGACCAGCCGGCCTACGAGCGAAACACCGCGACGGTGTTCCAGGACTGGGCGCTGTTCCCCCACAAAACGGTGCTGGAGAACGTCGCGTTCGGCCTGAAGATGCACGGCGTCCCGAAGGAGGAACGCCGCGAGCGAGCCCAAAAGATGCTCGAGCGCGTCGAGATGGGCGACTACGGCGATCAGGACCCGACGAACCTGAGCGGCGGGCAGAAACAGCGCGTCGCGCTCGCGCGCTCGCTGGCCGTCGAACCCGACGTCCTGCTGCTCGACGAGCCGCTGTCGAACCTCGACAAGCGCCTCAGCGAGGACATGCAGATCGAGCTCCGGGAGATCCACGAGGACGTCGAGACGACGTTCGTCCACGTCACCCACGACCAGGACGAGGCGTTCACGCTGGCCGACCGGATCGGCATCATGGCCGACGGCGAACTCGTCCAGATCGGCGACCCCCATGAGGTCTACGAGAACCCCAAAAACCGGTTCGTCGAGGGGTTCCTGGGCGACACGAACTTCGTCTCGGGTGAAGTCACCGAAACGACCGCCAACGGCGTACGCGTCGCGACCGAACTCGAGGAGGCGCTCGAAATTTCGACTGACGAGACGCTCGACGAGGGCGAACAGGTGACGCTGTCGCTGCGCCCCGAAGTGCTCTCGATCGAACCGGCCCCCGATGCGACGCCGGTCGCGAACGAGGCGCAGCCGATCGCCGACGGCGGGTCGCAAACGGCGACCGTCGGCACGATCGAGAACGTCATCTACCGCGGCTCGACGGTCCGCTACGCCGTCGACGTCGACGGGAGTTCGCTGTTCGTCGAGCGAAGCGTCGCCGACGCGGGGTCGTTCGACGCCGGCGACGAGATCCGCATCGAGTGGGACGAAACCGACGTGCTCGCGTTCCGCGAGGACGGGAGCCGCATCGAGCACCGCGGATAACGATGTCGGGAACGCACACATCTACATCCACGGCCGCAGACGCCGGTGCCGGCGGCGGCGTCCTCGCCCGACTCCGCGCGCCGCTGGCTGCGGCTCCGAGTTCGCGGCGAGCGCTGTTGCTGATGGCGCCGCTGCTCGTCTTCGAGGCGCTGATCTTCGTCGTTCCGTTCCTCATGCTGCTGCGGATCAGCTTCGCGGAAGGGGCGACGGCCGCGGCCTACCAGCCCGGAACGTGGTCGCTCGAGGCGTACGCGGGCGTCCTCGAGAGCGGTCTCGCGTGGGACGTCATCCAGTACTCGTTCGCGATCGGCGCCGCGGTGACGGTCATCACGATCGCGCTCGGGTTGTGCTACGCCTACGCGATCTGGCGAGCCGACGGCGTCGTTCAGTCGATTCTGCTGTTCGCCGTCGTGCTGCCGCTGTTGACCACGCTGGTCGTCAAGACGTACGCGTTCCGCCCGCTGTTGACGCCCGAAGGGACGCTCAACGACGTGCTGATGGGACTGCACGTGATCTCGGAGCCCGTTTCGATCGTCCCCGGAACGGCCGGCGCGATCATCGGGCAGGTCTACATCGTACTGCCCTACGCCGTGCTGGCGATCTACAGCGTCATGGCGACGATGGACTGGCAACTGGTCGAGGCCGCCCGCGACCTCGGCGCCAGCCGACCGCGGTCCGTCCTCGAGGTCGTCGTCCCCCGGGCCATGCCGGGGATCATCGTCGCGACGGTGATCTCCTTCGCCTGGAGCGTCGGCGCCTACGCCGCGCCGTTCCTGCTTGCCGGCGGCGACATCTCCTTCGCCGTCCGCGTGGAGAAACAACTGCTCCAGAACTTCCAGTGGCCCGAGGCGACGGCGCTCTCGGTCATCATGATCGTTCTGATGCTCGCGAGCATCGCCGCGATCGTCGGCGCGCTCAGCCGCTTCGGAGGTGAGTTCGACTATGCGTAATTCCCGCGAGCGACTCGGCACCGCCGCGTTCCGACTCGGTTACGCGGCGATCGTGGCGTTCCTGCTGCTCCCGCTGCTCGTGGTCGTCGTGACCTCGTTCTCGGCCTCGAGCCAGCTCGTCTTCCCGCCGGAGAGCTACACGATGGCGTCGTACCTGGCGTTCTTCGAAAACAACGCGTGGCTCGAGGCGTTCGACAACAGTCTGATCGTCGGCCTCGGGACGACCGTGGTCGCGACGATTCTGGGCGTGACGGCGGCGTTCGGACAGGAGATCGACGACGGCGCGGCCGGTCGCGTCCTCGTCCCGCTCGTGCTCTTGCCGCTGCTGATCCCGCCGGTCATCTTCGGCGTCACGCTGCTGGTCTACTTCAACGAGCTCGGGCTGCAGGACACCTACCTGAGCCTGATCCTCGCGCACACGCTGTGGGCGACGCCGCTGGTGTACTTCGTCATGCGGTCGGTGTTCAGCCGCTTCGACTGGCAGCAGTTGGACGCGGCCCGCGACCTCGGCGCCGGACCGATTCGCTCGTTCGTCCACGTCGTGCTGCCGAACGTGAAACACGGGATCTTCGTCGGCGCCCTGCTGGCCTTTATCGTCAGCCTGCAGGAGTTCGTGATGGCGCTGTTCCTCTCGGGCGACAGCACCGCGACGATCCCGGTCGTCGCCTGGAACACGCTGCGGGACTCGCTGGATCCGATCGTCAGCGTCGTCTCGACGTTCCTGATCCTCATCTCGATCGTCGCGCTCCTGCTGGCCGTCGTCGCGACGAACCTGCAGTGGGTCGCGAAGCAACTGTCCTGACGCCGGAATTCTCAGGACGCCGGTTTTTCGATTCGTTTTGTTGTCCGTCGTTTCGTCGTCTCGGAGAGCGACATCGCGACCCTCGAGCGACCGAGATTAAGAGGCGATGAGAACCACGGCGACGACCGCGAGCGCGAATCCGACGACGTTCGCGGTGCTCAGCGCCGTCTCGAAGTAGGCGACGCCGACGAGGACGGGGACGACGAAGTAGAGGCCGGCGATGGCCGAGACGACCGCCATACTCCCCCGCGTCAGCGCCGCGTAGAACGCAAGGGTCCCGGCCGCGAGAAACACGCCCGACCCCAACGCGAACGCGATGTCGGTACTCGTTCCGGCGATCGGGCGCCGCGACAGGACCGCGTATCCGCCGACGAGTCCGATACTCGCCACGTACGACAGCAGGACCGCGTTCACGGCCGATAGCGACCGCGTCGCGACGTCCGCCGCGACCGCCCAGCCGCCGAACAGCAGCAAGGTCGCAAGTGCCAACGCTATCGCTACGCTCACCATACGGCCACCCTCTCTGTCGCCCTTTCAAGAAATCGTCGGTCTTCAGACGCGTGTTGCGGCCTGCCACCGAACCTGCGACCGACCAGCCGCGTGGCCGTCTCGAGCGCTCGCCTGCTTCTCGAGGCGACCGCTCGAGTCACGGGGACGGGGAAGGGCAGGCGCTCGAGCGGCGCGCAGATCCGCGCGCCGCGATAATACGCACCTGACGGACGAAAGGGCGAGCGTTGCGAGGTCGCAAAGCGACCTCGAGGTGAAGCGGCGAAGCCGCGGAACGAGCGCTGCCAAGCGCTCGCGAGGGCTTATAAGAAGCGGAAGGTCTCGAGGTTCTTCGGCGCGAAGGTTCGCATGTCGTAGTTGTGGTAGAGGGCGGAGGAGAGGTCCTGCGTGGACCGCTCGTCGCCGTGGACGCAGAGCACCTTCTCGGGACGGGGGTTCATCGTCTTGACGAAGTTCTCGAGGCCGGCGCGGTCGGCGTGGCCGGAGAAGCCGTCGACGGTCTCGACGTGCATGTTCAGCGAGAGAGTCCCGCGGCCGTTGTCGCCGCCCATGGCGCCGACTTCGCTGGTCGGGATCTCGTCCCAGCCGTTCTGGATGCGGCGGCCGAGGGTCCCCTGGGCCTGGTAGCCGACGAAGGTCAGCGTCGAGTCCGGATCGGGGCCGATGTGGGAGAGCCAGGACATGATCGGGCCGCCGGTGACCATACCGGACGTCGAGAGGATGATGCAGGGCTCGCCGTCGGCGACGTCCTGGCGCTCCTCCTCGCCGCCGTCGATGTGGTTGAACTCGTCGGCGAGGAAGGGGTTCTCGTCCTCGTGGAAGATCCGGTCGCGAAGGTCGTCCCGGAGGTACTCGGGGTAGGTCGTGTGGATGGCCGTCGCCTCCCAGATCATGCCGTCTAAGTGGACCGGCATCTCGGGAATATCGCCCTCGCGCATCGCCTCCTCCAGGACGAGCATGATCTCCTGAGAGCGACCGACGGCGAACGCTGGAATGAGGACCTTGCCGCCGCGGTCGTAGGCCTCGTTGATGACCCGCTTGAGTTTCTCTTCCGAGTCTTCCTGGTCGGTCTGGTAGTCGTTTCGACCGCCGTAGGTCGACTCGAGGACGAGCGTCTCGACGCGGGGGAAGTCGTTGACCGCACCGTTGAACAGGCGGGTGTCCTCGTAGTGGATGTCGCCGGAGAAGCAGACGTTGTAGAGGCCGTCGCCGATGTGGAAGTGCGAGACGGCCGAGCCGAGGATGTGACCGGCGTTGTGCAGCGTCAGCTTGACGTCCGGCGCGATGTCGGTGACGTCGCCGTACTCGAGCGGGATGGTGTGTTTGATCGCTTCGCGGACCTGCTCGGAGTCGTAGGGCGGCGTGCGGCCCTCCTTGGCCGCGACGTCGAGGTAGTCGAGCGTCAGCAGGCCCATCAGGTCCCGCGTAGGCTCGGTACAGTAGATCGGACCGTCGTAGCCGTACTTAAAGAGGAGCGGAATGAACGCGGAGTGGTCGAGGTGGGCGTGAGTGAGGACGACCGCGTCGATCGTCTCGGGGCCGGCGCCGAACGCCTCGGGGGCGTGGAGGTAGGGCACTTCGCCCTCGGCGCCGGGCTTGTCACCGCAGTCGACGAGAATCCGGGTTTCGGGCGTCGAGAGGATGAAGGAGGCCCGACCGACCTCGCGGCAACAGCCCAGCGTAGAGATGCGGACGTACTCGTCGTCGGACATCTCCTCGCGGTGGATCTGGCGGCCGACCTTCTCGAGGATGTCCCGTCGCTCGTCGCGTTCCTGCTTGAGGAAGCTCCGGACGTTCGAGACCGTCGAGGACTCGATCGGCGGCGTGCGGACGACTTCGGGCGTCCAGCCGACGTTCTTCGTGATCTCGCGGAGTGTCGAGCCGTGGCGGCCGATAACCATGCCGGGCTTTTGGGCCTCGATGACGACCTCGCCGGTGTCGGCGTGGAAGTCGAGGTCCGTGACGCCGGCCTCCTCGGGGATCACGTTCATGATCTCCTCGCGAGCCTCCTCGGGTTGCGAGAGGACGCTCGGGTCCGGCCGAACGGTGATCCGCTTGCGCAGTTTGCTCGCGAGCTGCCGAATGAGGTCGCCCTGCTGGGCGAACTTCTTCGGATCGCGCGTGTAGACCACCAGTTCGGGGCCTTCGTATTTCACCGAGGAGACCGAGATATCGCTCGGTAACTCGCTCGTGATCTCTGCTTGCAAATCGTCGAGTTGCTGCTCTACAGTGCTCATATGTCGCCGAATTGGCTTGCGTGAACTCGTCGCCCGGGAGCGATTGCGCCCAGTCGGCTTCGAGAACCGAGGGAAACGGGAGTGGATACCGAGAACGGAACCGGAAACGAAACTCGAGACCGCAACCGAACGGAACGTGCCGAGACGTGGCGGCGCTCGATCGGTATCCGTGCCGATCGTCCCGCCGAACTGCGTCCCGCGCAGGACGCCGTCGGCCGTCTCCGTTTCCGTATCATGTCATCCCGTGCCGTGACGAACACGCTCCCAGGGCGGTTATCCTGGTCCGTGCGGGAAGATTCCAGGGAGAACCCGCTTACTCGAGGCTATTCTTTGCGTGGTATAAAAGCCTTCGCAAACAATAGGACGGTCGACCACGGAAAGCCCGTATGCGCCTGACACCGGACCGCGTCGCCGACGAACGGGAGTGGGTTCGCGGCCGCGCCGACCGCGTCGTGCCGCTCATCAACGACGTCCGAGACGATCTGGGCGAGATCTTCGAGACGGACGTCGACCGCGTCTCCGAGCGCCAGTACAGAGCCGAGGTCGACGCCGTCTTCGCCGACGGCGACCTCGCGGTCAACGTCGCCGCGATGGTCGCAATCCTGCGGGACCTCGACGTCGAGGGTGACTATCCCGGTTTCGTCGTCGACGAACTCCTCGGTCGCGAACTGGCCGCGACCGTCGCCGGGACCCAGCCCCTGCGGACGCTCGGCGAAGCGACCTTCCACTACGCTGACCTGCAGGTTCACGGTCGAGACGACGAGAACGCCGGCGTCGACGACCTCGAGGCGGCGCTCGCAGCGGGCTTTCAGGAGCGACTGCCGGGGTGGAACTGGACCGAACGGGGGAGTCCGTTCAGCGTCGAGCGGTAACGATCGGATGAATCGACGCTCGAGAACCGAAAGAAAGTCGCGGGTTACTCGGCCGATTCGTTGCCCGACGCCGACGTGTTGTCGGCGTCCGACTCGTTGCCGCTGTCGGCGTCGGAATCGTTGGTTTCGTTGGCCGACTGCTGCTCCTGCTGTTGTTGCTGTTGTTCCGCGATCATCCGCTGTTGCTGGGCCCGTTGCTGTTCCTGTTGCACGAAGGCGTCGTACTGGTCGCCGGGATAGATGCCCCGGATATCGCCGTTGCGGAGGGAATCCATGATCGCGCTGTCGTCGCCGGTGACCTGAAGGAGACCGAACTCGGCTGCGGAGTCCTCGACCGAAATCCCTCGGTCGCTTGCGGTGTCTTCGAAGGCGGAGACGGCATCTTCGTTTAGCGCCTGTTGTTCGTCGAGCGCCTCCGTTCGGTTGAGTTCGCCGCTCTGGAGTTGCTCGTTGAGGCTCTCCAATTCCGCCTGTGGCGGCGAGACGGCGACGGTGACCGCACCGCCCGCGTCGCCGTTCGTCCCGTCGTCCGATTGGGTCAGCGATTCGAGCTGTGAACAGCCGGCGAGGGCCGCCGTGGTTCCGGTGCCGGTGAGCGCGAGAAAGCGACGGCGCGAGGGCAGATTCGACATCGTGTTTTTGGAACGCGGGCGGGACGGGAAATAAGCCTTGTTATCCGGAGGGTGCGCTCGAGCTGAGTGCCGTCGGGCGTCGTCGCGCCACTTTTATCCGCGCCCCCGCTAGCTGGACCCAGTGAGCGAGTTACCGGACAGTACCCGCGTCGAAACGCTCAAGCGACCCGCCCTCGCGGCGGCGCGTGAAACGATCGCAGACGGCATCGGGCGCGACGCCCTCGTGACCGTCTTCGGCCGCTGTACCGTCGACTACGAGGGGCGCGCCTCGAGCCGGCTCGAGGCGGGCGATCGCCACGTCATGCTCAAACCCGACGGCGCGGCGCTGGTCCACACCGACGAGGGTCAGCAGCCGGTCAACTGGCAGCCGCCGGGCTGCGAGCACGACGTGTATCAGGAGGACGACCGGCTCGTCCTCGAGAGCGTGCGGTCGACGCCCGACGAGCGCCTCCGGGTCAGCTTCGGGACCGTCCTGCAGGTGTCGGCGTTCTCGGGCACCGACGAGAACGACCTCGCGCTGGTCGGCACCGAGGAGGACCTCCGCGAGCACATTTTGGCGGAGCCGGACCTGCTCGAGCCCGGCTTCACGCCGCTGGCGACCGAGCGCGAGACGCCGGCGGGCGCCGTGGACATCTACGGCAAGGACTCCGCAGAGCGGACGGTCGTCGTCGAACTCAAGCGACGCCGCGTCGGTCCGGACGCCGTGAGCCAACTGCGGCGGTACGTCGACGCCTTAGAGCGCGATCTGCACGCTGACGCGACCGTTCGGGGGATTCTCGTCGCCCCGTCGGTCACGGACCGCGCGGACCGACTGCTGGTCGAGCACGGGCTAGAGTTCGTCTCGCTCGAGCCGCCGGCGGAGTAGACCGGCACCGTTCTCCCCTTCTGCGGTGGCGCGGCAACTCACCGTCACCACGATAGCAGCACGATCGCTTTCATTTCGCCGCTCCTCGAGCATACGATACGGCCTCGGGAGTCCGTGCATCAACGCGCGTCTCGGTCAGAGTAAAGCGTAACGAACGGTCCGCGACGCCTCTCGAGCTGTCTTTCCGTTCAGGCCGGATACGCCCCCTCGAGCGTCGCCTGCGAGATTACGTGGCCCTCCATCGCGTCTCGGAGCTCGTCGGCATCGGGATCGTCGTCGAGCTCGAGCGTGTTATTCAGCGCGAAAACCGTGAACCGGTAGGTGTGCTCCCGATCCGGGGGCTTCGGGCCGCCGTAGCCGGTCTCGCCGTAGTCGTTCGTCGCCTCGTACGCGCCGGCGTCGTCGGGGTCCCAGTTCTCCGGAATCTCCGTCTGTTCCGACGGAACGTTCCAGACGATCCAGTGCTCCCACACCTTGCCCGCCGGCTCGACCGCGTCCGGGTCGTCTACGATCAGCGCGAACGTCTCGGCCTCCTCCGGCGGATCCTCGATCTCGAGCGGCGGGTTGACGTTGTCCCGCTCGTAGCCGTAGCGGTCGGGAATCCGTTCGCCGTCGTCGAACGTGTCGCTGGTTAGGTCGGCCATGAGCGTACTCACCTCGAGCGGACGGGCACCGCCGTCCTCGTCGCGATCGGGCCGTCCGCGACGACCCGCCGTCCCATCGTCTTACCGTCTCACTCGAGGGTTCGACGGCGAGCGGGAATAACCTTACAGTGGCTGCCCCGGTCGCTCGCAGGAGGACGGGTTCTCGAGTCACCGTCGTATCTGTCAGAAGGAATGCCGCGCCCGTCCTTTGAAGTGCGTCGTGACACCCAACAAATATTGGTTATACCACACGTCCGTTTGTGAACGGGACCGTATCGGCGAGCATGGGCGACGAGCTATACGTCCGACGCTACCGGGCCGCGGACCGGGACCGCGTTCGCGAACTCCACGAAGCGGCCATGCGAGACGTCGGCGCCTACGCCGAAGATAGGCCGGACGAAGATCTCGAGGCGATCCGGGAGACCTACCTCGAGGCCGGCGGCGCGTTCCTCGTGGGCGAGATCGACGCTCGGATCGTCGCGATAGGCGCGTTCCGGCCGCCGGGGGACGACCACTACCTCGAGCACTTCGTGGACCTGCCGGCGTCGGCCGTCGTGCTGACTCGCATGCGCGTCGAGCCCGAGCACCAGCGCCGGGGATACGGCCAGCGGATCTACGAGGCACTCGAGGCCCGCGCTCGCGACCGCGGATACGCGGCAATCGTCCTCGACACGATGGCGAGACAGACCGCGGCCCGCGGGCTCTACGAGGCCAACGGCTTCGAAGAAGTGCGTCGCGAGCGCGTCGAGACGTTCGAGGAACCGTTCGATCTGCTCGTGTATCGGAAGTCGCTGTCCGAGTCAGCGTAACGACCCGAGTCGGCTCAGACTGACTACTCCTCGAGCAGTCGCTTCAGCCGATCCAACTCCGTCAGCGCCTCGACGGGCGTGAGGTGGGCGAGGTCGAGCGCGCGGAGTTCGGCGGCGACGTCGGTCGGGATGTCTCCACCGTCAGCGGTCGCCGGCGCGGTATCGC
Source organism: Halopiger xanaduensis SH-6 (assembly GCF_000217715.1). Lineage (GTDB taxonomy): Archaea > Halobacteriota > Halobacteria > Halobacteriales > Natrialbaceae > Halopiger > Halopiger xanaduensis. The sequence goes on from NC_015666.1 coordinate 126,388, forward strand.
TCTGCTCGCCGGCCTCGAGCGGCGCGTCCGAATCCGAACCGTCAGCGCTCGAGTCGGAAACGCCGTCCGCACCCTCGAGCGCGTCCGCGCCCTCGTCGGCCGCCTCCGCGACCAGTTCTCGCGAGCGTTCGACGACGTCCTCGGGCACCCCTGCGGCAGTCGCGACCTCGACGCCGTAGGAGCCGGTCGCCGCCCCGGGGGCGATCTCGTGGTGAAAGACGACCTCGCCGTCCTCTTGGTCGACCTCGAAGTGCAGCGTAAAGGCACCCTCGAGGTCGTCGGCGAGTTCGGTCAGCGGGTGGTGGTGGGTCGCGAAGAGGGTCGTCGCGCCGACCTCGTCGTGGAGGTGTTCGGTGATCGCCTGCGCGATGGCCATCCCGTCGGCCGTCGAGGTTCCCCGTCCGACCTCGTCCAGCAGGACCAGCGAGCGCTCGTCGGCTTCGCGCAGGATCGTCGCGAGTTCGTCCATCTCGACCATGAACGTCGAGCGGCCGCCGGCGATGTCGTCGCTGGCGCCGACGCGGGTGAAGATCCGATCGACGGGCGTCAGCCGCGCCGATCCGGCGGGGACGAAGCTCCCGACCTGCGCGAGCAGGACGATCTGGGCGACCTGTCGCATGTAGGTCGATTTCCCCGACATATTCGGCCCTGTGATGACCGCCAGCCGCCGATCGCCGGTAAAGTGCGCGTCGTTCGGAACGAACGACTCCTGCGTGCGTTCGACGACGGGGTGGCGCCCGCCCTCGATCTCGAGGCTGCGGTTAGTGCCGTCACCGTTGCTGCCGCCTTCGTTCCCATTGCCGCGCTCGAGAATCTCCGGCCGACAGTAATCGTACTGCGCTGCGGCCGTCGCCAGCGAGACGAGCGCGTCGAGGGTGGCGAGCGCGTCGGCGAGGTGCTGGACGCGCTCGACCTCCTCGGCGACTTCGCGGCGCACCTCGCGGAACAGTTCGTACTCGAGGTCGTCCGCGCGCTGCTTTGCGCCGACGATCTCGTCCTCGCGCTCCTTGAGTTCGGGCGTGACGAACCGTTCGGAGTTCTTCAGCGTCTGGCGGCGCTGGTAGTCCTCCGGCACCGAATCGAGGTTCGGATTCGTGACCTCGATGTAGTAGCCGTGGACCGAGTTGTGGCCGACCTTCAGCGAGTCGATGCCGGTCCGTTCGCGTTCCCGTTCCTCCAAGTTGTCGATCCACTGCTCGCCGTCGCGGGCGGTCGACCGCAGATCGTCTAAATCCTCGTCGTACCCCTCGGCGATGATCCCGCCCTCGGTGATCTCGATCGGCGGGTCCGCGACGACGGCGTCGTCGATCAACTCGCGCACGTCGACCAGCGGATCGAGGTTCTCGTGGAGCCGCCGGAGTCGCTCGCAGTCCGCGTCGGCGATCTCGGCCCGAATGTCGGGGACGACTGCCAGCGTGTCCCGCAGCGAGCGCAGGTCCCGGGCATTGGCACGTTCGCGGGAGATGCGGCCGATCAGCCGCTCCAAATCGTAGACCTCCCGCAGCAGTTCGTGGAGTTCCTCGCGAGTCTGGACCGCGCTCGTCAGTTCCTCGACCGCATCTAACCGCGCCTCGATTCGCTCGGGCTCGAGCAGCGGTCGCCGGAGCCAGTCGCGCAACTTCCGGCCGCCCAAGGCGCTCGAAGTCTCGTCGAGAACGCCCACGAGCGTCGCGTCGTCCCGGCCGTGGACGGTCCGGGGCTCGAACAGCTCGAGGCTGCGCAGCGCGACGGCGTCGAGCAGGAGGTACTCGCGGGGATCGTACCGCGTGAGGTGGGTGATGTAGTCGAGGGGGTTGCCGTCCTGCGGTTCGTTAGCCGGGTCTCGCGCCTCGGTGTCGCCGTCGTCCTCGCCGCGTTCGCCCTCGTGTGCGCCGCCGCGGACGTACTCCGCGTAGGAGAGCAGCGCTCCGCAGGCCCGAATCTCGGCGTCGCCGGCCAGCAGGGCGTCGGGATTCCGGAAGTACGTGGCGAGCTTCTCGCCCGCGCGCTCGCGGTCGAACGTCCGCTCGTCGTACGGCGTCACCATGCACTCGGCGGGGAACAGGTCCGTCGGCGCGTCCGGCCCGACGACGGCCTCCGCGGGATCGAACCGGCTCACTTCGTCCGCGATGGACTCCCTCGAGGCCGAACTCGTCGCGAGGAAGTCGCCGGTCGAGACGTCCAGCAGAGCCAAGGCGAGTTCGGCGTCCGGGCCGGCGTCGCCGTTGTCGGCCCCGCGGGCGACGGCCGCGACGAAGTTGTTGTCGTCGCTGGCCAGCAGTTCGTCCTCGGTGAGCGTGCCCGGGGTGATGACCCGCGTGACGGCCCGCTCGACGACGCCCGAGGTCTCGCCCGGCTCCTCGACCTGGTCGGCGACGGCGACCCGGTAGCCGGCCTCGAGCAGTTCCTCGATGTACGATTCAGCGTTGTCGATCGGGATGCCGGCCATCGGGTACTCGCCGGTGGAGTCCTCGCGGCTGGTCAGGGCGACCTCGAGCACCCGCGCCGTTCGTTCCGCTGCGCCGCAGAAGGTTTCGTAGAAATCGCCGACTTGGAAGAGGACGATCGCGTCGTCGTAGCGCTCGCAGAGATCGTGGTACTGACGCATCATCGGCGTCAGCTCGTCGCGTTTCTCGGCCATCTCCTCGGGAGGGCCAAGCGCCGGATCCATACTCGAATTCCGCCGCCCGACGCGGAAATACCTTGCTGGATCGGCCGCTCCGCCGACCTGTTTCGAAGCCGCTCGGTCGGCTCGCACGCTGCATATATTCGTTCGGCTGACAGTCACGAAACCGGAAAAGCGTATTACGATCGATCTCGCAGGGACGGATACGCCATGTACTCGAGGCCGTCGACGCGAGCGGTTGCGATCGTCGTCGCTGCCCTCGCCCTGCTCGGCGGGTTCGCGGCGCCCGCGGCGGGCGCCCCGATAGCCGACGGCGAATCGTCACTCGAGGCGGCGAGCGACGACGTCGACGTGTCGCTCACCGATGCAATCGTGGACGAGACGACGCTCGACGGGACGTCCGACGGTGACACCAACGACTCGCTCGACGACGATGAACCGGAGAGCGACGGGACCCTCGAGGATGCCACGACGAGCGGCGAGACCGACGATAGCGAGACGAACGATTCGCTCGATGACGCCGATAGCTCATCGAACGACGGTGATACCGAGTCCGACGACGCCGAAACGGAACTCGGCGACGACCTCGAAGAAAGGACGGACAGCCTCGAGGACGCAACGAACGAGACGACGGACAGCCTCGAGGATACGCCAAACGAGACAACCGATAGCCTCGAGAACGCGACGGACGACGTAACTGAGCCGCTCGAGGATACCACGAACGAAACGGCGGACGAACTCGAGGACTCTGCCGAGGACGAGGTGGTGGAGAATACGACGTCGACCGTCGACGATGCCGCGTTCCTCGAGACGGACGCTCGGTTCGGCGTTACGCTCGGCGTGGCCGATACCGGAAACACGACACTGAAAGCCGGACTCGAGTCCGGCAATCCGGGTTCCGGAGCGGGCGGAAGCGGATCGGCGGCCAGCGGCTCGAGCCAGTCCTCGAATTCGACGGGGTCGGTCGGTGAGTCGGATTCACACTCGCAGTCGGACGCTGTCCCGCCAACGACTCCGTCGAAAGACGACACGGCGACGGACGCGGTGCTCGTCGGGCTCATGGGGACGATCACAGCCTCGAGCGCAGCCGCTGCGGGAGCGTCGAGCGCCGGTGCCGGCGCTGGGGCTGGTGCTGGCGCGGGTGCCGGAACGGGCGCTGGGCTCGGCAGTACTGCGAGCAACCTCGTCGCGAACTGGCTGAACCCGACGCAGGGCCGGTGGCTCCGCCGCCTCCTCTCGCTGGCGCCCGCCGAACTTCTCTCCGTCCTCGGCTACAGCCGGTACGACGACTCCGATCCGCTCGAGAACGAGCGCCGCGAGGCTATTTACGATCTGATCCGGGCGGAACCCGGCTGCTACCTCTCCGAGGTGGGCGACCGGCAGGACGTCTCGCTGTCGACCGTGCGCCACCACGTGCGCGTCCTCGAGGAAGAAGGCCTGATCGCCTCGGTTACGATCGACGGCAAACGGCGATACTTCACCGTCGAGGACGAGGACGACGTCGCGCTCCACGCCGCGCTCGCCGAACCGGCGAAGCGGGAGGTGCTCGAGGCGCTGGCCGACCTCGGGCCGGTCAACAACGGTCGACTCGCCGACGAACTCGAGCGCGATCCCAGCACCGTCTCGCACCACCTCTCGGCGCTCGAGGACGACGGCCTGGTGGTCCGCGAGCGCGACGGCCGCGCGGTCGTCAACGACCTTACGGCGGACACCGAGGCCGCGATTCGTGGCGAGTCCAGCGAGCTCGAGGAGAGCGAGCCGCGACCGTCGGTTCCGTCGCCGGCGGACGACTGAGCACCCGGTTCGCATCTCGGTTCGAATCCGTTACTCGTCGGTCTCGAAGTACAATTCAGCGTGAGCCGCGCAGCCCGGATTGAACGCAGCATCGCAGGCCGGACACCGGTAGTCGGCCTCGAGATACTCGGGAACGGTGAGTTCGGTTCGGCAGACGCCGCAGAGCACCGACGGCTCGTCGAACCGCTCGCGGGGCCACGGAACGCCCTCGTGGTCCGTTAGTGCCTCGTGACAGCGAAAACAGGGGAAGTAGCCGTCGCAGCAGTTGAACCGGAAGGCGACGACGTCGCGCACAGTGTGGTAGTGAGCGCAGCGAGTGTCGTCGTCGATGTCGATCCCCCGAACGCGGACAGATGTCACGGTATTCGGTTGATGTGACGGATCCGTCGCCTATCGTCGTTACGGTGCGACACGGACGGCGGAGGAAAATAGCGGCGATCGACACACGACCCGCTATCGGACGGGAGCGACGGGCGAGTGATCCGATCCGGATCGGACGAGTGCCGGCGACGACCGTCAGTCGAACGCGGCGGTGTCGCCGCGCCGGTAGCGGTCGAGGCGGCGGTAGCCGTGGACGGTCGCGTTCTCGTTGAGTTCGATCTCGTACCGGCCGATGATGTCCTGCGTGTCGGGGACGGCGCGGCGTTCGACGACCTCGACGACGGCGCGCCAGCCGTCGTCGGTCGGCGCGATCTCGCTGACGGCGTCGAACTCGCGGCCGATGAGTTCACCGGCCGACGACTGGACGGTTCGCCGAACGGCGAGGACGCCCTCGATCTCCTCGTGATCGGTGTCGACGTCCGCGTCGACCTCGTCGGGGTCGGTCTTTTCCTCGGCGGTCATGTCGGCGCCGAGGTCGCGGCTTCGAGGTTCCTCCTCGCTTTCGGCGTCGGCCGGCTGCTCGGCCTGTTCGTCTTCCTCGGCCTGTTCGTCCTCGACTGCTTGACTGTCGCTCACTGTTGGATCACTCTCGTCGTGCTGGAAGCAGAACCCGTCGTCCTTGGCCGGACGCGAACAGCGCTCTCCGTCCTCGGTGAGCGCCTTGCACTGATCGTTCGATTGTTGGGTATCGGTATCGGCTTCGGCCATTGGTCCGGACCTGTTGGGTCGCTTTCGGGTAGTCGTGTGTCGGTTCGTCTCTGCCTCAGATCGCCTCGCGAATCCGCGATCGCAGGTCGTCCACGTCGGTTTGGTCGCCGGTCACCTTCGGCGAGAGCACGTCGGTGAAGACCTCCGCGAGCAGGTCGTCGTCGAACTGGCCGTTTTCGCTGGCCTCGCTGTTCCCAGCGCCGTCGAAAACCGCCAGCCCCTTCGCGGCCGTGATCGCCGCGCGGGTCCCGACGACGATATCGAGATCGTCCCGCAGCGCGCGCGTTGCGTCGACGACCGTCTCGACGCCCTCGTCGGAGAGCTCGACGTGCGAGCGGACGATCTCGCGCTCGGTCTCGTCGTCGTAGTAGTCGACGTGGACGCCGACGAACCGGTCGAGCAGCGCGTCCTGCTGCTCGTGGACGCCCGCGTACTCCACGTCGTTGGACGTGAAGATCGCCCGGAACTCGGGGTGGACGTCGATCGACCGGTCGTCGCCGCGCTTGCCGGGTCGCTCTAAGACGCCCTCCTCGAAGACCGACAGGAGGACGTTGTGAGCGGCGGGATCGGAGCGCGAGAACTCGTTGTAGACGAGCGTCGCGCCCTCTCGCACCGCGACGGAGAGGGGGTTGTCGACCCACCGTTCGCGGACGATCTCGGTCTGCTTGCTGACGCCGCTGACGAAGCGGTCGTCCTCCTTGTATCGTTCGCCGCCGGCGTGGTCGCCGACCAGCGCCGCGGTGTCGACCGCCTCGTCGCCGTTGATCCAGACAACTGGCCGGCCGCGTTCGGCGGCGGCCGACAGCGCGAGCGCCGTCTTACCACAGCCGGTGGGGCCGATCAGGTGGACCGGCTGGTCGGCCTCGAGCCAGCCCGTGATGCGGCCGCGCAGCGACTGGACGGCGTCGGTCTCGACGAACGGTTCGGGGGCGACCTCGCCGGGATCCGAGAGAGGACTGTCGCCGTTGCGCTCGCCGGCGTTCGACGCCTTCCGCGCGAGTTCTTTCTTCGCTCGCCGACCCTCCTTCGAGGAGCGGTCGTCCCTGATCTTCCGACCGCGGACCTTGCGCTTGCGCGCGGAGTCGTCGGCCATGTGGATTATTCGGCGGCTGACTGTGGCGACGATTCGGGCCGCGGCTCGACCTCGAGCTCCTCCAGTTCCTCGAGATCGCCCTCCGCGGTGGCTTGCTCAATTTTTGCGATCTCCTCCGCGTAGTGCAGGAACGTGTCGACGGAGGCGACCACGACGCGCGCCTCGATCGTCAGCAGTTCGATCCCGACGACGGAGATCCGCGCCCAGACGTCGATGACGACGCCCTTGTCGAGGATCCGGTCCAGTACTTCCGCCAGACTCGAGGAATCGGGCCTTCGCTGTGGTTGTGCCATACGACCCATCGTTCTCCGCGGTGTCGTAACACGGCTGGCGCTGCGTCTGCAAGCTAGCGGCCGCATACTCGACCCACAGTGCTCGATCCGCCCGTCCGGTCGCGTTTGGTAGTTCCGATGACGGCGGCTACCCGCACCCACACGGCGATTGCAAGCACCACCGTGACACCCGGGGGTGATGAAACGCACACGACGACCGTGATCGGTCGCTCGAGGTCGCGTACCCGTAGGTGGCGCCAGCACCGGGCCGGACCGAACTGGCGCGGTCGGCGGTCGCCGTTCGACGGTCGACGGCTGCGACACCGGCCTCGAGTCGAGCCGACACCGATTCGACTCCCTCGCCATCCCATGATATCCGCTCGATCGATCCGTTTCGACGACCTCAGCGCGCGCGTATCGACGCAGCCAAAGCCGCGGGTGAGTCGCCCATGACCAACCGCTACGTCTACGGCATCGTCGACGGCACCGAGGAGCCGATCGAGTTCGAGACCGACGCCGTCGGCGGCGCCGACCGCGTCTACACGATCTCGCACCGCCGCATCGGGGCCGTCGTCTCCGACATCGACACCACCGATCCCGAGGAGACCGACGAGGACGCGCAGCGCCACGACGACGTCCTCCGCGAAGTCATGGAGTACGACGGCGGCCGGTCGATCGTGCCGATGCAGTTCGGGATGGCCTTCGAGAGCGACCGCACGCTGAAGAACGTCCTCCGGGGCGCACGGCCCGCGTTCCGGCGCGCGATGAACGATGTCGAAGGACGGTTCGAACTGGGCCTCAAGGTCGTCCGCGACGCGGACGCCGACGTCGACACCGAGGCGGTCGAGGAGACCGTCGCCGGCGAACTCGAGCCGATCGCGGCCCAGTCGGTGCCGAACGACCTGTTCAGCGACCGGCTCGTGCTCAACCGGTCGTATCTGATCGACCGCGACGAGCGCGAGGCGTTCGACGAGGCGGTCGCCCGGCTGGAAGAGAAGCGCGAGGACCTAACCTTCCGGTACACGGGCCCGTTCGCGCCGTACAGCTTCGTCGACGTCAAAATCGGCGCCCAGCAGTAATCGCTGACGATCAACCGCGACTCAAGACCAAGACTCACAACCAATCCATGTTCATCCTCGACGACCTCCTGTTCCGGCCCGTCGTCGGCATCGTCGACACGCTCCACACGATGGCGCTCGACGAGATGTACGACCTCGAGGCGCTGGAAGCCGACCTCAAGGAGAACCAACTGCTGTACGAACTCGGCGAACGCTCCGAGGAGGAGTACCGGCGCCGCAAGGAGGAACTCGAGGCGGAGATCGAGTTCGCTCGGGAGGTCCACGAACGACTCGCGAGCGGCCGCGTAGAGGTGAAATCGTAATGACAGAGAATCCACCGGACGACCGGGACCGCGATCGAGATCGAGACCGAGACGCGTCGCGCGACGACCACTGGCTCTCGAGCCTGCTCGACGCCCTGCTCTCCCTCGAGGACGACCGGAAGGGGACGGCTGAAAGTGATGACGACGAGTACAGATCGACCGGTCGGCGCCGCGGCGATCGCTCCGTGATCGACTACGACGTCTCGATCCGGTCCGGAGAGGACCTCCTGGACGACGCGAGGCGGGGCGGCGAGCGGGCGCCGTTCGGGCGCGACCGCAACCGAGACCGACCCGACCGCCGCGACGACGACCGAACGGGTCCGAACGGCCGGCGGTACAGTTCGTCGTTCCCCTCGAGCGACCACCACGTGACGACGCGAGCCTACGACGACGAACTGCTCGTCACGGCCGACGTCGCCGGCGTCGACCCCGACGAGGTGACGGTCGGCTTCGACGGGTCGACGCTCGTCGTCGGCGTCTCCGACCGGGAACTCGAGCGCGTCGACGTGCCCTGGGACGACCGGAGCGCGCAGGCGACGATCAAAAACGGCGTGCTCGCGGTTCGTGTCGTGCCGGAGTCGGCGTCCGAATCCGAACGGGGAGGCGAGGACGAATGAGCGACGCCGAATCCGCCGATGCCGACGAACTCGACTTCGGCGCCCTCCTCGAGGAGGCCGAGGACTGTCTCACGAACGTCGAGGATTGTCTGGGGGGCGTCGAGAACCTCGAAAATCTCGAGAACGACACGCTCGAGGAGTTGCTGGGCGACGTCGAAACCCTCGCACGGGTCGCGACGGAAGCGGAGGACCTGATCGAGGCGATCGACTTCAGTGAACTGCCCGAGGCGGTCAACGGGGACGAACTGCTCGAAGCGATCGAGATCGGCGAGATTCCCGATGTCCTGGCCGATGAGGATGCCGGAGCCACCGATCTCGTCAATTTCACTCAGTTGTTCCGGGCGATCAACCTGCTGAACGCCTGGGACGCGACCGATCTGGGCGACCTCTGGCAGGAGAAACAGGAACTCGAGGACGCAGTCGACGCCCTCGGCGACGGCGAGGACGCCGGGATGGTCGAGGACGCCATCTCGGACATCACTGACGACGACGGGTCGCTGCTCGGGGGCGACGACGATGACGACGGCGACCTGCTCGAGACCGACCTCGGCGCGGAAGAGGCGAAGAACATGCTCGGCTCGCCCGACCCGGCAGAGGATCCGGAGGCCTATCAGGTGTTCATCCAGCAGCAGGCGATGAAGGGAATCGACGCCTTCCGCTCGGCGCTGCTCGAGACCCACGAGAAGTTCGAGCAACTCTACGAGTTCAACCGCGAGCGGATGCGCCGGCAGGATATGAGTACGAACTCGCGGAATCCGACGGCGTCCTCGACGGTGCCGGTCGATCGCCGCGACCTCGGGGGCGGCGCCCGGTACTCGACGGTCCCGCAGTCGGTCAAGTACTCGACGGCGCCCACGCGCAAGCGGATCTACGGCCGACGGTTCGAGATCGAGCGCGAGAAACAGCGACGGCGGAATCAGGAGGAACAGCGACGGCGGAATCAGGAGGAACAGCGACAGCGGACTCAGGAGGAATCCCGACGATGATCGACCCACCAACACCAACACCACCACGACGGACGGCGGCAAACGAGGTGACCGAACGATTCGAAACGCGAGCGCCGGCGGCGACCCCGCGAGGTGATCGCCGTGGTTGACGACTTCCAGCCGAGCCGGCAGAAGGCCGACCTCGCCGAAGTCGTCGAGATGCTGCTCGACAAGGGGATCGTCATCAACGCTGACATCGCCGTCTCGATCGGCGACACGCAACTGCTCGGCGTCCAGCTCCGAGCCGCCATCGCCTCCTTCGAGACCGCGGCGAAGTACGGTCTCGAGTTCCCCGAGGGGACGGACATGCGCCGGGTCGCGGAGGCCGCCGGCGATCCGGAACTCGCGGAGATGGAGCGGCCGAAACCGCCGATCGATCCGACCCGCGGGGTCAACGCGACGGCCGACGAGCGCTACGCGGACGAGGAACGGCTCGAGGGAGAGCGTGCGGACGACGCAGGCGAATCGGAGAGCGCGGACGGCGGCACCGAGAGCGACGAACCGCCGGCCCGCGGCAGCGAACGCGTCGGTGCGCGCCCGAATCCCGATCGGCCGACCAGCGGCGGAGTCGATCTGATCAGCGGCGACGACTCGAGCGACTCGAGCGCTGAAAACGACGGTGATGACGGGAGCGATGCTACGAACAGCGAAACGGAATCCGACGAGACAACGGAGGGGAACTAACGTGACTAAGATAGACGTCGGCGACGGTGAGGACGCCCGGCAGGGACTGGTCACGCTCGTCGTCACCGTCGTCGAGATCCTGATGGACGCCCTCGAGCGCGAGGCGGTCCGGCGCATGGAGTCGGGCAACCTCGCGGACGAGGAGATCGAACGGCTCGGCGAGCAACTCGCGACGATCGAGGCGGAGATCGAGCAACTCAAAGAAGACGAGGGGATCGAGGACGGCGTCGACGACCTGCGCGGCGACCTCGACGGGCTGGTCAACGACGCGATCGAGCAACTCCACGGCGAGCCGACGATGACCCGCAAACCCGGCTACTCCGTGTTCGGAGGTGACGAGCAGTGAGCGCGAACGATCCCGGCTCGGAGGCCGACTCCGAACGGGCCAGTCGCGACGAGCGACTCGAGGGCGTCGACGCTGATGCAGACGCCGACGCCGCCGGCGAAGTCCCGGAGATCGACGAGGGGCGATACCTCTACTGTATCGTCCAGGTGGACAACGACGGCGCAGAGGGGGCCGATTCCGAGGACGACGCGACTGCGACCCTCGACACCACCGGCGTCGACGGCGAACCCGTCTCGGTCGTCGTCGAGGACGGCATCGGCGCGGTCGTCCACGCCTGCGACGGCATCTACGACTCCGCGGACCTCGCGCAGGTCCGGCGGTGGCTCGTGCGCCACCAGACGGTCGTCGACGAGGCCGGACAGGCCTTCGGGACGCCGATCCCGTTCCAGTTCGACACCATCCTCCGCGGCGACGACGAGCGCGTCCGCGAGTGGCTCCGCGAGGAACGGGACACCCTCGAGCGCGCGCTGTCGGGGCTGGCGGACCACTGGGAGTACCGCGTCGAGGTCGTCGAACGCGACCCGATCGAGGACGCGGCACTGATCGAGCGCGACGAGCGGCTCCGCGAACTCGACGCGAAGATCGGCGACTCCGGAGAGGGGACGGCCTTCCTGCTCGAGAAGAAACTCGATCAGCGGCTCAACGAGGTCCGGGCGGCCCGTCGCGAATCGTTGACCGCCGACCTCGAGGAGCGACTCGCCGACGCCGCGCGGGAGGTCCACTCGCTCGAGCGGTCGCCGACGGCGTCGCTGGACGATGCAGTGGCGGACGATAGCGGCGGTAGCGGCGCTGAGAGCGATGGCAGTGCCGACGACGGCGGCGAAACCCTCTGCCGACTCACCCTGCTCGCCCACGAGGACGCCGAGAGCGAAATCGGCTCGATCCTCGACGACGTGGCGGCCGAGGACGGCCTCGAGGTCCGGTTTACGGGCCCGTGGCCGCCGTACACGTTTGCGCCGGAGCTCGGCGGCGGGAGCGGTGAACCGGATGACAGTCAAACCCACGGTCGGGAGCAACGACGTGAGCCATGAGACCGCGCAAGGACGAGGAAACGCTCGTAGACGTCCTCGACGTCCTGCTCCGGGACGGCGCAATCCTGCGAGCGGACGTGATCGTCTCGGTCGCGGACATCCCGCTGGTCGGCATCAAACTCACCGCGGCCATCGCCGGGATGCGGACGATGCAGGAGTACGGCCTCTTCGAGGAGTGGGACCTCGAGCACCGGCGCACGGCGATCACGCGCCGCCACCGCGGGAAAGGACGGCGGAAATCGAAGAAGCCGCTCGAGACAGGGACCGACGAGCAGGTCGCTCTCGAGCGAAGCGAAAGCGGGAGTCGCGAGGAGACGGAGGAGCGAAGCGGGCCCGACTGACGGCGAATCCGAATGCAATTACGCCTTCGAAAACGGCCGCGAACTGAAATCAATCACCGCGATCACCGGAGCGGTCTGTTGTATCGTATCCAGGTGTCCCGGACCGAGTCGAGACGAGTCGTGGATCTCGTAGAGCCGCGCGCCGCGGTCACGCGTACTTCGGTCGCTCCTTGGTGAGTTCGACGTCGCCGGTGACGGTTTCCTCGTCGTGGTCGTCGTCGTAGATGTACTGGCCGGTCGACCCGCAGAGGGTGCACTCGTAGGTCTCGGAGATCTCGTTGATGACCTCACCGTCCTCGAAGTAGACCCGGCTCTGCGTGATCTGCAGGAACTGTGGGGTTTCGCAGTTGGTGCAGGTGATCATATGCGACGGGTCGCGTCCACCAGTTGTAGTTATCCGGCTTGTAACCGAAAGCCAGCCCCTCCTACGTCCGAATTACCGGTCGGCAAACCGGCGGCTGAAGATCGACAATGTGTGTTAATTCTTGCCACACTTCTAAAACCGGTCGAAACACGGTAAATCGCCCTTAACCAACCGTTGACGGCAGCCACCCGCCGACCGAGTTCGGGTCGGTAGGCGCCGCAAACGCGAGCACAACCGGCGGTAAACTACGGTTAGTCGGTCGCTTACGGCGGGGTTCGACGGGCCGAATCCGGATCGATTGTCGGTCGGTCTCGAGGAGGGGTCTCGTGACCGTGGACGACCTCACTTCCGAGACTGTTCGGCGGGTCGCTCGAGGTCGATCCGACGGCGGCGGGCGGCCCGCCACTGCGCGTAGCCGTAGTACAGCACCGCGCCCTCGATGAGGAGCCCCGCGAACAGCGTCAGGAACAGCAGCCCGATCAGCGGATCGGCGGCGGCAGCCTCGAGCGGGCGTGCGGGGAATTGCTCGGCGGCGCGTCGCTGTGCCGGCGAGAGGCCGACGACGAGCACGCGGTAGGCGAGGTACGCCGTGGTCGCGAGCCAGCCGGCGTAGCCGACGCCGGCGACGGTCCAGCCGACGCGGCGGACGGTGTGGTCGGTCATGCGCTCACCGTGGCAGTCATTCGTCGAGACGATTCGGCGGAGGGTCACCGTATGCTTTCTGGAATGCCGACGACAGTTGGCGATCGAATTCCGGCGTGCTCGAGGTTGACCTCGCCGAGCGGTCGTCGCACGGCGTGTTGTTACGACCGTGACTGCAGGGTTGTCACTACGGCGTTACTCGCGCTCGCTTTATCCCGTTCCGGGGCCTCGAGCCGATATGGCGCTTCACACCGGATCGAAAACGGCCGCCGTCTGCGAGGACTGCGGGAAGGCGGTCGCCGTCTGGGTATCGGACGACGGCACCGCGAGTCCGATCGGCCAGCGGCGCGGCTGTTCGTGTGGCAACGACTCCTTCCGGCTTCTGTCCGATCGGCCGTCGCAGTCCGCGTAGTTTCGACCTATACCCGCGTTATCCGGGCCCTGCTACTGCTGGGGTGACGCTACGGTCGCCAAACCGGCTCCATAACAAAGGGTGCCCCTTGCAAACGTCGGCCTGCGGGGTGACGCGCCCCGTGTCGGGTACGCGCCTGGCCAGACGACGCGCTGACCAGCCGATTGCGTGCGTTCGTGCCCGGATCGCTCGGAAGTGGACTCGCCCCCGCTTCGAGTACGCTCATGTCTCTCACGAGGGCGGGCCCCCGCCCCCGCCCGATTCCGCCGCACCGAGTTGCGGCGTCACGCCTCCCCGAACTGCTCCTTCCAGCACCGCCAGAGCGCCCGGTACAACGTCCATATATCGCACTCATATCGGTCGCAAACGTCGCGACAGCGCTCGAGGTAGGTCTCGTACGCGTCGATCGACGGTTCGGGCTCGGGATACGGCGCGTCTAGTTCGCCGGCCTCCCGCAAGACCGTCCACTCGCGCTCGCCGACGACGACGTACCGATCCGGATCGAGGAAAAAGCAGAACGCCGACGCGACTTCCACTCCGACGCCTTCGAGGGCGGTGAGGCGGCCAACTGCTGCCGCGACATCGTCCGAACCTTCAGCCAGTTGCTCGAGGACATCGTCGACGACGTCTCGGACGGTCTCGAACTCGTTTCGCTCGAAGTGCGCCTCGGCCGTGCGCCGCTCGTCGTCCGGAGCGACACCGAGCGTCCGTCGGTAGTACCACCTGACGATCCACGCGCAGTCCCGGCGGCCGTACGCGCCGCGCTCGAGCGCCGTCGGCAGGGTCTCGATCTGTTCCTGTTCGACGGAATAGAGCGGTTCCTGCTCGCGGTACTCGGCCGCTTTCGTCTCGATCAGCGACCGCGTGAGTTCCATAGTGGTTTCGCACACGATGTCCGATGCTGTAGCCGTTACTGTCACCAGGACCAACCGGCCGCGATCGGGGCGGCCCGGGGACGGTGACAGGAATGGCGAGACGGGGACCGGACTCGAGCGCGGGGCTCGAGTCGGCACGCTGCACATATTCGTGCTGAATGTTAGAAAGACTCATACACGTCGACGTAGTCACCTTTCGTGACGCGATTCGACCGCGACACCGCGGGGATGAAACCAATGTCCAGCGACAACCAAGACACCGTCAAGACGATCTGTCCGTACTGCGGCGTCGGTTGCGGAATCCAGGTACGGCAGGGTGAGGAACCGGGCGACGTACAGTTCATGCCCTGGGGCGAGGCGCCGGTCAACGAGGGCCGGATCTGCATCAAGGGCGGGGCGGCGACCGAGGTCGTCGACCACGAGGATCGGCTGACCGACCCGCTGATAAAGGAGGACGGGGAGTTCCGCGAAGCGAGCTGGGAGGAGTGTTTCGAGTACATCGTCGACGAACTCGAGCGCATCCGCGAGGAGTACGGCCCGGACGCGACGGGCTTTTTCGGCTCCTCGAAGACGATGAACGAGGAGAACTACCTCCTCCAGAAGCTCGCGCGCCGGTACGGGACGAACAACGTCGACAACTGCACCCGGATGTGTCACGCCTCGACCGTCTGGGCGCTGCGCACGAGTCTGGGCGCGGGCGCGATGACCAACAGCATGCGCGACCTCCGGGAGGAGTGCGACCTGTTCTGGATCCAGGGGGCGAACCCGGGCGAACAGCATCCGATCGCGAACAGCCAGTACTTCCGCCAGGCCGTCCTCGACGGCGCGACGGTCATCCAGGTCGACCCCCACGCCAACAAGACGACCCGGTCGTTCCAGATCGACGACACCGACCGCCACCAGCACCTGCAACTGAATCCGGGGACCGACATCCCGCTGCTGAATATCGTCCTCAAGACGATCCTCGAGCACCACGAGGAAAACCCCGAGGACGGCTGGATCGACGAGGAGTTCGTCGAGGCCCGAACGGAGGGGTTCGACCACCTGCAGGAGACCCTCGAGGACTTCGACAAGGAAGCCGCCGCCGAGGAGTGTGGCCTCCCGCTCGAGGACATCGAACTGGCCGCGAAGAAGTACGCCGAGGCCGACAACGCGGCCATCTTCACCGGGATGGGCATGAGCCAGCACGCCTGCGGCGTCGACAACGTGCAAAACGAGATCAACCTCGCGCTAATCACGGGCAACCTCGGCCGCGCCGGCACGGGGGTCAACCCGCTGCGCGGCCAGAACAACGTGCAGGGAACCTGTGACGTCGGCGCGATGCCGAACGTGCTGCCGGGCTACCAGCTCGTCGACGACGATGAGGCGCGGACCCGGGTCGAGGACGTCTGGGGATTCGAGATCCCCGACGAACCGGGGCTGACGAACGTCGAAATCTCCCACCAGTTCGGCGAGGCGGTCAAGGGACTGTACGTCATGGGCGAGAACCCCATCATGTCCGAACCGGACGCGAATCAGGTCGCCGAGCGGATCCAGGATCTCGAGTTCATGGTGGTCCAGGACATCTTCATGACCGAAACCGCCCAGTACGCCGACGTCGTCCTGCCGGCGACGACCTGGGCCGAGCGCGGCGGCACCGTCACCAACACCGACCGGCGCGTCCAGCGCATGCGCGGCGTCGAGAAGGTCCACGAGAACACGAAACACGACCTCGAGATCCTCTCGGAAGTCGGGACCCGCCTCTTCGACGAGGGGTTTGACTTCGAGGACTCCGAGGCGGTCTTCGAGGAACTCCGGCAGGTCTGCCCGATCTACCACGGGATGACCTACGACCTGCTCGGCGAGGAGGGCCTGCACTGGCCCTGCTACCAGCCCGGTGACGAGGGCGACCCGTTCCTCTACGAACACGAGTTCGACACCGAGAGCGGTAAGGGCCACATCGAGGGCGTCAACCACCAGCCGCCCCGGGAGACCCCCGACGACGAGTACCCGCTGATCCTCACGACGGCCCGACTCGAGGAGCACTACAACACCGGGACGATGAGCCGCCGGTCGCCGACGCTCAACCGGCAGACGCCGGAGAACTTCGTCGACGTCCACCCGAACGACGCCGAGCGGTACGGGATCGAAGACGGCGAGAAGGTCCTCCTCAAATCGCGCCGCGGCGAGATCACCGTCGAAGCGCAGGTCACCGAGGACATCAAGGAGGGATCGGTCTGGACGACGCCGCACTTCGCAGCCGCGTCCGCGAACCGGCTGACCAACGACGTACTCGACGAACGGTCGAAGATACCCGAATACAAGGCCGCAGCCGCGGATATCGAGGTCGGCCTCGAGCCCGCGCCGGACGCGGAGTCGGCGGCTGACGACTAGCGCGACGCCGGTTTTCGTTCGGGAGACGCGACGGCGTTCGGCGTCGTCACTTCCGGGGACTTGTGAAATGAAGAAGCGAGTTCATCGGTCGCCTCGCGGCGACGGTCGAACCGTAGTTACTGTCGAACGACGTTCGTCGCGCGCGGACCCTTGGGGGCCTGCTCGATGTCGAATTCGATCTCGGTGCCTTCCGTGAGGTCCTCGCCGCCGACGTCCTCCATGTGGAAGAAAACGTCCTCGTCCGCGTCCTCAGTATCGATGAAACCGTAGCCGCCAGTATCGTTGAAGAAATCAACCTTACCGTTTGCCATTGCGATTACGTCGAGACAGCAGACACGGATAAGTGTTTTCACCTGTACTCGATAGCTGCGAATTAGAATACGATCGTTTACCGAAATAGAGATCCAGTAGATATTCGAACACGGAAATTGGGTTTCTAGTCGGAACGGCGACCGATCCGTCACGACAGCGGCGTACTTCCGCGGGAACCACAGATTCGATCAGCCCCACGATCATTCGACGTCGTCGTGGGTCAGCAGCGGCCGCTCGCGTTCGCCCGTGGGCGGTTCGTAGGTGATAACCTCGAGCAGATTGCCGTCCGGATCGAGAAAGTAGAACCCCTCGAACTCGTCCCAGTCGTAGGGCCCTTGATTGGGAAACTGGCCGTTCAACTCGTCCATCAGGGCCTCGTACTCCTCGCGGTCGGTCTCGAACGCGAGGTGGGCCTTATCCAGCGGGTGTGCGAGTCCGCGTTCGTCCCACCCGTCCGCGCGGCCGGTTTCAGCCAGCGTGACGACAGTTTCGCCGACCTGGAACATCGCGTGTTCTCCCTTGAAGTCCGACGGCGGACGGCGCACCTCGAGATCCAGCACGTCGCGGTAGAACGCGTAGCTGGCCTCGAGGTCGTCGACGTCGACGTTGATGTGATCGACGGCTCGCATACTAGCCGTCCACCCGGTCCGCGTAGTTCGCGAGGACCGGATCGTCCGTTTCCACGAACTCGTTCGTCCACACCGAATCGGCGTCGATCCCGCCCTCGAGCAGGTCCGTCTCCGCAAGCGTTCGCCCGAGCCGACGCCACCGCTGTCCGTCGTGGAGGCCCCAGCCGCGCCGGCGGACGACGTCGGTGAACTGGAGGTCCCGCGCGGCCGTCTCGAACTTCCGGCGTTCGACGTCTCTGGTGCGCTCGAGCGTCGCATTACGCGCGACGAGGACGTCGATCGCCGCCTCGGGATCGGTCGTCGCCGCCTCCCAGCCCCGCGCCGTCCCGCGGAGGAAGGCCCGTACCGTCTCGGGGTTCTCGTCGGCGAACGCGGGGTCGGTGACGATCGTCATGCCGTAGACGCCGAGGCGGTCGCCGATCGGGAGTTCGTCGGCCGTCCGATCGTGTTCGCGCTCGAGTTCGTAGCCGTTGGTCACGACGCCGACCGCCGCGTCCACGTCGCCCTCGAGCAGCTTGTGCTGGACGCGGTGGTGCGTGTGGTCGTCGACCCCGAGCAGTTCGACCTCGTCGCGGATGCCTGCGTCCTCGAGCAACTGCGCCGCGAGGATGCGCGTCTTCGTGGCCGACGGCGCGATCGTGCAGCCGGCGAGCTGGGCGGGCTCCTCGAGCGGCTCGCCGAAGACGTCCCGCAGCGTGTAGATCGCAGCGGGGGTCTTCCCGGTGACGGCGGCGACCGCCAGCGGCTCGAGGCCACGGCTCTGGACCGAGAGGACGGCGCTGGCTCCCGCGAGGGCAAACTCGGCCCGGCCCTTCGCGGCCTGCTCGGCGGCGAAGGGCGAGCCGTGGCCTTCGACGAACCGCACCTCGAGGCCCTCGTCCGCGTAGAAGCCCCGCTCGCGCGCGAGGAAGTACGGCGCCTGGAAGCCGTTGGGCTCCCAGTTGAGCTGGAAGTCGACTGCCGTCGGCTCCGTGGCGTCCGCCAGTTCCGTCGCGTTCGACGTCATTGGGTCGGAGTCACCTCCAGCCGGAACATGTCCTCGGGAATATGGTCGACGCCGAGCGCGTCCTTCCCGGCGACCTCGAGCAGGTGGTCGAACAGCCGCTCCATCGCCGCCACCTTCTCGCCGTCCCAGTCGGCGACGACCATCTCGCGCCAGCCGTCGCGGATGCCGCGGACGACGGCGGGGTCGTCCTCGTACATCATGCGCTCGCCGAGTTCCGCCCAGAGGTCGTCGTCGGTTTGCAGCCGCTCGACCGCGTCGGCGTAGGCGCGTTTGAATCCCTCGACGGCGTCGGGCGACTCGGCGAGGTAGTCCTCGCTCGTGAGAAACGTCGAAATCGGGAGCGTCTCGTCGGCACCAGAGAGCCGCTGGACGAGGTCGGCCATCGGCAGCGCCTCGCGGTACGGGCCAGTCTCGACGATCTCGGGGACGATCTGCCAGAACTGGAGGGCGGCGTCGACCTCGCCGTCGCGCAGCATTCGCGTGAGTTCGACTTTCGAGCCCGCTTCGACGGATATCGCCTCGTCCTCGGGATCGAAGTCGTGGTACTCGCGGCAGGCGGCCCGCGTGAGAATCCAGTTCTTGTCGAGCCGGCGGACGACGCCGACGCGGCAGTCGCGGAGGTCCGTCAGGCCCTCGATGGCGGAGTCCTCATGGACGACGAGCCCCCCAACTGTCCGCCCGTAGGGGTGGAAGGCCACGATCGGCGCGCCGCCGACCCGCTCGCGGGCCGTCGAGATGTAGTCGATGTCGATCAGGTCCGCGTCCCCCTCGTGGAGTTTCGCCTCGACAGTCTCGAGTCCGTCCTCGAGTTCGTCCGAGACGAGTTCGACGTCGAGGTGGAAGCCGTGGTCGCGGTCGAAGCCGAACCGCTTGATCGTATAGAGCAGGTAGCGCGGACTGCCGTTGTGCTCGAACCGCGCTCGCATCACCGGCAGATCGCCGGGGTCGTCGTGGTGGTCGTCGAGCGCGGCCTGTTGGGTGTCGATATCCATAGGTTCGTCCTCGTTACTCGTGGGTCGGCGGCGCGACGATCGTCTCGATCTCCGCCCCGCCGTCGATCAGCTCGCGATCCTGCATCCACTCGAGTTGGCCCGCGAGGTCGTCCGCGGCCGCGATCTCGGGCGTCTCGTACTCCGGCACCGTCACCGACTCCCGGAGCGCGTCGAGGTTGACATCCTCGAAGAGGTCGGGCGCGACCGTAGCGTCCTTCTCAAGCATCTCGAGGTACTCCTCGCGGAACGCGTCGGGGTTGGCGTTGATCGTCTCGACGGCGCGCTCGTAGGCCCGCATGAACGCGTCGAGGGTCTCCCCCTCGAGTCCTTCGGCGCCGACGACGCCGATGTGGTTCGGGAACTCGAGGAGGCGCTCGAGCCCCAACTGATCGGCGAGCGTACTGTGAGGGTCGAGCAGCGTCGCCGCGTCGACCTCGCCGTCGCGAAGCGCCCGAAGCCGGTCGGTCGGCATGCCGTAGTGTTCGAGTTCGACGTCCTCGGGGGGCAGGTGCTCCTCGAGCGCGCGCATCGCGGTGTACTCCTGGCCCGTCCGCCGGTTGACCGCGACGGGGACGTTCGCGAGGTCCGCGGGCGTCTCGAAGTTCGATTCCGGGCGGACGTGCAGCGTGTACGGTAGGTCGGCGAATGCCCCGTGGGCGACGATCCGGCCGTCCTCGAGCGACCACGTCCGTCGCAGACTCTCCCACTTGCAGACCGGGTAGAGGTCGACGTCGTCGTCGCCGGTCAGCGTCCAGTCCGCCGGGATGTACTTCCGGTCGACCTCTCGTCGGTCGCGCTCGAGCAGTTCGACGTCCAGCCCCTCCTCGGCGAAGTAGCCGCGTTCGGCCGCGACCCGCTGGGGAAGCATGAACGAGAACGGGAGGTGAAACACCCGCACCGTGTCACTGTATGACATGCAGTACTGCTGACGAGAAGCCGGCCAATAAAACGTTTCTAGGAAACGTTTATACGAGCCTTCGTGGAGAAAATACAGTCATTCCAGTTCGGAATAAGCTTCACGTGGCGGACTATCGTGAGTGTTGGTCGTGGTGAATGCTTCCATGGACCACGTGAAGGCGGCGGACGCCGCCCTCGAGGAGGTCGCGGACGGCGTCTACCTCGGCGATCTCTCGACGGGCGACCGCGCGAGCATGAAGTACTGGCGCGTCGAACCCGGCGCGACGCTGCCCAGCCACGAGCACGAGCACGAACAGATCGGCTACGTGCTTCAGGGGACGCTAACGGCGATCGTGGACGGCGGCGAGGTCGTCCTCGAGGAAGGGGACGCCTACCGGTTCCCGAGCAACGAGCGCCACGGTGCCGAAAACCGGAGCGACGAACCCGCCGTCGGACTCGGAGTGCTCTCCCCGCCGCGGACGGTGCCGGACTGGCGTGAGTAGCGGTCGCGGTTCCGCCGTCAGTCGGCGCCCGCGGCATCGCGGCGCTCTCGCTCCGTGGCCGGAACCCACTCGAGCAGCGGATCGTCCTCGGGGACGGCGACCGCGACGATCGGTCGACCGCAGTCCTCGCAGGTGGCCTCGAGGCCGACCTGGGGGCGCCGACAGCAGTGCTCGAGTCGCTCCCGAGTCGCGGCCGGCCGGCCGTCGCAGGTCGGTGCGGGACACCGCTGGCGGAGCAGTCGGAGTCCGGTGAGCACGTCTTGCCGGTCGTCGGCCTCGAGATCGTCCCACCCGTCAAGTCGATCGCGGAGTTCGCGATCGGCGGCGACGTCGGCCGCCAGCGCCGCATCGGACTCCCACCGACGACGACGCGCCCCCTCGAGTTCGAAGGTGGTCTCGCCGCGCCGACGGACGTCGTCGGGCTCGAGGCCGACCAGGTCCGCGACGTCGGTCGCGTCCGGCGGAGTCCACTCCCGGTCCGTCTCGGTTGTCGCCTGACGGTCGGGGTCGGCAGGGTTCCCGTTCGCGAACTGCTCGAGGCGCTCGTTCCATCGTCGCCGAAACGTTGGCGTGAGTTGCACCGGGGCCGTCGTCGATTTGTGCCGAGCGACAACGTCCGCCGCCGCCAGCGTCTCGAGTGCATCCTCGAGGTCGGCCGTCTCGATCGTCGGCCGCTCGGGCGCCTTCCCGAACGCGCGGAGGACGCGCTCGGGCAGGTACCGCTGCGTGAGCGTCGGCGTCCCCGGGATCAGGTACCCGCGAAGGGCGATAATCGCGAGACAGCATGCGAACGCGAGCACGCCGGCGAGCGGCGAGACGACGCCGATACCGCCGGCGAGAACGAGCGCAATTCCGACGTTCACGACCGTACAGGGCAGACAGCGGTTCCCACCAGTATACTCGGGTTGGCGGAGCCGCTCGAGCGCGTCGAATCGGTCGATCACGGGCACCACTGCCGGTTGCTTCACCGCGCCGGCCCAAAAATCGAACCCGCGGTTCCGTCAGCGGTCCGACCGCGTCACGGGACACCACGGGGGTCGGTCGCGTTTGTAAATCGTTCGCCCTGTCCGTGCAGCGAGCGGCGGAGCCGGATTTCGGAAATATCACCGGAGCGGACCGTCATACGCTGCAGAACCGACCTCTTAACCATTAATACAAATCCTTTATCCCGACCTCCGTGGACGCTCTCGGTGTGATATCTCATGGCACGATTTCGCCACACGCGCCGTCGATTCCTCGCAGCGACCGGAACGGCGGCGGTAGCCGGTTGTCTCGGGGGAGACGCGGACGGTGAGGGGAACGGAGACGGCGGAGACGGCGGCGGTGGAAACGGAAACGCCACCGCACCGGCCGACGGAGCCGGGACCGACGGCGAATCCGAGAGCGAACCTGCTGACGCCGACGGCGCCGAACTCGAGGTAACCGACGTCACGCTGTTGCTCAACTGGCAGATCAACGGTCTCCACGCGCCCTACGTCGCGGCACGCGAGGAGGGGTTCTACGACGAGGAAGGGTTCGAGACCGTCGAGATCGAGAGCGGCGACGGCTCGGACTTCGCCGCTAACCAGGCCGGCCTCGGCAACGTCGAGTTCGCGGTCTCGAGCCCCGACCAGCTCCTCAACGTCAACAGCCGCGGGCTCTCGCCCCGGTGCGTCGGCGTCGTCATGCAGCGCAACCCCAACGTCGTCTTCGCCACCCGCGACGGGTTCGGCGAACTCGACGATCCGGCGCAACTCGAGGACGCGACGGTCGGCAGCGGCCCCGGGATGGTCCGGCAGATGACGCAGGCCTACCTCGAGCACCACGGCGTCCTCGAGAGCGTCGAGTACGTCGACACGGGCTTCGACACGGTTCAGCAACTGCTGTCGGGCGAGGTCGACGCCGCGGGCGGCGTGTTCGGCGACGTCGTCGACGCCGAGCACCAGGGGGCCGAGGTCGACGTCCTCTCGATCCACGAGGCGATCCCCTCCTACGGGCACGTGATCGCCACCGACGAGGGGTTCGCGTCCGACAACGGGGCCACCGTCCGCGCGTTCCTCCGGGCGACCGCGCGCGGTGCCGTCTGGGCGACGCAAAATCCCGAGGCCGCGATCGGTCACCTCGTCGCAGTTCAGGCGGAGCTCGAGGAGGTGCGCGAGAACCAGCGCGACAAGTGGGAGCGGATGCACGCCGAGTACATGCGGTCGGACGCCGTCGCCGAACGGGGCTGGGGGTGGAGCGAGTCCGAGCCGTGGCAGGCGACCTACGAGACGCTCGCGGACAGCGACGTGCTCGAGGGCGAGGTCGATCCGGAGACGGTGTGGACGAACGACTACCTCGACGCGGAGTCGGAGTACGTCGGCGATTACGCGGAACTGACCGACTCGTGACGGGGAGCGATCGACCGACCGGAGACTGATTCGATGACCGACGGACGAGCCGACCACCGACGACGGCAGGTTCGGGCGCCGACAGCGACGCGAACGGGAGTCGTCCGCGACGTGCTCGTCGGCGTCGGCCGGCGCGTCCTGCCGCCGGCGGTCGTCCTCGCGGCCCTGCTCGCCGCGTGGCACGCCGTCGTCGTCGCCTACGAGATTCCGACGCTCGTCCTCCCGTCGCCCCGCGAGGTCGCGCTGGCGCTGCTCGAGACCTACCCAATGCTGCTCGGCGACGCGGCCGTGACGGGCGCGACCGCTGCGCTCGGGTTGGGTGCCGGCGGTGTCGTCGGCCTCGCGCTCGCCTTCGCGATGACCCACTCGCGGACGGCGACCCGCACCCTGCTGCCCTACGTCGTCGCCCTGCGGATCGCGCCGGTGATCGCGGTCGCTCCCCTCCTCTTCCTCTGGCTGGGACGGGGGATACCGGCTCGAGCGGCGCTGGTCGCGACCCTGACGACGTTTCCGGTGACGATCGCCGCGCTGGACGGGCTGCGGGAGACGCCCGACGCGTACCTCGACCTCGCCGACTCCGTGGGTGCCTCGCGGCTCGAGACGTTTCTGTTCGTCCGGGTCCCCGCAGCGGCCCCGAGCGTCGTCGCCGGGTTCAAGATCGCGAGCGCGCTCTCGGTCGTCGGAACCGTCGTCGCCGAGTTCGTCACCCTGCGGGCCGGCCTCGGGGCCCGCGTCTTCGAGACCGCGACCTACCTCGAGACGGCAGAGACCTACGCCGCGCTCGTCGTCCTCTCGGGGCTCGGGATCGGGTTCTACCTGGTGCCGGTGGCGCTCGAGCGGCTGTGTTGGGCGGAAGCGTGAGCGCCGGTCGCTCGAGGTCTGGAACCGCTTCAGCCGCGGTCCGTCGCGTCG
Source organism: Halopiger xanaduensis SH-6 (assembly GCF_000217715.1). GTDB lineage: Archaea > Halobacteriota > Halobacteria > Halobacteriales > Natrialbaceae > Halopiger > Halopiger xanaduensis. The sequence goes on from NC_015666.1 coordinate 150,913, forward strand.
AACCCCAGCCACCGCCGGACCCCGCGCTGAACGAGCACGACCGACCCGTAGAGCGCCAATCCGAGCGCGAGCAGCACCGACAGCGCGGCCAACATCACCTCGGGCCGGACGTTCTCCGAGCCCATCAACACGAGAAAGCCCAGCCCGTCGTCCGCGATCACCCACTCGCCGACGACGGCGCCGACGACCGCGAGCGTCACCGACTGCTTGAGTCCCGCAAAGACGTCCGGCAGCGCGTACGGCAGGTCGACGTAGGCGATCCGCTCGAGCGCGCCGGCGTCGACCGAGCGCAGCAGTTCGCGGTGTTCGGTCGGCGCCCTGTCGAGCCCCGCCGCGGTGTTCAGAACCAGCGGGAAGAACGTGATGAGCGCGACGAAAACGATCGCCGTCTCCGTTCCCGTGCCGAGGTAGATCAACAGCAGCGGCGCGACGGCGATCTTCGGCAGCACGCGCACGGCCACGAGGTAGGGGTAGACGGCGGTCCGAACCCACGGCAGGTACGCGACCAGTACCGCCAGCAGGAAGCCGGTCGCGATCCCGACGCTGCCGCCGTAGACGACCTTCTCGAGCGTCGACAGCGCGTTCTGCGCGTACAGGTCGGGATTGCCGAGCAACTGCGCTGCAACGGCGGTCGGCGACGGGAGGATGAACGCGGGGACGGTGCCGACGGCCGTGACGACCCACCAGCACAGGACGCCGATCGCGAGCGCGGCCGCCGGTGCGAGGACGTCGGCTGCAGCGCGTCGTCGGTCGGCGTCGGAACCGGTCTCGAGCGGCGCCGGCCGATCGGGCCGACCGGGCCGATCGGCCGCGGACTCGCTTTCAGTCATCGCTCGCCCTCGCGTCCGCCTCGTAGCTCTCGTGGAGCGTCTCCCGAACCTGCGCGACCTGCTCCTGGAACGCTCGCGAGCCGAAGACCGACGCGTCGCGAGGGTCGGGAAGATCGATCTCGAACGCCGCCTCGAGCCGGCCCGGCCGGTCGCGCATGACGAGACAGCGGTCGGCGAGAAACACCGCCTCCGGGACGCTGTGAGTGACGAACACGACGGTCTTGCGCTCGCGGCGCCAGAGGTCCCGAATCTCGACGCCGAGTTCGTCGCGCGTGATCTCGTCGAGTTCGCCGAACGGTTCGTCCATCAGGAGGACGTCGGCGCCCAGGTGTAGCGCCCGGGCGATCGCGACCCGCTGTCGCATCCCGCCGGAGAGTTCGGCCGGCCGGGCGTCCTCGAATCCCTCGAGTCCCATCGATCGGAGCAAGGCCCGCGCGTCGCCCTCGTTCGCGGGCTGGTCGGCCAGTTTCCGGAGGAAGGTAACGTTCTCGAGGGCCGTCTTCCACGGGAGGAGGGTGTGGCGCTGAAAGACGAAGCCGAGGTCGGCCGCGGCCTGCGCGGCGGCGGGCGAGCGACCGTCGATCCGAACCCGGCCGGCCGTCGGCTCCTGCAGACCGCCGATCGTCCGCAGGAGCGTCGTCTTCCCGCAGCCCGAGGGGCCGACGACGGTGACGAACTCGCCCTCGTCGATCCGCAGATCGATATCGGCGACGGCGGTGAACTCGTCGAAGGTGACGGTGACGTTCTCGAGGTCGATCATGGTTCGGCGAGGAGGTCCGCCTGCGCCAGCGCCGTTCTGAGTCGGTCCCACATCGCTTCCCGCTGCCATCCCCAGCCGTGCTCGGCGACGGCGTCGCTGCCGCCGAACTCCGCGGCGGCCTCCGCGAACTCGGCCTCGATTCGAGCCGTCGACTCGTCGTCCTCGGAGCGGGCGTCGGGACGGTCCTCGTCGCGGCGCGCGGCGATTCGCTCGGCCGCCGGTCCGGCGTCCTGCTGCGCCGCAACCCACCCGGCGGTGGTTCCCGCGAGCATCCCGCGCAGCGCCGGCCGTCGCTCCGCGAACGCTTCTTCGCGGACGATGAGCGTCGGGCCGTAGATCGGGAAATGATCGGCCAGCGGCAGGACGTCGACGCGTTCGCCCCGCCGCTCGAGCGCGCGCGGATCCGAAAACGAGCCGGTGACGACGTCCGCGTCGCCCCGTCGGAGGGCGTCCCGCTCCTCGCCGTTCGTGTCGACGATCCGGACCCCGTCGCCGAGGGCCGTCTGCGAGAGGAACAGGCGACCCAACAGCCGGGTCTCGGAACTGGGCGGCATTCCGATCCGTCGTCCCTCGAGTTGGGCGACGCTCCGGAACGGCTCGCCGAAGACCTCCCGAAGGGTGTAGAGAACGGTCATCGCCCGCTGGTAGCAGACCGCGATCGGGACGACGGGTTCGTCTGCGGCACGCGCGCGAACGACCGTCGCCGCGCCGGCGATACCGACGTCGGCCGCGCCCGAGCGGACGCGCTCGAGCGCCCGCCGCGAGCCGTCGCAGTGGTCGACGCGGAGGTCGACGCCGAAGGTCTCGTACCACCCGGCCTCGAGCGCGGCGTAGATCGGCGCGTGCAGGGCGTTCGGACGCCAGTTGACGGCGAGCGTAACGAGGGGATGGTCGCCAGCGTCGGTGCCGTCGGCGTCGAGCTGTTCCGATCCGTCGGGACTTTCCGCGCCGTTCCCGTCCCCGTCCCCATCCTCCCCGTTCGCCGCGCCGTTCGTGTGGCACGCCGCCGCCTGCTCGAGCAGCGCCTGCCCGTGGCGGTCGTAGACCCGCCGAACGGTCGGCTCGACGCCGGCGGTCGGCTGCCAGGCCGTCTGGGGGCGGCCCGGCGCCGCGTCGTCGTCCCGAACGGACGACCGCTCGAGGAGGTCCAGCGCCTCGAGGCGCGCGGTCGCGTCGCTGATCGCCGGGCGGTTACAGCCGGTGCCGATCCGGAGGTGGACGGTCGTCGTCGGGTCGGACTCGCGCTCGGCCCGCAACAGCAGGTACGCGAGAACGCGGGCCGCAGTGCGGCCGAGGCCGGCCGCGAGCCGCGCGACGAGGCGCCCGTCCGCGTCGTCGAGCACCCAGAACGAGCGCGAGTGCATGGGTCGCGGTGACTATCCACGCGTCGGTTGATAAGCGTATTTTCGTTCGGACGAACGGTCGTCGTGCGACGTATGTTCACTCGGCGGAGACGACGGCGCTCGAGGAGGCGAACGGCGGGCCGTAGGATCGACGAAACGACGGATAATTGTCGTCTACTGCGCCGATCCGAGCGTTCACTACGAACGAAAACTCGACGAACGGCGCCCGTAGCGGGGATTCGTTTCCGTTTCCCGAACACTAATTTAGACTTCGACTATCGTATTGGAATCCTTCGATAACGATTATTCGTCACTGTGATGTCGTGCCGTGTGTGGTTTAACCATGGCACAGATAACCACGGCGCCGACCGCAACGATCGCGGACCGACGCGATCTCGCCGAGACGCTCGGCGTCGACGCAACTGGCGACGGAGACGGGGAGTTAACGTGGGGTCGACTCGCCGGCGCGATCGAACCGACGACCGAACCGGCGTTCGCCTCGAGGGGTGAAGCGATCCGGGCAGCCCTCGACGGCAAACTCGATCCCGAACTGATCGAGCGGGAGCGCGAGCGCCTCGTAAAAGCGATCGACCGCCTGCCGGCCGTCCGCGACGTCGGGATCCCGGACGGGACGGACGGGCCGTACACCGAGATCGCTGAACCGGGCTGGCGACTCTACGACCACCTGCTCGAGGTCGGCTTCTTCGAGAGCGTAGAGGAGCACGCGCTCCGGTTCGAGCCGGAGTATATCACGGCGACGACGCGGGAACTGGTTCGAACCGAGTCGCTGGGCGCGGCGCTCGGCGAAGCCGGCTTCGACGAGGACGAGAAGATCGCACTGCTGACAGCGGTGGCGAACAACGACGAACGACTCTCGCGGTGGGTACCGTCGAATCAGATCCCCGAGGGCGTCGAGTACGACACGTCGAACGTCCCGCCGCTGCACCAGCGCGCGATGGGCGGCGCGTTGCTCTGGATCGACGGGCTCGACCGACACCTCTGGCAGAACGAACCGCTCGTCACGGACGCGATCCTCGACGACGCCGTCCGCCACGTCAAGGGGATGCTGGGCGGCCTCTGCGTGACGGCGACGGCCGTCCACGATCTCGCGACGGACGGCGAGTTCACGGACGAGGGACTGATGGCCGCGTTCACCGCCGGCGCCGCGATCCAGATCGTCGAACAGGAGGACGTGCTCCACGACGTCTTCTACATCACGGACGAGATGCGCGCACCGAGCGAACTGCGGGACGAGACGAGGTGATCCACATGGCACTCCGCAACGACAGGGCCGTTCAGGCCGCACGAGACATCGAACTGAAGGAGATCGAAGACGGTTACACGCTGGTCGGCGGGCCGGAGGAGTCGATCACGCAACAGCACGACACCGACCGTATCCCCGAGGTCGACGTCGACCAGGAGATGCTGAGCGGGTCGGGCGAGGACCCCGAAGCCTGGTTGATGTACGGCGGCAACTACGAACAGCAACGGGTCACGACCGCCGACGTCATCACGCCCGACAACGTCTCCGAGCTCGACCTCGAGTACGAGATGTCGGTCGGCACGGGCTCGAGCATGGAGGGGACGCCGATCGTGGTCCCGGGCGACCCGCCGGTGATGTACCAGACCAACGGACCGAACCACATCAAGGCGATCGATCCCCGGGAAGGGGAGGTCCTCTGGAGCTACACCTACGCGCCGCCGATCGGCGTCGAACTCTGCTGCGACGACAACAACCGCGGGGCCGCCGTCTACGGCGACAAGGTGTACATGACGACGCTCGACTCGGGCGTCATCGCGCTGAACCGCTACACCGGCGAGGAGGAGTGGTACACGCAGACGGCGGACCACCAATCCGGCTACTCGGCGACGTGGGCACCGGTAGTCCACGACGGGACGATCTACACGGGAAGCGCCGGCGGCGAGTACGGCGTCCTCGGATTCATCGCCGCTCTCGACGCCGAGAGCGGCGACATGGTGTGGCAAACCGACACGCTTCCGGAAGACGAGTGGGTCGGCATGAGCCGCGAGCACGGCTGCGGAACCAGCTGGATGACGCCGACGATCGACGAGGAGCGGGGCGTGCTCTACTCCCCGGTCGCGAACCCGGGGCCGGACTTCGACGGCACCGTCCGGCCGGGTCCGAACTTCCCCACCTGCGGGACGATCACGCTGAACCTCGAGGACGGCAGCAGGGAGTGGGGCTTCCAGAGCAGTCCGCACGACGTCTGGGACTACGACGCGGCGGCCCCGCGGGTACTGCTCCGCGACGTGGAGGCAAACGGCGAGTCGATGGACATGGTCGTCAGCTCCGACAAGGCCGGGTGGGTCTACACGCTGGACGCCGACTCCGGACAGCTCCACGAGCGCAGCGAGGAGATCTGCCAGCACATCAATATGTGGGAGATGATCCCCCACATCAGCGCGGACGAGCGGATCCCGTTCGTCCCCGGCGCGCCGGGCGGCAACGACTGGCAGCCGCCGTCGTACAACCCCGAGACGGGGTACGTCTACGTCGTCCACCAGAACTTCCCGCAGGATCTGTACTGGCGCTACGAGGAGTACAGCGAGGGCAACCCCTACTGGGGCGGCGGCCTGGACGATCCGGCCACCGAGTTCCCCGACGAGTGGAACGGGAACATCACCGCCTTCGCGGCGGTCGATCCGTCGACCGGCGAGCGCGTCTGGCGCGACTGGATCGAGAGCGAGGACGAATTCTACATGTGGGGCGGCTCGATGTCGACCGCGACGGGACTCGTGTTCAACGGCACCCAGAACGGCAACCTCGTCGCCTACGACGGCGAGAGCGGCGAGCGCCTCTGGGAGTACGAGTTCGACGTCCCGATCAGCGCCTCCCCCATGAGCTGGTACGACCCCGGCGAGGAGAAACAGTACGTCGCCGTGCAGGTCGGCGGCAGCGGCTGGCTCCGACAGGGAACCCGCGGCGACACGCTCGCCGTGTTCTCGATGGACGCCTGACCAACACACAGCAATCACAATCCAACTATGTCAAACGAACACGATTCACGCGAGAACCTCTCGCGCCGTGGCGTGTTGAAGGGAACAGCGGCACTCACGGGTATCGCCGCGCTCACCGGCGAAGCCGGTGCCTATCGCGACGCGTTCAACTTCCCGATGCCCGTCGCACAGAGCGACGGCGCGGCCCGGACGCTCACGCTGGTCGGCATCGTCGGCGGCTGGCTCGGCGTCGCGCCGCACGAGATCGACGGCCAGTCCAACCCGCCGCTGCGGCTGATCGAAGGCGAAGAGCACGAAGTCATCTGGATCAACGGCGACGGCTCGATGCACAACTTCAACATCACCGCCGGTAGCTCGGTCGCCGACGACGTCGAGGTCCTCGAGGCCACCGAGACGGTGACCGAGCAGGGCGAGTACACGTCCATCCGGTTCACCGCCACCGAGGAGATGGAGGAGTACTTCTGCATGCCGCACCCGGCCCAGATGCGCGGCCCGGTCGAACTGATCGATCCCGGCGACGTCCACGAACTCTCGGTGACCGTCGAGGACGAGAGCGGCGAACCCCTCGGCGCCGAGGTCTACGTCGGCGACATGCACTCGTACTCTGACCTCGCCGCCCGACCGGACCCGTTCGCGGAGGAAGGGCAGAGCGAGGAGTCGGAGGCGCAGGAGCCGGGGAACGAAAGCGCCGGCAACGCCAGCGCCGGCAACGCCAGCGACGGCGGCAACGGCGACGTCGAAGGCGAACAGACGCAACCGCCCGCGATCGCCCGTTTCGACCTCCTCGAGAACGGCGAGTACGACATCGAGGTCTGGACCTACGGCCACGAGCGGGTGTCGGAGACGGTAACGATCGACGGCGAGGACCGGCAGCTCACCGTGACGCTTCCCGAGATCGAACCCGGTGAGCCGGCCGAAACCTTCTCGATGCGGCTCGAGGACGGCCAGTGGGTCGGCCAGTCACCCGACGCCATCGCCGACCAGCCGAACCCGACGCTCGACCTCGAGGTGGGCGAGTCCTACGCGATCGAGTGGGAGAACGCGATCGGTCGCCTCGAGCCGGAGGGCGAAAACAGACACTACGAACCGCTCCCGGGACACAACCTCGCCATCGCCAGCGGCGGCGAGACGATCGACTGGAACACGTTCGTTCGATCGGACTTCACCGCCGAGGAGGGCGCGACCCAGACGGTCGAGTTCGTCGCCAACGAGGAGATGGCCGTCTACCTGGACCAGTCGCAACTCGATGCGATCGGCGAAATCTCCGTCAGCGGTGGCGGCGAGACGCCCGCTGCCGCGGACGCGCCGGCCGGGGCGAACGGCAACGCAACGGTCGAAGAGGGCGGCAACGAGACGGCTATCGGAGCCGGCAACGAAACGGACGGGAACGAGACGGCGATCGGAGCGGACAACGAAACGGACGATAACGAGACGGTCACCGTCGACGGTAACGAAACGGACGGCAACGAGACGATCGATGCAGGCGGTAACGAGACGACCGCCGTCGACGGCAACGAGACCGACGACGTCTGACGCCGCTTCTCGGCTCGGAGTCGTCCGTTTTTCTTCGGCGCTGATCGGTCGGGACACGAGCACTGCCGCCGTTTGATCCCGTGGTTCGTCGGTCTCACGCCGCGGACGCGTCCGTGTGTCGGATAGAACGGGCGCCGAACCGGCGGAGGTCGCTACGAGGAGAGGTCGTCGAATTTGTCGACGCCCGACTGCGCGACGTCCATATCCTGCGCGACTTCACCGCCGCTGACGCCGATCGCGCCGACGACCTCGCCGTCCCGCTCTAAGGGATAGCCGCCGCCGAAGATCACCATTCGGCCTTGATTGGTATTCTGCAGGCCGTACAGCGATTCGCCCGGTTTGGTCGGCTCGGCCAGTTCGTCCGTCGGCATGTCCAGCGCGGCCGCCGTATAGGCTTTGTTCCGCGAGATATCGACCGATGCGAGCCACGCACCGTCCATCCGATGCTGTGCGACGAGATTCCCCTCGGAGTTCGCAACTGTGATAACCATGGGGTTGTCGATTTCGTCGGCTCGTTGCTCGGCTGCGTCGATAACTGCCTTTGCCGTCTCGAGCGGTACTGAGTCGACCATGCTGGTGGTCCCCACAGGATGCCGTTGCATAAACACCCGCTATGAAAATGCCACCTGTATTCGTTTTGTACCGATAATTTTCGTTCCGTCTGGTATCAGCAGGATACACTTTCGATATTTTGTGGTGAAGGTCGTTACCAGGAAGGTTTACAACAGTGCTTGTGGTCCGTGTACCGAGGTTCGATACCACATGTCAATGGATGCCGTCGTTTATCAAGGACCGAACGATGTAGCGATCGAAGAAGTCGACGAACCCGAAATCGAACACGAGAACGATATCATCGTCGATATCACGACCACGGCGATCTGCGGCTCGGATCTCCACATGTACGAGGGTCGGACCTCGGCCGATCCGGGGATCGTCTTCGGGCACGAAAACATGGGGACCGTCATCGAAACCGGCGACGCCGTCACCTCGCTCGAGGAGGGCGACCGCGTCGTGATGCCGTTCAACGTCGCCTGCGGCTTCTGCCGAAACTGCGAGAACGGCTATACCGGCTTCTGTACCAACGTCAACCCCGGCTTCGCGGGCGGCGCGTACGGCTACGTCGCGATGGGGCCGTACAAGGGCGGGCAGGCCGAGAAACTCCGCGTTCCGTTCGCCGATTTCAACGCGCTGAAACTCCCGGAGGGGAACGAACACGAGGACTCCTTCGTGCTCCTCGCGGACATCTTCCCGACGGGGTGGCACGGGACCCGACTCGCGAACCTCCAGCCCGGCGAGTCGATCGCGGTCTTCGGCGCCGGTCCCGTCGGTCTGATGGCCGCCTACAGCGCCAAGCTACAGGGCGCCTCGGAGATCTACGTCGTCGACCGCGTGGAGAGTCGCCTCGAGTTGGCCGAGGATCACTGCGACGCTCGCGCGATCAACTTCGAGGAGCGCGATCCGGTCGAGCAGATCAAAGACCTACACGGCGGGGGCGTCGACAACGGCGTCGACGCCGTGGGCTATCAGGCGATCGATCCCGAGACCGATCCGACCGACGACGCCTACGATCCGGCGCGGGAGAACCCAGCGATCGTGCTCAACCAGTTGATCCAGACCGTTCGGCCGACCGGCGAACTCGGCGTTCCGGGGCTGTACGTCCCGTCGGACCCCGGCGCGCCCGACGAGATGGCCGCCCAGGGCCGCCTCGGCATCGACTTCGGGAAACTCTTCGAGAAGGGGCTGAAGGTCGGTACCGGCCAGTGTAACGTCAAGGAGTACAACCGAGAGCTGCGCGACATGATCATCGAGGGACGGGCAGATCCCAGTTGGGTCGTCTCCCACCGCGTCGATCTCGACCAGGCGCCGGAGATGTACGAGAAGTTCGACGAGCGCGAGGAGGGCGTCACCAAGGTTCTGCTCGAGCCCTAACCGGCTCGCGACCCGCGGCCCGCGGTCGGCTCAGTCGTTATCGACGGGGCGACCGTCCGTATGCGGTTCCGATGCGCGCTCGGAGTCCCGTTCCTCGACCGTCGGCAGCGTAAACGAGACGGTCGTTCCCTCGCCCGGTTCGGACTCGACCCAGATGTCGCCGCCGTGGCGTTCGACGATGCGCTCGCACAGCGCGAGTCCGATGCCGGTCCCGGAATGGGTGTCGCGGCTGTGGAGTCGCTGGAAGACGTCGAAGATGCGGTCCTGATCCTCGGGATCGATGCCGATCCCCTCGTCCGCGATCGAGACCGTCCATCGGCGTCCGGACTGCTCGGCGGAGACGTGAATCCGCGGCGGCTCGTCGCCGCTGTACTGGATCGCGTTGGCGAGCACGTTCTGGAAGATTTGCCGTAGTTGCCCCCGGTCGCCATTGACGCGAGGGAGCGACTCGGCCGTGATCTCGGCGTCCGTTTCCTTTATTTTCACGCGAAGGTTGTCGCGAACGTCCGCGAGCACCGCGTTCAGGTCGACCGGTTCGAACTCGTCGCCGCCCGTCTCGACGCGGGAGTACTGGAGCAGTCCCTCGATCATCTCGCGCATGCGGTCGGCGCCGTCGACGGCGAACGCGAGGAACTCCTCGCCGTCCGCGTCGAAGGCGTCGCCGTACCGGTTCTCGATCAGCCGGAGGTAGCTCGAGACCATCCGCAGGGGCTCTTGCAGGTCGTGTGAGGCCGCGTAGGCGAACTGCTCGAGCCGTTCGTTCGACTCCTCGAGGTCGGCGACCAGCGTCTCGAGTTCCGCCTGATACTGCTGGCGCTCGATCGCTTCGGCGAGGACGTTGGCGACGCTCTGGACGAAATTCACGTCCTCGTCGGTGAACGTTTTGCGCTCGGTGTCGTGGGTCCCCAGGATCCCCCACGGCTCGTCGGACGGGCCGATAACGGTACTGATACCGCTGCGGACGTCGTGGTCTCGGAGCAACGCGGGCCCGCCGAACCGGGCTTCCGTCTCGATGTCCTCGACGACGATCGGGTGATCGTGTGCGAGGGTGTAGGCGGCCTGCGAATCCGCTTCGACGGCGGACACCGCCGCCTCGCCGACGATGCCGTCGTCCCACCCGACGCCCTGGCGGAGCAGGAGTTCGTCGCGCCTCGCGTCGAGATCTAGCACCTTGCAGTACTCGTTGTCGAGAACGACCGCCACCTGCCGGGCCGCTTCGTGCATGAGTTCGTCTAGGTCGTCGGTCTCGAGGGCCAGTTGCCCGAGGTCGGCCACGACCTGCTGTTGGCGCGCCCGCTGCTCGAGTTCCCGTTCGCGCTCCGTCCGCGCCGAGATGTCGCGGCCGATCCCCGCCAGCACCACCTCGCCCTCGGGCGTCTCGAGCGTCGAGGCTGCGTACTCGTAGGGGATCCGCTCGCCGTCTTTGGTGCGCAGTTCCGCCTCGACCTGGAGACTCCCGGTTTCGAACCCGCGTACGAGCGCGTTCTCGATCTGCTCGCGGTCCTCGGCGTCGAAGAAGTCGACGGCGTTCATCGACGCGACCTCCGCGTCCGAATAGCCCGTCACCGCACAGAGGCTCTCGTTCCACCGCTGCAGCGTGCCGTCCTTCTCGATAACGTAGAAGATGTCGTGAATCGCGTTCAGCACGTGATCGGTGTACTCCCGGTAGTGCTCGAGTTGCTCGTTCGAGGTCGCGAGCCGCTCGTTGGCTCGCTCGAGTTCGTCGACCGTCTCCTCGAGTTCCGATTGCGTCACCTGAAGCTCCTCGTTTCGCTGCTCGAGTTCGCGCGTTCGCGTTTTGGCCTCCGCGTCGTGGAGTCCGACGGCGAAGCCGGCGACGCTGCCCAGCGCCGTCAGGATGAGGATCGTCGAGAAATCGTCGACGATCTCGCCGGGCTGGAGACTGTAGACGACGAGGACGGTCCCCATCGCCCCGAAGCCGCCGAGACACCACGCCGCGATAGCGTCGTAAAACTCGGCGCGGATGTCGAACGCGGGTAAGCGGTAGCCGAAGTAGAGGAGCGCGAATCCGGGACCCGCGACGAGCAGCGATATGACGAGGACGTTTCCCAACGGCGTCTCCGCCGCAGTTCGCGCGACGGCCCATCCCGTAGTGAGCGCCACGTACGCCGCTCCGAGCGCGACGACGATTCGTCTCCCGCCGACGGCTGAGATGGGACGGTTCCAGATAGCCACGAGTACTCATGGGGCGACCGTCACCATGAGAATTGTGGCGTTCTGCTAACGCAATTGACGGTATCAGCCCCGAGAGCGGCCGTATTGATACTCGAGTGATACGTGGTACGTAGTCCCGGGCGACTGTGCGTCCGGTTTTGCCGCGCGGTAATAGAGTGCGAGCGAGTCGAACCGGCCACTCGGAGCGAGCGCAGTGCGGGCGGCGAGCGAGCCGCGGCGTCAGCTTCGCAGCCAGACTCTGGGATGTTCGTCGCGAAGGTGATCCTGATACCGCTTGATCAGCTTCGGATAGGAACTCGCGACCCCGTACCACTCGCAGTGGTCGCACTCTCGGTCGACCGCGTCGGTTGCGTTCCGAACGTAGCTCCCTCGTCGATGCATACGCATCGTCGCTCTACCGCGAGGCTATAGCTCTTCCGGCTCCGGATCCGGCCCCAGCTCGTCTGGCCCGCCCCGTTCGATCCCCGACCGCCGCGCGAGTCCGCCGGCGCTGCAGTCGAGACCGGGACGCTCGAGCGCGAGGACGGCCGGGACCGCGCACGGAGAAACGGATATCCCGTCGCCCGACGTAGCAGATTCTATGTGCCAGTACTGCAGCTACACCTACCACGACGGCTGGACGGGGCTCCTCGAGTACGACGACGTCTATCAGGACGCCCTCCCCGACCGGACGGCGGACCGGTCGACCCACGGCTTTCACGAGTCGTGGGAGGAACTCAGCGAGCAACTGGAGTCGTAGTCGCGGGGCGGCCGGCTACAGCGGGAACGGATCGGCCGCGTCCGTCGCCTCCGCCGCGTCCGGTTTGTCACCCTCGAGGAGACACGCCTCGAGTTCGTCGCGAATCCGCTCCTCGTCCATCTCCCGGCCGATGAACACCAACTGCGTCCCGCGGTCGTCGTCCGGCCGCCACTCGCCGATCGGGCCGGCGCTGACCGACGGCCCGGCCTGGCTGACGCCGATCACCTCCTCGCGGTTCGCGACGTAACAGACGCCCTTGGCGCGGACGATCGAGCCGTCCCACTCCTCGAGCCAGTCCGCGAGCCGCTCCGGATGGAACGGGCGGTCGGAACGGAAGACGAACGACGAGACGCCGTGGCGGTCGGCGGCCGTTTCCGCGGCGTCGTGCTCGTCGTGATCGTCGGGTTCGGCGCCGTGACCGTGTCCCTCTCCGCGCAGGTGGCGCTTCCACCCCTGCGAGCGTTTCGCCGCCTCGAAATCGAACCGGCCGGTGTCGAGGATGACGTCCGGATCGACCTCGGAATAGGTCGTTCGAAGCCGCTTCGCCCGCGGCTGGAGCTGCTCGACGACCGCCTCGATCTCCTCGAGGACGTCGTCGGGGACCATGTCGGTCTTGTTCAAGAGGAGGACGTCGCAGAACTCGATGCCCTCGACGAGGACGTCGCTCAGCGGCCGGTCGGTGTCCGGTTGGGCGCCCTCGGGCAGCGCCGCGCCGGCGTCGAACTCCTTCCAGAACCCGTACGTATCGAGAACGGTCACCATCGTATCCAGCCGAAAGCGATTCGTCGGGTCGACGTCGCTGTCCTCGGTCCCCTCGGTGAACACCTGCGCGACGGGGATCGGTTCGCTGATCCCCGAGGACTCGACCAGCAGGTAGTCGAACGCCCGGCTCTCCGCGAGTTCGGCCGCCTCTGTGAGGAGGTCGTCCTGCAACCGACAGCAGATGCAGCCGTTCGAGAGGTCGACGATTCCCTCGTCCTCGTTTTCTCGCGCGATGAGATCCGCGTCGACGTTTACCTCGCCCATGTCGTTGACGATCACCGCGATCCGTCGGTCGCCCGGGTTCGAAAGCACGCGGTTGAGCAGCGTCGTCTTCCCCGCGCCGAGGTAGCCGCTGACGACGGTGACGGGAATTCGGTCATTCGACACCATGTGATACCGTCTACCACTACGGGACCGACTCTAAATGCTCGGCCCGATCACACCGACAGTCACCCGACCGAGACAGTTATCCTGCGAGAGACGCGCTCGAGCGTTCCGCGGACCGACGACTCTAGCTTAGCGGTTCGGCGCATCCCCATCGACGTCGTCGGCCTGCAGGACGAACGTCCGTTCGGGCGGCGGCGCGATCTGTAACTCGACGGCCGCAGTCAGTTCGTAGTACTTCCGGTTGCCCCGCATGTAGTGGTCGACCAGCCCGGCCTCTTCGAGCGTCGAGAGGTGGTGGACGGCCGTCTTCCCGTCCATTCCGGTCGCCTCCGCGAGTTCGGTGACGTACTTCGGTTCCCGGGAGAGTTCGCGGAGGATCTCGAGGCGCGTGCCGTTTCCTAACGCCTCGATGAGGGTCAGCGACATGCCACCCCCTTCGACGGCCGCCTTGAGAAGGATTTCGCCGGTACGGACCGCGTACCTACACGAGTTCCTGTACGTTGGTGCAGGTTTATGCCGCCGACCGTGGTACGAACTCTCATGTCCGATCGGGTCAACATCCCCGAGGATCGGGACCGCGACCGGCGCACGATCACCGACGGGTTCTTCGAGCGAGAAGTGTACCTCTCGCGGACGGAAACCGCCGCCTTCCTCCGCGATCTCGCGGACCAGCTCGAGGCCGACACGCGGGTGACGATCACGGGCGACGACTGGGAGATCCCCTTCGAGTACCGCGATCCGATCGAGGTCGAGATCGAGTTCACGGCCCAGCGCGAGCGCGAACTCGAGTTGGAACTCGAGTTCAGCGAGGCCAGCGGCGGGTCGGATCTTTCGGTTCGATAGTTCGGTAGCTCAATAGCTCGATAGTTCGGTAGTCCGGTAGTTCGATAGGCTCACGGTCCTCGCCGGCGAACGCGGGCGTAATGACGCCAGCCGAGGCCCTCTGCGTCGCCGTCGACGAGGCAGACGGAGCGAAGGAGCAACGGGAGCAGGTACGGTTCGATCCGACCGCCGCAGTCGCCGTCGTCGGCGCCGGCGGCAAGAAGACCACGCTGTACACCCTCGCCGAGCAACTCGAGCGGGCCGTCGTCACCGCGTCGGTTCGCATTCCGATCTTCGACTCCGCCGTGAGCCGCGTCGCCGTGACCGAGTCGCCCCTCGAGGCGCTTCGGTCGGCCGAGCCGGCGGATTTCCCCCTCGGGCTCGTGCCCGAACGGGAGGGCGACTCGCGCTACCTCGGCTACGACACCGTCGCCGTCGACCGGATCATCGAGGCTCACGACGGCCCGGTACTGATCAAGGCCGACGGAGCCCGCATGCGCGAGTTCAAGGCGCCGAACGACCGGGAACCCCAAATTCCGTCGGCGACGGACGTCGTCGTCCCGATCGCCAGCGCCCACGTCGTCGGCGAACCGCTCACCGACGAGGTCGTCCACCGCCCGGAACGGGTCGCAGCCGTCGCTGCCGATACGGGACTGGACATCGAGGTGGGGGACGTCATCGAACCGGTACACGTCGCGGCCGTCCTCGCCAGCGAGCAGGGGGGACTGAAGGGAGCGCCCGAAGGCGCGGCCGTCGTTCCGCTGGTCAACAAGGTCGACGACGCCGACGACGAGGCGGTCGCTCGCGACATCGCGAGCGCGTTCTACGAGCAGTTCGAGGGCCTCGAGCGAGGGGGAGAACGAGAGCGGGAGCAAGACGACGGTGACGCCGGCATCACGGTCGATCTGGACGCGAACGGTCGACGGGCGCTCGTTCCCTACGTCGTCCTCGCGCGGATGGCCGAGGGGGTCGTCGTCGATCGCGTCTGAGGGACGCCGGGGAAGGAGAGGGCCGCCCAGCCCGAGGCGACGCCGTGATAGGGCCCTGGCGCTAATCGCGACGTACTACCAATGCCGACGAGCGACTCGAACGGATCCCCGGACGAGCCGGACGGAGAAACCGACACGGGCAGCGGCGCCGATACGGAGTCCGACGAACTCCCCGACGACGTCGTCGACGACGCCGAACGACTCGCCCACCTCGAGCGAGCGGCGGTCGACGACAACGAGGCGGACGCCTACGCCGAGCGGCGCGACGACATTCTCGAGGACCACGATTTCACGTCTCGGATCCGCGAGGAAGACGACGCGACGCTCGTGCTCCACCCCGAGGAGTGGCACGACGACGAGGCCGGCGTCATCAGAACCGACCGGATCGACGACCTCTCGCGGGCCGTCGAAATTCCGCTCGAGGGGACCGGCGATCCGGACGACTGGGACGACGTCGACGAACACAACCGCGAACTCGTCGCCGCAGTCAGAGAGGAGCACGGCGACGTCCACGGCGCTAACGCCGAAACGCTGGCCGATTTCGTCGGCAACCACTACGCGAAGCCGATCGAATCGCTCACGGGATCGGAACTCCGGGAGTTTCGGACCGACTACTACGTCCGCAATGCGTGGCCGTCAGAAAAACAGCAGGACGTGATCGACGAATCGATCGCGCTCGTGTACGACGCGGCCGACGAGCCGGTGCCCGAATTCGACTCGTAGGCCGCATCAGGTCGCTCGCGATTCGTCGCTGGTGGTCGTCGAACCGCTGTCGTCGATCTTAGTTCTCGAGACTCTCGTCGACGATCTCGCGGATCTCGTCCGCGCGATCCTCGCCCGTGACGACCTTCGAGAGCGTCCAGCGGACGCCGTCGAGGACGGCCTCGTAGCCGTCGTCGGTCAGCGAGTACTGGTTCGTTCGCTTGTCGAGTTCGCTCTTCTCGACCAGGCCGAGTTCGACGAGCTCGTCGAGGTTCGGGTAGAGACGACCGTGGTTGACCTCGGTCCCGTAGTACTCCTCGAGTTCTCGCTTGATCGCCAGGCCGTACATCGGCTCCTTGGCGAGGATGACGAGGATATTCGTCTGGAATGCGGTAAGTTCGCGTGCGATGCCCTGTTCGCCGGTGATTGATTGTGCCTCTGACATACGTGTGCAAATGTCACCAGACTATTTAAGACTTGCCAACCATTCAGTGGTATCAGTCAGCTAGACATCGATACCCCGATGGCGCAGTAGTGGACGGTTACTGTCGTCCAATACGTGTCTTTCGGCTGTCTGGTGGCCGTCACATGTAAGTGAGAATCGATTACGAAAGTACTTTTTGATCGACCGTGGAGTCTCACGTACATGGTCAACCTCTGGGAAGACCTCGAGACTGGACCGAATCCGCCGGAAGAGATCTACGCCGTCGTCGAGTGTCTCAAGGGCGAGCGCAACAAGTACGAGTACGACAAGGACGTTCCGGGCGTCGTGCTGGACCGCGTGCTCCACAGCAACGTCCACTACCCCTCCGACTACGGGTTCATCCCGCAGTCGTACTACGACGACGAGGACCCCTTCGACGTCCTCGTCCTCGTCGAGGATCAGACGTTCCCGGGCTGCGTCATCGAGGCCCGTCCCGTCGCCCTGATGAAGATGGACGACGACGGCGAGCAGGACGACAAGGTCATCGCCGTCCCCAGCGAGGACCCCCGATACGACCACATCGAGGACCTCGAGGACATCCCGCAGCAGCAACTCGACGAGATCGACGAGTTCTTCGCGACCTACAAGAACTTGGAGGAGGGCAAGGAAGTCGAGACGCAGGGCTGGGAGGACAAACAGGCTGCCTACGACGCGATCGAGCACGCCCAGGAGCTCTACGAAGAGAACTTCCAGTAACCGCTCGAATCGTCTCCGAAACTCGTTATTCGTTTTCGTCCGGTTTGACGGTCTCGTCGGCCAGCGCCGCCAGCGCGTCGAACCGATCGATCATGTCGACCGTTTCGTCGTGAGCCGCCAATGACACCCCGTCCCGGTAGGCTCGCCGAAACGCGATCCGTTCGCGGATGCCGGGCCCCGGCGAGTCGTCTCGCTCGAGGTGACTCGAGCGGGCGAACCCCGGAAGGAACCGGTCGAACTGGCTGTCCTCGAGCGCCTCGAGGACGCGCCGTTCCTCGTTGTCCCCCTTGACGCGGTTAGGGACGATCGCGAGGATTTCGATCGGGTCCGAGTCGGGAAGGCGATCCGAGAGCGGAAACAGCTGGTTCGTCACCGTTCGCACCAGCGCGTCGGCGCTCGGTTTCGACAGCTGCATCGGCAACACGGCTCGCCGCGTCGCGACCAGCGCCGCGTCGGCGAGCGGGCCGATCGTCGGCGGCGCGTCGAAGACGATCCAGTCGTACCGGTCCGACAGCGGACGGACGAGCGAGCGGTAGAGTTTCGCTTCGCCGTCGTCGGCCGTCTGGATCGTCGCGCTGACCTGGTGGAGCGCCGCGTTCGAGGGGACGAGATCGACGCCCCACGGCTCGGTGTCCGTCCGGAGCAGATCGCTCGCGGAGGACGGATCGTCCGGATCGAGGACGTGTGCCAGGTGGGTATCGGCGGTGTAGGCGTCGCCGCAGCCGAGCGCCTCCGTCGCGCTCCCTTGCGGATCGACGTCGACGAGCACCACCTCGTGGCCGCGGGCCGCGAGCCGATCGGCCAGGTTGGTCGCGATCGTCGTTTTGCCGACGCCGCCCTTCTGTAACATGACGGTGAGTCCGTTCATCTCGAGTGTCCCTCGTACGCCGCTCCTGGGTTCGAACGCGTACACCGCCCTCCACTCGCGTGTTTGATATAAAACTGATCGCCCCACGACCGGATACCCGCCAGTTATCCCGCCGCCGGGGTCACATGCATTATGAGCATGGGTAATTTTATTGGGGAACGTGACGTACGTGTATCTGTTATGGCAGCATCCACGCCCTCCGCTCACGACGCGCCCGAATCGTCCGACGGCGTCGGGATCGACCACCTGACGGTCGTCCCTGCGAACTTCGAGCCGCCCGCGGACGACGGCGAACGCGACGACTAATCGCGGGTTGCCCCATCGCCTCGAGTCGCCGGTCGCCGCGGCGATTTAGATCCGAATCGTCCTACCCGTCGTAGCCCGTCATCCCTGGCCACCCAGACCACGTTATTCGGTGGCACACCCTCTCAAAAGAGTGTCTCGAAACGAACCTTCTTGTATGCGCTCGAACAACCACCGCCTATGGGTCTGTTCGATCGACTGCGGGGCGACGACGCTCCCCGCGTCGCGTTTATCGGCGTCGACGGTGTGCCGTATAGTCTCTTAGCAGAGAACGAGGATCTATTCCCCAACTTCGCGGCGATCGCCGACGACGGAACCGCAGGCGAGATTTCGAGCATCGTGCCGCCCGAATCCAGCGCCTGCTGGCCGTCCCTAACCACCGGCGTCAATCCCGGCGAAACGGGCGTCTACGGGTTCCAAGACCGCGAAGTCGGAACCTACGACACGTACGTGCCGATGGGGCGAGACGTTCAGGCGGACCGCGTCTGGGACCGCGTTCAGGAGGAAGGCCGTCAGGCCACCGTGATGAACGTCCCCGTCACGTTCCCGCCAGAGCGCAACGTCCAGCGGATGGTCTCCGGCTTCCTCTCGCCCGGCCTCGAGAAGGCCGCCCACCCCGACGACGTCCGCGAGTACCTCGAGGGGCTGGACTACCGGATCGACGTCAACCCGAAACTCGGCCACCAGGAGGACAAGTCGGAGTTCATCGAGGACGCCCACGCGACCGTCGACGCGCGGTTCGAGGCGTTCCGCCACTACATCGAGGAGGACGACTGGGACCTCTTCTTCGGCGTCTTCATGACGACCGACCGGGTCAACCACTTCCTGTTCAAGGACTACGAGCGCGACGGCGAGTACAAGGACGAGTTCATCGAATTCTACCAGAAGGTCGATGACTACATCGGCCGCCTGCGCGAGTCGCTGCCGGAGGACGTCACCATGATCGTCGCCTCCGACCACGGCTTTACTAGCTTGGACTACGAGGTCCACTTCAACGAGTGGCTCCGAGAGAACGGCTGGCTCTCCTTCAAGACCGACGACCCCGAGGAGTTGGGCGACATTTCCGACGACACGAAGGCCTACTCGTTCATCCCCGGTCGCTTCTACATCAACCTCGAGGGCCGCGAACCCCGCGGCTCCGTCCCCGAAGAAGAGTACGACGAGGTCCGCGACCAGCTCAAGTCGGAGTTGCTCGAGCTCGAGGGGCCCGAGGGCCGGCAGGTCGTCGACCGCGTCGTCGAGAAGGAAGACGCCTTCCGCGGCGACCACGACGACATCGCGCCGGACCTGGTCGCGATTCCGAACAAGGGCTTCGACCTCAAATCCGGCTTCAAGGGCGACGCCGAAATCTTCGACACCGGCCCGCGCAACGGAATGCACAGCTTCGACAACACGTCGCTGTACATCGACCACCCCGACGCGACCATCGGCGATGCCGACCTGTTCGACATCACGCCGACGATCCTCGACCTGATGGACGTCGAGTACAGCCGCGGCGAGCTCGACGGCGCGAGCCTGCTCTAATCGGGCGCTGAACCCCGACCTGACCGACCGGGACCATTTTCTAACCCGTCTGACAGTACGTCGTATGAACGACACCGCCGTTATCGGGGGCTGTATGCTTCTGACGATGCTGGCTGCGGGGTTTGTGGGCCTGCTCACCGGGAGTTACGCGACGGTTTTCGCCGGGACACCGGTCGGGTTCGCCGTCTACCTCGCCGTCGGTATCGGCAACGTACTCGGTGCGATCGTCCGAGCGTTTCGATCCGGCTACCGCGCCGGTGCCTGACTCGAGCGGCGATCACGAGGTACGAGGGTCCGTCCACACCGGCGACGGGATCGGCGGAATTCGAGTCCGTTTTCCGATCGGCCACGAACCGCTCGGCATGGAAGAGATCATCCACGCTCGCGGGCACGAGAACGTCTCCGCCGAGCACGCGAGCACGTTCGAGGTAACGACCGACGACTATCTCACCCCTGCGGGCGACTGTATTCTCGCGATCGAAGCCGACCGCGCCCCCGCGGATTTCGACCCCGATTTCATTGCGGCCTGTCAGGACCGCGAGGCCACGATTACGTTCGAAATCGAAGCCGACGGCCACCGCGACTCCGTCGTCGGTCGGGGCGACCCCGACCTCGAGTTCACCAACGAGCGCAGCGCGGTCGGCCGGACGAGCGAGTACGTCGACGATCGGACGATCATGAACGGGGCCGCGTTCGCCGCCGAGGGCTTCGACCGCGAACTGGTCGAGGCGCTGGCCGACGGGGCCGAGGCGACGGTGACCATCACCGTCGAGTAGTCGGGCGATCTCGACAGCTCGTCGTCTCAGCTGTTTGTCCAGTGGCCGAAACAATAAATGGGGGATGTCGTCAATCGGAGAGTATGTCACAACGGGTCGTCTGCCCTCACTGCTCCGAGAAGACGTTCGTCGATATCAATCGAAAGGTACAGCGAACGAAAACGGAGGTGGGCACCCTGAACGACGGATACGATCGATCGGGCACCTGCTCGAAGTGCGGTGAGAAGTTCGCCTGTAAGGTCGCCGATCCGTCCCGACAGCGGCGATAATCTCGTTTGGGCTCTTCTCATAACCTCGAATCGACTCAGCACCTGTTCTGCGTGCTCCCTCGAGCAGGGAAACGGAGCCGTCCTCCTCGGTTGTACAGAATGAATCCGGTATCCACACGTGCGTCCGGGCCGTACCTGCGCGCATGACCGACGAGGAACCCGCCGTCAACATCAGCGGCGGCACCGCGGGCGGCGGCATCACCGCCGAGTTCGATCCCGCGACCGCCGACACGCGCGCGGAGGAGATCGTCGATCGACTCGGGGAACTGTACTGGCAGAAAACCTACGGCGGGCGGGATGCCTTCACTTGCCTCGTACGGACGATTCTGAGCCAGAACACGAGCGACAAGGCGAGCCAGCCGGCTCACGACGCGCTGATCGAGCGCTACGACGGCGAAGGAATTGATCTCGCGGAGTCGCTCGCGGGCGCCGAACAGTCGATCCTCGCCGAGACGATCCAGCCCGCCGGCCTCTACAACCAGAAGTCCGAAATCATCATCGACACGGCCGAGTGGGTCCTCGAGGCGTTCGGCTCTGCGGCCGCCTTCGACGAGTTCGTCAAGGACGAAGATCCCGCCGAGGTGCGCGAGACGCTGCTCGAGGTCCGCGGCGTCGGTCCCAAAACCGCCGACTGCGTGCTCCTGTTCGCGGGCGGCCGCGGCGGCGTCTTCCCCGTCGATACGCACGTTCACCGGATCTACCGCCGGCTGGGCATCGCGCCGGCCGACGCCGACCACGAGGCGGTCCGGGCCGTTCTCGAGCGCGAGGTGCCCGCCGAGAAGTGCGGCTTCGGCCACACGGCGTCGATCCAGTTCGGCCGCGAGTACTGCTCGGCGCGCAAGCCGGCCTGCCTCGAGGATCCGGAGGCGTGTCCCATGGCCGATCTCTGCGAGCAGGTTGGCGTCTACCCCGAGACGGGCGAGGTCGTCGATCCGGCCGAGGCGCCCGAAGCGGAGACGAGGGGCTGAACGGCGCGTCCGCGTGCGGTGGGGTCCGTCGGCATCACGCTGACTCCGTATCTGACTCGGGTCCAACGTACCGCATCGGAACGAGGTTCTCCTCGCCGCCGTCCGGCAGTTCGGCGATCATCTCGTGGCGCTCGAATCCGCAGTCCTCGTAGAAGGGGACCAAGCCTTCGCGACAGTCCAGCGTCAGCACCTCGAGGTCAGCGAGATCGGGGTGCGAGACGATCGCCTCGAGCAAGTCCCGGCCGAGTCCGTCGCCGCGTCGAGGTTCGGCGACGATAACGTTCACGAGAGCAAAGCTCTCGTGCAGCCCATCAGACGCGCAAAGCGCTTCTGAGGACGTCGTAGATCTTCCCGTAGTAGACGAAGTCCGTGAGGACGCGGCCGGCGGCCACGAGCTTGCCCGTCCGCTCGTCGCGGAGACCGACGACCGCGTCGGTGTTTTCGATCGCCGTGCGAACGTCCTCGAGAGTGCGGTCGTCCTACCACGCGTAGTTCCGGTAGCGCTCGTGGAGGTCGCCGAAGTTCGACTCGGTGAGTTCGTAGACCGTTTCGTACGACATGCCCAAAAGGTAGAAATTTGATGCCACTAATACGTTGTTCTGACTCGATCGAGCGGGCAGCGGCCGCGCGCCTCGTCTCGACATGTAGCCCTCGGCGGAAAGTGACGCCCTCCAACCACGAACGCGACTCACTCGGACGACGGTTCAAACCGAATTGAGCCCGTTAAGAAGCGTTGCCTCGCTGACGTAGGGGTACCGTCCCGCCGATACAGATCGACGGAGACGGTGAAACCATCCCGTCACTGTGCGAACAGAAACCACGACGACTTTTTCCCTTCTGCGGGCCTCTGTTCGCCGTATGATTCCCGCTCGGATGCTTTCAATCGAGTCAGCGGCTGTAGCCAAACAGCCAGTCTGCTCCGCCATTCGTTTCAGTCTCTATCTGTGCGGATTCGAACCCGCGACGATCCGGCTCGAGAGGAGTAGCGTATGAGCAGAAACGCCTTCCGAAACGACGCAGCGAGTGAATCAGGCTCCATCACGACCGCGTTCGAGGCGCTCCAGTCGAGCCCGGAGTTCCGCGGGCCGGTCGAACCCCTCGAGGACCACGAGCACGTCCACGCGAACGACCACTTCGCGCTCATCTACGAGTCCCAGGAGGAGCAGTTCGCCGCCGTCATTCCGTTTCTCCGGCAGGGACTCGAGCGCAACGAGCGGTGTCTGTACATCACCGCCGAGAACTCCCGCGAGGAGGTTCTCGAGGCGATGCGCGAACGCGGAATCGACGTCGACGCCGCCCTCGATTCGGGCCAACTCTCCGTTCACGACGAGACGGAAACCTACCTCCGAAACGAGACGTTCGACGCGGACGAGACGGTCGCGTTCATCGACGCCGCGATCGAGGACGCGACGGAGGAGTACGAGGCGCTCCGCATGGCCGGCGAGATGAGCAGCGTCTTGCAGGAAGACCCCGAGGGCGAGGAACTCGTGAAGTGCGAAGCCAAGGCGAACTATCTCTTCGACGACGCGGACGGCATCGCGCTCTGCCAGTACAATCGGAACCGATTCCCGTCGGACGTCATCCACGACGTCGTTAGCACCCATCCCCTCCTCATCCACGACGAGCGAGTCAGTTACAACGTCTACTACACGCCGCCCGGCGAGTTCTTCGGCCCCGAGAAGACCGCCCGCGAGGTCGATCGCCAGCTCGAGGCGCTTCGAGACCAGACCGACGCGAAAGTCGAACTCCAGCGGCGCGAGCGCTTCCTCCGGGAAAGCCACGAGATCACCGCCGAGCCGGAACTCGACTTCGAAACGAAGCTCGAGGAACTGCTGGATCTCGGGTGCGAGTGGATGGGTCTCGACGCGGCCGGATTGACGCATCTCCCGGCGCGGGACGACAAATTCCACAACCAGTGTACCATCGGGTACGGGGACGGGTCGGACGAGGGACGGACCGATCCCGGAGAGGGATGTTACTGCAGGCGGGCGATCGAGAGCGACGAACCGGTCGGGATGGCGGACGTCCGCGGGACAGAGTGGGAAGACGACGAGATCTATCGGGAGCACGGACTGGCCTGTTACCTCGGGACGAAGGTGACGAACGGCCCGACGCCGTACGGGACGCTCTGGGTCGGGAGCACCGAACCGCGCGACCGCGAGTTCACGGACACCGAGCGGACGTTCCTCGAGCTGATGGGGCAGTGGGTGAGCTACGAGATCGAGCGAGAACACCGGGAACGGTCGCTCGAGGCCTCGAACGAGCGCTTAGAGCAGTTCGCCTACGCGGCCTCACACGACCTGCAAGAGCCCTTGCGGATGGTCTCGAGCTACCTCCGACTGATCGACACGCAGTACGGCGACGCCTTCGACGCGGACGGCGAGGAGTTCCTCGAGTACGCCGTCGACGGCGCCGACCGCATGCGCGAGATGATCGACGGCCTGCTCGCGTACTCGCGGGTCGAAACCGGCGGCGATCCGTTCGAACCGATCGAGTTAGAGACCGTGCTCGACGACGTACTCGAGGACCTCCAGCTCCGGATCGAGGACGCCGACGCCGAGATCACGGCCGGCGACCTGCCCCGCGTGGAGGGCGACGGCAACCAACTCCGTCAAGTCCTCCAGAACCTGCTGGACAACGCGATCACGTACGGCGGGCGGTCGCCTCCTCGCATCCGGATCGATGCGACGCGTCGAAAGCGGGAGTGGGTGCTTTCGGTCAGCGACGACGGAATCGGTATCGAACCGGAGAATCAAGACCGGATCTTCGATATCTTCGACCGATTACACAGCCGCGACGAGTACGACGGGACGGGGATCGGACTGGCGCTCTGTCAGCGGGTCGTCGAGCGCCACGGCGGCGAGATGTGGGTCGAGTCCGAGCCCGGCGAGGGATCGACCTTCTTCTTCACGCTCCCCGCTGCGTAATCTACTGTCGTTCTCTCTCCTCGTGGTCGCCTCTCGGGAGGACCGCGACACCGAACGCGTCGTCACGAACGCCGCCACCCTCGTGGCGGTACGCGGCGACGTCGATACCGTCGCCGCGGGTAACCCTGAAATCCGTCGCCGAGGAGTGACGCTCCGCAACCACTAAACGCGACTCACCCCTACGACGAGTCAATGACCGACTGGACCGAGAAGTACCGTCCGACGACGCTGTCGGAGGTACGCGGGAACAACAAGGCCCGCGACCAGCTCGAGGAGTGGGCCGAGACCTGGGACGAGCACCGGGACGCGGTGATCGTCCACGGCAGCCCCGGCGTCGGGAAGACCTCCGCCGCCCACGCGCTGGCGGCGGACATGGGCTGGCCCGTCATGGAACTCAACGCCAGCGACAGCCGCGGGGCCGACGTCATCGAGCGCGTCGCGGGCGAAGCCTCCAAGAGCGGCACGCTCACCGGCGGCGAGTCCGGCCGCCGGCTGGTCATTCTGGACGAGGCGGACAACTTCCACGGCAACGCCGACTACGGCGGCTCGAGGGAGGTTACCCGGGTCGTCAAGAACGCGAACCAGCCGATCGTCCTCGTGGCAAACGAGTTCTACGACATGAGCAACTCCCTCCGGAACGCCTGCGAGACGATCGAGTTCCGCGACGTCTCGAAGCGCTCGATCGTCCCCGTCCTCCGGGACATCTGCCGGCGCGAGGGCGTCGAGTTCGAAGAGGAAGCCTTAGAGAAGATCGCCGAGTCGACCAGCGGCGACCTGCGCTCGGCGGTCAACGACCTGCAGGCAGTTGCGGAGGACACCGAGCGCCTGACCGTCGACGACGTGGTCACGAGCGAGCGCGACACCACCGAAGGGATCTTCGACTTCCTCGATACGCTCATCAAGGAGGAGGACGCCGAGGGCGCGCTGCGCGCCTCCTACGACGTCGACGAGAATCCCGACGAGATGCTGAACTGGATCGAGGACAACGTCCCGAAGGACTACGAGGGGGCCGAACTCGCGGACGCCTACGAGTTTCTCGCGAACGCCGACCGCTGGCTCGGCCGCGTGCGCTCGACGCAGAACTACTCGTTCTGGCGGTACGCGACGGACAACATGACCGCCGGCGTCGCCGCCTCCCGGCGCGAGCCCAAGGGCGGCTGGACCCGCTACGGGCCGCCCAGCTACTGGCGCAAGCTCGGCAGCAGCAAGGGGAAACGCAACACGCGCGACGCGATCGCCGAGCGCATCGCCGAGCGCGAAGGGACGAGCGTCGGGACCGCTCGCCGGGAGATCCTTCCGTTCCTCTCGGCGATGACCCACCACTGCAAGAACCGCGAGCTGACCGTCCGCACGGCCGCCACCTACGAACTCGACGAGAAGGAAGTCTCCTTCGTCACCGGCAGCGGGAAAGACACCAACAAAGTCCAGTCGATCGTCGAGGACGCCGAGGAGCGGCGCGAGAAGGAGACCGTCGAGCACTCCGGCAGCGCCTTCTTCGAGGCCGAGGATGCGGGCGACGGGGCGGCCTCGAGCGACGACAGCGACGACAGCGACGACAGCGACGACAGCGACGACAGCGAGAACGATCAAGCAACCCTCGCGGCCTCGAGCGGAACGGACGGCGAGAGCAGTTCGGGAGACTCGAGCGCGGCAGCGGACGCGGACGAGTCGACGGCGGAGACGACGGAACCGGACGACGACCAGTCGGGATTGAACGATTTCCTCTGAGCGGATCGATCACTCTCTCGTGAGAGACATATCGAAACATAGACTGAACGACACTATTACGTCGCTCCGCAGCGTCACGTGCTGACGGTGAACGGGCCCATGACCGACCAGCAACGCTGTCCACTCTGTGCGGAGCACTACGCCGAGCGAACGGACCTCCGAATCCACCTCGAGGTCGAACACCGCAAATCCGAAATCGTCTCGGAGTTGATCGACGTCCGCCGCCACCTGTCCGGCGAAATGGACGAGGAGGACGACTCGGTGGCGATCGACGGCGAGCCACAAGCACCGCGGACGTGACCCGGAACTGACCGCCGGTCAGGCGGCGGCTCAGTGTCCTGCGGCCGCGTTCGAAGCTCTCTCCGTTTTCCGCGACGTCTCCGTCACCAGCGGCTCGAGCCGGTTGTCTCGGTCCAGCGGGTCGTCACGATTTTCGCCGTCCGGAACGCTCAGAGCAGCCCTAACTCGGTGCCGACCGTCCGGAACGCCTCGAGGCAGGCGACGATGTCGTCCTTGTCGTGGGTCGCGATCGGCGTCACTCGAATTCGACTCTCCCCTTCGGGTACCGCCGGCGGGCGGATGGCCGGCGCGACGATATCGCGCTCGCGCAGTCCCTCGGCGAGCGCCAGCGCGTCCTCGCGGTTGCCGACGATCACAGGGAGGATCTGCGAGTCGCCGGGGGCGTCGAACCCCATCGACTCGAGGCCGTCCCGAAGGTGGGCGACGTTTTCCCAGAGTCGCTCGCGGGCGTCGCTGTGGCGCGCGAGGTGCAGCGCCTCGCTGGCCGCCGCGGCGGCCGGCGGCGTTAGCCCCGTCGAGTAGACGAACGACCGCGCGTCGTTGATCAGACACTCGATCAGTTCGTCGCTGCCGGCGACGTAGCCGCCCTGGCTGGCCAGGGCCTTCGAGAGCGTTCCCATCTGGACGTGGATGCGGTCCGCGAGTCCCTCCGCCTGGACGACGCCGCCGCCGTCGACGTACAGTCCCGTCGCGTGGGCTTCGTCGACCATCACCCACGCGCCGAACGCCTCGGCGAGGTCGCAGATCGACTCGAGAGGCGCGACGGTGCCGTCCACGCTGAAGACGGTATCCGTGATGATGAGCCAGCGCTCGTCGGCCGCGTCGTCCTGCTCGGCGCGCGCCTCGAGTTTCGACCGCAGGTCCGCGACGTCGCGGTGGTCGTAGACGACCGTCTCGGCGCCCGAAAGCCGGCAGCCGTCGATGAGGCTCGCGTGGTTCAACTCGTCGGAGAAGACGACGTCGGGCTCGAGGGCCGTGATCGTCCCGACGTTGGCTGCATACCCCGAGGAGAAGGTCAGCGCCCGCTCGCAGTCCTTCGTTTCTGCGAGCAGTCGCTCGAGGTCGCGGTGGACCATCGTGTCGCCGGTGACGAGTCGGCTCGCGCCGGCGCCCGTGCCGACGGTCGCGGCGGCCTGACGGGCCGCGTCCTGAACCCGCCGGTCGGCGGTCAGGCCCAGGTAGTTGTTCGACGCGAACACGAGCGCCTCGTCGGTCTCGAGGACCGGCAGGTCGCCCCCGGAGGGTTCGGCGAAGTAGCCCCGCTCGGCGACCCGGTCGACGGGCGAGAGGGTCCGCTTCAGGTCGCCGTCCTCGAGGGTTGCGAGCCGATCCTCGAGGTCGAACCCGCGGTCGCGGTCTTCCATTCGCGTGAACGGAGTCATCGACGTGGTATCACTTTCACGGTTCTCGGTCGGCGGACGCACAGTTACGGCTGGGCGGGACGGGTGGCCTCAGTCCGTGTTCGGTTCCGCATCCGTACGCGTCGCCTCGCTCGTCGACGCCCCGGCGTCTCCGCGACGGGCCGTCACCGCTTCGGGGTCGAACGCGTTCGTCTCGCGATTCGGCTCGAGGCCCGCGCGCTCGATGATCTTCAGATCGTCGGCGGGCGACTGGCCCTCGGTCGTGAGGTAGTCGCCCGTCAGCAGACCGTCGGCGCCGGCTTCGAGCGGCAAGTGCTGTTCGTCGGGCGCGAGGTTGGCCTCGCGACCGCCGGTGAGCCGAACCCGCGCTTCGGGGTGAAGCAGCCGGTAGACAGCGATTGTCTTGACGATCTCCTCGGTCGTGATCTCGACGCCCCGCTCGGCCAGCGGCGTCCCGGGAACCGGATTCAGGACGTTTACCGGCAGCGAGGAGACGCCGATGTCCTGCAGGGCGATCGCCGCCTCGACGCGATCGGTCGGCGTCTCGCCCATCCCGAGGATCACGCCGGCACAGAGGTCCATGCCGGCGCCCTTGGCAACCTCGAGCGTCTCCACCCGATCCTCGAAGCTGTGGGTGTCGACGATCTCGGGGAAGTACCGCGGCGAGGTCTCGATGTTGTGGTTGTAGTGCTTTATCCCCTCCGCGGCGAGGATCTCCGCTTCCTCCTCGGTGAGGATTCCGAGGGAGGCGTCGACCTCGAGGTCGCACTTATCGCGGACGAGGCGGATCGCCTCGAGGACTTCCGCCCATTCGTCGGGCCGACGTTCCTTCGAGACGCCTTTCTCCGCGACGACGATGCCGAACCGCTGGGCGCCGTCGCGTTCGGCGCGCTTTGCCGCCTCGAGGATCTTCTCGGGACCGAGAAAGTCGTAGGTGTCGATGCCGGTGTCGAAGTGGACCGACTGCGCACAGAACCCGCAGTCCTCGGCGCAGTTACCCGCCTTCGCGTTGACGATCGAGCAGGCGTCGACCGTGCCGTCACCGAAGTGATCGCGCACGGTCGCGCCGGCCTCGGCCAGCGGCTCGACCGGCTGGGCGATCAGCGCCAGTCCGTCGGTGCGATCGAGCCGCTCGCCGGCCAAGACCCGCTCGAGCGCGTCGTCGACCGTTTCGTTTCCCGTCTCGTAAACCATACTAGATAGATCAGTTGACGGAAATATAACGGTTGGGGACGGTCGCGGTGCGTGGACCGTCTGAAGAGGGAGATCTTACGGCTGGCGGGTAGTCTTTTTCTGATTAGCGAATTCAATCCGTTCGTAGTGGCTATTTGTAAACCCGAACCGGCAAATCGAGCCGAAAACGGCCGTCACGCTAATGTGGTACTCCCCTAACGAATCGAGACTGAAAAAATTGCCAAACTTAATGACGTGTGATTATGTAGACCTACAGAGCGAGCCTATGAGCGAAAGTACGATCGACGAAAAATCGGGCGACGGCGGGTTCGACGCGGGGGCGAGCGCCGACGATCTGTTCGGGGCGATCGCGGACGACGAACCCGAGACGGCGGGGACGGGGGTCGATCGAGACGAGGACGCCGACGCTGCCGACGAGCGCGGCGACGACGGGATCGAAGACCGAACCGCGGCGAACGTCTTCGGGCAACTCAAAGACGACGTCGACGGCGACGAGGATACCGACGACGTCCTCGAGGGCGAGACGCCCGAGGAGATCATCGCGAGCGCGGACGAACCCGTGGAACCGGACTGGGACGTCGACGACGACCTGCTAGCCGACGAGGAAGCACTCGAGAGCCTCCTGTTGTCGGGCCGGACGAAGGGCGAGGAGTTCCTCTGGGTCGATCCGGACGGGTCCGATTCGCCAGAATCGGGTTCGGACGACGACCCGACCGACGAACTCGACGAGTCCGCCGAGGCCGACGGACGCTCCGCCGACGCGGAATCGGACGCGTCCAGCGCCAGCGAACCGTCCGCCGACGAGGCAGCGGCGCCGACCGTTGATACGTCGGATGACGAGGCCGACGGACGAGCTCAGGACGAACCCACGGAATCCGCTGCTGAACCGTTCGTCGACGAGCAGTCAGCCGACGAACCCGCTGACGACGAAGCGGACGTACCCGCGGCTGACGACGGGGAACCAACCGGTGTCGATTCCGACATCGACGACCCGGCCGACGAGACCGAAACGGCCGACGAAGAGGACGACGACACATCCGGCCTCCTCGGCTGGGTTCGGTCGAAGTTCTCGTAACGCTGCTCGAGCGCATCACTCGACCGCTATCGGAGGGGCAACGCGGTCGCTGCGTACGAGTTCTCCTGTTCTCGTTCTACGGCGCCGGATGCCACGCGAGCCCCGCCCGAACGACCGTATACGGGTTTCCGCCACACTCCGGACAGCCCGTTCCCGTCTCCGGATCGAACGGCCGCTCCGGAATCGTGTGCGCGGCGCCGCAGACGTCGCACTCGAGGTGGACCGGCACGGAGCCGGTACGGTGCGATTCGGGATGGCAATTCTGCCGGGAAGTGACGGGGTGTGAGTGACGGTGCCGAGTATCAGTGGACGACAGGACAGCGACCGGCGGGCCGCTCCTCGAGGATCGCTCGAATTCGCTCGAGCCGCAAAACAGAAGTAAAGAGACGGTACGCGGCGGGAACGTTCCGCCGCGCGATCAGGCGAGGAACTCTTCGATGTGGTCGGCGACTTCCTCCGGCGTGTCGCCGACGGGGACGCCGGCGTCGTTGAGCGCCGAAATCTTGCTCTCGGCGGTGCCGGTACCCGAGCCGGAGACGATCGCGCCGGCGTGGCCCATGCGCTTGCCCGGCGGGGCGGTCCGGCCGGCGATGAAGCCGGCGACCGGCGTGTCGACGTGCTCGTCGATGTACGCGGCGGCCTCCTCCTCGTCTTCGCCGCCGATCTCGCCGCACATGACGATGGCTTCCGTTTCGGGGTCGTTCTCGAACAGCTCGAGGGCGTCGACGAAGTCGGTGCCGATGATCGGGTCGCCGCCGATGCCGATCGCGGTGCTCTGGCCCATGCCGCGGTTCGTCAGGTTGTCGACGACCTGGTACGTGAGGGTGCCCGAGCGGGAGACCAGACCGACGTTGCCCTCGGAGAAGATGTTGCCGGGGAGGATGCCGAGTTTGGCCTCGCCGGGCGTGATGAGACCGGGACAGTTCGGGCCGATCAGGCGCGTGTCGGTCTCGGTTAGGCGCTTGTTGACTCGAGCCATGTCCTGAGTCGGGATGCCCTCCGTGATGGCAACCGCGAGGTCGAGGTCCGTATCGAGGGCCTCGAAGATGGCGTCGCCCGCGAACGCTGGCGGGACGAAGATGACCGAGGTGTCGGCATTCTCCTCTTCGACGGCCTCGTGGACCGTGTCGTAGACGGGGACGCCGTCGACTTCCTGGCCGCCCTTGCCGGGGACCGCGCCGGCGACCACGTTGGTGCCGTACTCCATCATCTGCTTGGCGTGGAACTTGCCTTCCCCGCCCGTGATGCCCTGTACCACGACGCGCGTGTCGTCGTCGACTAGTACACTCATGCTTCCACCTCGTCAGCGTATTCGACGGCACGCTGAACCGCGTCCTCGAGGGTCTGCTCGACCGTCACGAGGTCTTCGTTGAGAATCTCCATGCCTTCCTCCCAGTTGGTGCCGGCCAGGCGGACGACGACCGGCTTGGGGATTTCGTCGAACTGCTCGAGCGCCTCGTTGATCCCCCGGGCGACCTCGTCGCCGCGGGTGATCCCGCCGAAGATGTTGAAGACGACGGAGTCGACGTTGTCGTCCGAGAAGACCATGTCCAGGGCGTTGGCGATGCGCTGCGCCTTTGCGCCACCGCCGACGTCCAGGAAGTTGGCGGGCTGGCCGCCGTAGTGGTCGACGAGGTCGAGCGTGGTCATGACGAGACCGGCCCCGTTGCCGATGATGCCGACGTTCCCCTCGAGGCGGACGTAGTCGAAGTCGTACTCGTCGGCCTTCTGCTCGAGTTCGTCGCCCGAGGACGCCTCCTCTTCCATTTCGGCCAGTTCGGGCTGGCGGAAGAGCGCGTCCTCGTCGATGTTCATCACGGCGTCGGCCGCGATGACCTCGTCGTCCGAAGTAACCATCAGCGGGTTGATCTCGGCGTCGGCACCGTCGCGGCTGTCCCAGAGATCGTACAGCGTCGTGAGGACGCTCGAGACGTCGCGCGCGACGGACTGGTCGACGCCGGCGTCGTAGACGGCCTTTCGGGCCTGGTACGGATGCATGCCGAAGGAGGGGTCGATGTGTTCCCGAGCGATGGCGTCGGGATCCTCCTCGGCGACTTCCTCGATGTTAACCCCACCCTTGGTCGAGACCATGGCGACGGGCTTGCCTTCGCCGCGGTCCATCGTGATGCCGACGTAGAGCTCGTTAACGAAGTCGACCGCTTCCTCGACCAGAACCTGATCCACGCGGTAACCCTTCAGGTCCATTCCGAGGATGGACTCGGCCGCCTCGCGGGCCTCGTCCTCGTCCTCGGCGAGTTTAATACCGCCGGCCTTCCCGCGGCCGCCGACCTGTACCTGCGCCTTGACTGCGACTGGATACCCGATCTCCTCGGCCGCGGCGATAACGCCGTCGACGTCGGAGGCGAGTTGGGATGCCGGCGTCGGAATGCCGGCATCGGCGAAGACGTCCTTCGCCTGATATTCGTGAAGCTTCATAGGCATTCGAACCCGCGTTCCGACCCCGCTTAAATCCTGCCAGTTTCCACTCGCGACGGGAATCCATCGACGGGTATGGAACTCCGCCGCTCGAGCGGCTATAGAATCGAACTTATAACCCGTCATTTGTTCCGCATCTAAACCACGTGTGGGAGATACGCACACAGTCGTGGATGTTTCGGGGGTCGATACCGCGATCCCTGCGACGTTTGTCAATTTTTCTCGATCTGCGTGCGGTTCGAATTTGTCGGAGCGAGCACCGCCTCGCGTCCGCGTCGCTGCGGTCGAGCGACCGAACGCGTCGCCCCAACCGCAGCGTTTGACTCGCGCGAGTCCCAATAGCAAAGCGACGCCGGGACTGGAACCGCGACCGGGCGCGCGATTAGGACCGGTCCCAAGAACGTCACGCCGATCGAAACCACACATGGGACACCCCACCCGAGCCACGCCGGAGGTCGACCCCCGGTGACGACCCCGATTCGCACGCGCCGCGTCCGGCGGTGGGCGTCGTCGCTCGAGAGCGCCCTCCGGTTTCTGGTTCACAGCAACCTCTTCATCTCGCTGGCGACCGTCGGCGTGGCGACGACGACGATCCTCCTCGCGGACCTACCGGTCGAACCGCTCCCGATCTTCATCGTCTTCGCGGCGACGCTGTTCGTCTACACGATCAACCGGTTCCTCGACCTCGAGGAGGACGAGCAAAACGTGCCCCGGCGGGCCGCGTTCGTCAAGCGCTACGGCCGCTTCTGGCTCGCGCTCGGCAGCGGGCTCTACCTCGCGGCGATCGGGGTCGCGGTCGCGCTGGAACTGCCGGGCGCGGGATACATGCTCCTGCCGGTTGCGGTCGCCGTCCTCTACTCGCTGGCCGGGGTCAAGCGCGTGTTTCTGGTGAAAAACCTGTTCGTGGGCTTGGCGTGGGGTATCATCCCGCTCGGCGTCGGCTACTACTACGGGCAGCTCCAGTCGCTCGACATCCTGTTCGTCGCCGGCTACATCACCGCCATGATCACGATCGCGGCCGTGATCTTCGACGTCAAGGATATCGAGGGCGACCGCGAGGAAGGGATCGCGACGGTGCCGAACCGGTACGGGCCGGCGACGACCCGACGCGTCTGTCAGGCCGCAAACGTTGCGGTCGCCGCGGCGGTCGTCGCCGTCGTCGCGCTCAGTTCTCTCTCCGGCCGGTTTCTCGTCGTCCTCGCGATGAACGCCTACGTGGCCTGTTACATCCCGTTCGCGACCGAGGACCGCGGCCCGCTGTTCTACGGGTTCGTCGTCGACGGCGAACACGTCTTCCTGGCCGCGCTGGTTATCGCGCTCGAGTGGGCGGTCTGGTGACACCACGTAGCGCGGCCGCTAGACAATGGGTCGGGTTCCGGTCCGAACGAAGAGGCGCGGTTCCGGCCGAAGCGATCAGTCGCGGTCGGCCTCGCTCCAGTCGCAGTCCTGGCACTTCCATCCGGTCACGAGTTCCGTCACCGACGGCATGTACGTGACTTTGAGGACGTTGCCGCCGCAGTCCGGACACTCCCTGTCGGCCTCCTCGATCGAGTCGACCTCCATGACGGAGTCGCCCTCGACCAGTTCGGCGAGTTTTTCGGCCGTCACCATACGCCCCTGAACGACGCGATTCTCGCTCACACTCGAGGTAGCACCCTGGCCGCCCTAAGCGTTTCCGGACCGATTGCCGACAGCCGTCGCGGTTGGCGGCGAGGCGTCTATCCAGCACAGGGCTCGTCTTCCGAGTGAAATACGGCAGGGTTGCAGGCGCCAACCTGTCGTTGCGGGCACAATAGTATAGGGTCTCCCCTCCCAACGGAGCGGTATGGAGACGCGATGGGCCACCGTCGACGGTGTGCACCTGCAACTGCCCGACGACTGTACCGTCGAGCAGCTTCGAGACGAGTTGCACAAACCCGAGGACGCGGTACTGGTCGCAGTGACGGGCGATCTCGTGTCCGTCGTGCACACCGACGATCGAGCCCTCTCCGAGATGGTCGCCGGCTGTGCGGACACCTACTACTTCAGACGGCCGTCCGACGACGATCGAAACGAAATCCTCGGTGCGCCGGAGATCGAGCGCGCGCTTGCGGATCCGACGGACGACGAGACGACCTTCCCACGGCCGGGTATCGACCACTAAGGATTGTTTTCCGTCCCGCAGCAGTTCGATCTCACGGACCGCCGATACGGACCGACGTTTCTCGAGTCGCGCGAACGCGGCGACGAGCGGTTACGTTCGCTCGATCCGCAGTTCCGGATCGTCGTCGAACGTGATCGTAATATCGTAGCCGGCGTACGGAAACTCGACGCGACCCGACCGCGAGACGCCGGATTCGGTAGCCGAGAAGACGGTCAGCAGGGCGTCGGGATCGACCGCGTTGAACAGCGGCGGGAGCTCCGTCGGATCCGTACCGTCGATCGCCGCGACCTCGGTCACGATCCGTTCGTAGACCCGGTCCGGCTCCGTCTCGAGTGTCCGTGCCATTGCTACGTAGGGCCACATTCGGCCGTTAATAACTTTCGGAACGAACGCGGGTATTAGTAAGCCGAACGAGCGGTGAAAGACGGCGAACGTAGTTTTCTATGACGGAACGACAGGGAACAATAGACAGAATGATCGGCTGCAGGTTGAAGAAGACGTATGTCTAATTCCCTCCCGATATATCGTTCTCAGATTGATCTGAGTGGACGTCGGTCGGAGAAAGTTTGAAGGTATCCGAACCCATTGAATGAGGTACGATAACATGGGACAGAAAGTTACGATCGAACGGATCGAGGAGGTACCCGCGGAATCGCGGGTCTGCCACTACGACGAACTCGGCGAAGCGGCGAAGGCGACGCTTCCAGCGCTCACAAACGACGGTCCCGTAGCAGTGGACGGGTCGGTTGCAGCGGGCTTCCGTGATTGTGACCTCGTGAAGTACACCGATTACTACGAGATTTCCGTTCGGTAACCGTCGCCTCTAGCGGCGGGTCGCGACGGCCGTCAAACTGCTTGCTCAGTCAGTAGACGAGCACCTGGAAGACTCGTGCTCGAACAGCTGCGACCGACTCGAGTCACCGGTACCCCAACCACTTTTCGCGTGTCGATCGTCCGTCGCCTATGGGAGTCGACGACGCCGACGCGATCGATCCGGAACTGTGTCCGACCGCTAGCGGCATTCCGATGCTCGGGCTCGGGACGTGGCAAAATACGGGCGACCAGTGTGCCGAGAGCGTCCGCACGGCGCTCGAAATGGGCTACCGCCACGTCGATACCGCACAGGGCTACGACAACGAAGCGGCCGTCGGCGAGGGGATCGCGCAGGCCGACGTCGACCGCGAGGAGATTTTCCTCGCGACCAAGGTTTCGACGTCGAACCTCGCGCACGACGACGTCCTCGAGACGACCCGCGCGAGCCTCGACCGGCTCGGCGTCGACTACGTCGACCTGCTGTACGTCCACTGGCCGGCCAGAACCTACGATCCCGAGGGGACGCTGTCTGCGTTTTCGAAACTGTACGACGACGGACTGATCGAGAACGTCGGCGTGAGCAACTTCCAGCCCGCACAACTCGAGGAGGCCGTCGACGTCTGCGACGCCCCGATCCTCGCGAATCAGATCGAGTGTCACCCCCTGCTACCGCAGGAGGAGGTCCGCGAGGCCTGCGAGCACTACGACATCGAGGTCGTCGCGTACAGTCCGCTCGCGCGCGGCGGCGTCTTCGACCAGCCCGAGATTCGGGAGATCGCGGACGAGCACGCCGTTACCGAGGTGCAGGTCAGCCTCGCCTGGCTGCGCGAGAAGGGGATTACGGCGATTCCGAAGGCTACTGGAGAGGCCCACATCCGGGATAACTTCGAGTCGCTGACCCTCGAGCTGGATCGGGAGGACATCGACGCGATCGACGCCATTCAGGAGACGAACCGCACGATCGATCCCGGATTCGCCCCGTGGAACTGACCGGTTCGCATCGCCCCGAATCGCGACGGTCGGCCGCCCTCGCTCGAGGTCCGCCGCCGGCGATTCCGATCGCTAACCTGTAACGTATCCTGAAAAAGAAGGAAAGCTTACGGTACGCCGGCAGTTTGGATCGGGTATGTCCACCCGCACACGGAGTCGTGGCGGTGGTGGGATCGTCGGTGCGGTCAAGACCGACTTACAGCGGTTACACGGTGCCTGGATGGAGATCGTCTTCCCCAGGCAGCGCGGCCGCGGCCACTCCGTCATGGGCAAGTGGGAGCCCGAAACGCTCCCGCAGAAGATCGGCTATCACGGCTGGAGCG
This sequence comes from Halopiger xanaduensis SH-6, assembly GCF_000217715.1. GTDB lineage: Archaea > Halobacteriota > Halobacteria > Halobacteriales > Natrialbaceae > Halopiger > Halopiger xanaduensis. The sequence goes on from NC_015666.1 coordinate 188,062, forward strand.
TGCTCGGAACGATCGGACTGCTCCTCCTTTACCCGCTCACAGTCGTCGGTCTCGCGACCCGCTACTACGCGGCGAAACTCGACTCGACCCGGACGCGACTCGGCATCGTCGGCGTCACCGCCCTCGCGCTGGTCGGCTGGGGACTGCTGACGCTCGCCTGGGGCGCGATGTCGTACATGGAACAGGTCGACATCCCGCTCAACTCGGTGCTCGCCGTCGCCGCCGCCAGCGGCGTCGCGACGGTCGCCACCGCACTCGCCGCGGCCTGCGCCAAGTTCGGCGGCCGCGTTACGACCGTCGTCCTCGCCTACCCCTTCGCGATGACGGCGCTGTTCCTGCCCCCGGTCGTCGCTGCCCTGGTGACGCCCGCACTCGAGCCGCACGTCCTCGAGCCGAGCTACGCGTTCGCCGCCTGGCTGCTCGAGAACCCGCTGTCGATCGGCGGCATCAACGAGTACCTCTGGGCGAACTACAGCCTCGAGGGCGCCGCCTACGCGGGGATGTGGTTCGGGCTTTCGTTCCCGCTGGGCTGGTTCTTCGGGATCGTCGTCGCGCTGGCGAATCTGGTTCGGCCGTCGAACTAAGCGCTGCGACGGACTGAGACCTGTTTTTGCGACGGTCGCGGAATTCTCGACTTGCGATCGAATCGGCGAACCGATTCCGATCGGTTCGACGAACTGATTTCCGGATTCCGTTACCATTAGGCGGTCGCTTCCCAACGATCACGTATGGAATTCGATCTTCCCACGACCGCGGCCGCGTTCATCGCAGTGATCGCGCTCGGCGTCGGCGGCCTCATCGCCGCGCCGATGATGACGACGGACACCGTCCTGATGATGGTCGCGCCGTCGATGATCGTCTTCGGACTGATTATGTTCGGGATCGGTCTGCTGCACGGCCAGTACCGGGCGAGTCCCTGACTGCGGCTTGACGTCGTATTTGGGCTGAGCCGTGCTCGAGTTCGATAGGCGACTGTTGCTCCTCCAGTCTGGACTAGTAACTACTCGAGCGCGAGTCGTCACAAAAACGGAAAAGCGAAATGCGAAGCGGTGAGCGAACCGACGCGACTTACATGTAACCGAGGTCGCGCAGGCGCTCCATCAGGTCCTCCTTGTCCTGGGCGCGGCCCGCGCGCTCGGTCGTTCCCTCGAGGTCCTGCAGCCAGGCGGGATCCTCGTCGCTTTTCTCGGTCGAGACCTCGCTGCCGAGCGAGCGGAAGCCGGCGAAGTACTTCGGCGAGATCGGAACGTCCTCCTGCGTGACGCCCTCCGGCAGGTCGTCGTCGGCCTGCGGGACGTAGCCGTCCTCGGGGAACTCGTCGACGGTGTCCGGCACGACGAAGTTCCAGAAGGCGTCCCAGACCGCGGCCTCGTCGAACTGCAGGATGGGCTGGATGCGGTCGTGGGGCGGGTAGATGTCCGGATCGTGGCGCGGCGAGAAGAACGTCTCGTCGGCGCGGGCCTCCTGCTCGTCCCAGCGGACGCCGGAGATGACGCCGTCGATGTCGTGTTCCTCGAGCGCGTCGTTGAGCGCGACCGTCTTCAGCAGGTGGTTGCCGACGTAGGTGTCCAGCAGGAAGGGGAAGGTGTCCTCCTCGTACTCGAGGATCTCGCGGACGTGGTGCTGGTTGTGCTCCGACAGTTCGGAAATCTCGATGTCGTCGCCGGGCTCTAAGCCGTGTTCGTCGACGTACTCGCCGACGTCCTCATTGCGCGCGTAGATGACCTCGAGGTCCCACTCGTCGGCCCAGTGGTCGACGAAGTCGTGGATCTCGTCGAAGTGCTGGTAGTGGTCGATGAAGACCGCGGGCGGTACCTCGAGGTCGAAGCGGTCGGCGACCTCCTTGATGAAGTACAGCGTGAGCGTCGAGTCCTTACCGCCGGTCCACATCACGGCCGGGTTCTCGTACGCCTCGAGGCCCTCGCGGGTGACCTCGATGGCCTTCTCGATCTTGTCCTGGATGTGCTGATAGTCCTCGGGATCTTCGCCGTCGCCGTCGTCGTAGTCGACGTCGACGTAGTCGGGGAAGTTCTCGCTCATTTCGTGTAATTAGATATAATTAGCAGGGTTAAACGCTTTTTGGGACCGGAAACGCCTGACGGAAGCTGCGAGTGCGGGCGGCGTACCCTCGATGGCGATTTGCAGCGCAATCGCCGCTCGGACAGCCGGCTGGCTCCGTGTTCGGCGGCCCATCACCGACGCAATCGCGACGGCAATATTCGGCGGTGGCGAAACGTCACCGCGCTCGATACCGGTCGTCGTCTCGCGAGTCATCGCCTCTGGGTCGCGCTCAGCCGAACGCTCGAGTCGCCGCGGCGTTTCGGATGACCGCACCGCAGCGACGACGGTCGCTAGTCGAGCGGCGGCGCTTCGATTCTCCGGTCGGGAGTCGTCTCGAGTTCCTCCTGTAGCAGGCCGACGATCCGCCGGCTGGCGGAGCCGTCGCCGTAGGGCTGGGGGTTCGACTGGGGCTCCCAATCGGTCGTCAGCCCCTCGCGGATCAGGTCCGCGTTCGGCCCGACGAGTTGGTTCCAGCCGCAGTCGACGGTTTCGGTCCACTCGGTCTCCTCGCGCATGGTCACGCAGCGGGTGCCGAGGAAAAAGGCCTCCTTCTGGACGCCGCCGGAGTCGGTGGCGACCCGTTCGGCCGTATCGAGCAGCCGGACGAAATCGAGGTAGCCCAGCGGCTCGATGATCTCGAGGTCGTCGGTCGCACGCTCCCAGAGGTCGTACTCCTGCAGCCGATTGACGGTCCGCGGGTGCGCCGGGAAGACGACCGGCAGCGGCGCGTCCGCGAGGCCGTCTAAGATCGCCTCGAGGTTCTCGCGTTCGTCGGTGTTGCTGGCGCGGTGGACCGTCGTCAGGACGAACTCGTCCGGTTCGAGGCCGAGGTCCTCGAGGATCGTCGAGTTCTCGCGGGCGCGGTCGCGGGCCGCGAGGACGGCGTCGTACATCACGTCGCCGGTCCAGTGGACGCCGTCGACGATTCCTTCGGCCGCGAGGTTGTCGACCGCGGCCTCGCTGGGGGCGAAGCACAGATCCGAGGCGTGGTCCGTGAGGATGCGGTTTACCTCCTCGGGCATCTCGCGGTTGCCGCTGCGCAGGCCGGCCTCGACGTGGGCGACGGCCACGTCGCGCTTCGAGCCGACGATCGCGCCGGCCAGCGTCGAGTTCGTGTCCCCGTACAGCAGCACGACGTCGGGGTCTTCCTCTTCGACGACCGGCTCGAGTTCGGCGATCATCCGGGCCGTTTGCCGGCCGTGCGTGTCGGACTTGACGCCGAGGTTGTACTCGGGTTCGGGGATGTCGAGTTCCTCGAAGAAGACGTCGGACATCTCCTCATCGTAGTGCTGACCGGTGTGGACCAGCACCTCCTCGCCGACGTCGCGGATCTTTCGGGAGACGACCGCGGCCTTGACGAACTGCGGGCGCGCGCCGACGACGGACAGAACCCGCATCGGTCAGTTCACCCCCTCGCCGCGGCCCGTTCCCGTACCCGTGCTTGGTCCAGTGACGTCGACCGGAACCGGGTCGGTACTCGTCTCGCTGTACGCCAGTGCGATGTTCGAGAGAACCTCCGTGAGATTGACCATGTCTTCGACGTAGTCGTCCCGCCGCCGCTCCCACCGTTCGGGTGCCGATTCGTCCGCGAGCAGTTCTTCCGCGCGCTCGAGAACCGCCTCAAACTCGCCGATGTTCTCGACGAGCCCCGCGTCCTCGAGTTCGAGGAAGTTGCCCATGTCGTCCTCGCCGACGAAGGAGTTCGAGCGGATCGCCGGCGTGCCGAGCAGCGCGGCCTCGGTGACCATCGTCTGCGTGTCCGCGACCAGCAGGTCGGCCTCGGCGAGGGCGTCGTGGATCCGCGCCGGATGGAGATCGTACGGGCGCGCCTCGAGACTCGAGAAATCGAGCTCGCCGCCCTCGTCGGAGACGAAAATGGTGGCGTGCTCCGAGAGCGCCTCGAGCAGCCGCCGGCGCTGCTCGAGCGAGAAGCCCTCGCGGCCGACGTCGTGGTGGCCGTTGAAGGCGTTGAGCCGGACGATCGCGTACGGTTCGTCGGGCCCGACGCCCAGATCCTCGCGGACGGATTCGTCCGGTTCGAAGACGTCGGGGTGGAGATAGGCCGATTCCTTGAATCCCTCGAACCGGTAGTGTTTCTCGCCGAGATCCTTCTGGAAGGCCTCGGGCGTCAGGAACGCCTGCACGAAGGGCCGGGAGACGACGTGATCCAGCGACGGCTCGGAGTCGAGGACGGCGATCGCCGGCGTTCCCGTGATCGTGCCGGTGTAGGCCGCGTAGGGGCCGATACCGAAGATAACGTCCGGATCGAACGCCCGCGCCTTGCGCCCCATTTCGTACAGGTGGGTCGGCAGCTCCCACAGCAACGAGTGTAGCGACTCGCCCCGATCGCCGTAGGTCTCGTAGGGCACGTCGTGGTACGAGAGCAGCGATTCGGTGAACTCGTCGCCGCGCGCGAGGACGAGCACGTCGTGTCCGTCCGCCTCGAGTCGCTCGACAGTGTGTTTGTACAGATGAACGTGAGCCGGCGTATTGTTAAAGAAGAGACAGCGCACGTCGTATCACCTCGTAGCTCATGACAACTGTCCCTTCCAAAACGCGCTATATCGTTATCAGCGCGCTACTCCGAACGGCGGTCGAATCGCCCGCAAGTAGCGGGTGTGGCGGTGAATTTTGGACGTCGTAATGCGTCGTCAAGCGGCGCCGCTCGCGCTCGAGCGTCGGTGTTGGGTTCGGCTACGCGCGAAAATGAGTGACTACCCCGGTTCGACGGCGACGGCGCGGCGTGGCTAGGACGCAACTACGGATCGTTTCGCTCTCACGGCCGCTCTCCCAGTAGCGACCAACCGGACGTCGTGGAGCCGCAGCAGCTCATTACACCGCCGATTCGGTCGGTTTAGAGGACCCGAGACGCGTTCGATCACCGTGTCGTGACCGTCATAGGAAAAAGTATTTTACGACACCATAGATCACCAACAGGTACGATGGTCCCCGATCTACCCTCCCTCAGTCGGCGGCAACTACTCGGCGGGCTCGCCGGTGGCGCCGCCGTCGGGAGCGGGTTCACCGCTGTCACTGCCGCCGTTCGACCGACGGCCCTCCCGGATATCCTGACCGACTGGGCGACGAACCACTATCCGACGCCGCCCGCGGCGAGTTCGCTCTGGCAACCGACGGTGACCGAGGCGCACGCCCGCGAGGCAGTCTCGCTGCTCGACGAAACCCAGACCGCCGCGGAAAATCGGCGGGACGAGTTCGACGCCGAAGACTCGAGCCGTCGCTTCCACGGTGCGGGCGGCTGGCTCGAGGACGCCGAGGCGTCGCTCGAGGCGGGCGACTACAACGACGCGCTGTTTGAGGCCAGGTACGGCCTGCAATTTGCCGGCCAAGAACTGGGCGAACTGCGTGCGGAACTCGACAAGGCCGACCTCGAGGCCCTCGCCGAGCGGACGCTCGACCTGCTCGATCGGCTCGACTCGCTCGCGGCCGCCCTCGAGCCGTACCCGGTCGTCGACCCCGAGCGCGATTTGGCGCGGTACTCCCGCGTCGAACTCGAGTTGCAGCGCGGCCGGCACCTCGCCGACTGGGGCGACCTCACCGAAGTCCGCGCCGATCCCGAGACCGACGAGCCCGACCTGAATCCGGCGTCGTACGACGCCGACGATATCGGCGAGATTACGTCGAAGATCCGCCGAGCCGAGATCGCCGTCGAGAGCGCCGAACGATACGACGAGCACCTTCGGACGGATCTCGAGGACGCGGGTGCGGAGACCACAGACTACGGCCCGCATCTCGAGGAACTAATCGGCGAGTTCAAGGCCGAACTCGAGTCGATGCCGACGCGGGACGAGGTGGAGTCGCGGTACGTCGACGACGACGCCGAGTCGTACGGCCCCTACGAGTTCGCCCACTGGCGGCTCGCTCGTGCGTGTTTCCCGTCGCGGCTCTCGTCGCTCTGGCGGAGTCAGGTCGGGGGCGACCTGCGCGTGCTACAGGTGCTGGGAACCGCGAGGGGGCTGGCGGACTGGCGCGCGCACGAGGCGGCGGTGGACGACTTCGTCGTCGATCCGGACGACGAGGGGTTCGATTCCGGCCACGCGTTCGCGGCGAAGCGGCGCGCACGGTCGGTCTTCCGGTCGGTCGTCGGCTCGGATCCGACGCCGTTCGTGGCGGTCCTCGCGGAGCCGGGCATCGCGGACGTCCGGATGGCGGAGATCGATCGCGGCTCCTGGGCCGACGACGACAGTTCGTGGACCCCGTGGCGCGAACGCGTCCAGGCGTATCTCCACGCGCTCCGCGGCCGAACGAGGCTGCAGGCGTACCCGGACGTGTACGAGCGGATCGTCAGCGCCGGGTGAGCGGGCCGATCGGTCGTCGACAGCAGTTACTCGAGACTCGAGTCGCGGACGAGTTGCGACGCTCAGAAGAGTAGCGGTGGCAACAGTAAATCGCGCAGAAACGCGGACCGTCAGTCGCTGATAAACTTGTTGTCGCGCCAGTTGACGCCCGTCTCGCCGGAGCCGTGATCGCGCGGCCCTTCGACGACTTCGATGTTGGCCGGGCGCGGCTCGCCGTCGACGATCCGGGTCGCCTGCAGTTCGCCGTCGCGCTCCGAGATGGCCGTCAGCGTGCCCTTCTCGGCGGCTTCGGCGATCTCGCAGAGAACGAGGAACATCTCGTACTGCAGCAGGGAGTTCTGCAGCACCGTCTCGCGGTCGCCCTTGAACGCCGCGAACTCGACGAGTTCGGACTCGATCTCCTCCTCTTCCTCCTCGTCCCAGCTAAAGGACTGGCGGCGCTCGTCGGGATCCTCCTCGTAGACGCGGTTTTCGGTGACGCTGGCCTTGAGCTGGGCCGTCGGCGTGTACTTGCTGACCGATTGGTCCTCCGCGACGGCTTTGAGAATGAGCGTGTTGTTCCGCCGGGTGAGTTCCACGTCGTCGATGCCGTCCGGGTATTTCGCCTCCTCGAGGTGGTCTCGCAGGTCTTCGAGGGGCAGTTCGAGCGTCGAGTGCAACCGATAAACGTGTCTGGATTCCTCTGTTGACATAGTGGGACGTGTGGGTGTGGGGCGACGGTCGCTTGCTTCAGTGTACGGGTGCGTGACTTATATGATCTGCTATTAAATGCGTGTACCGCGTATCTGGATAAATTTAAGTCACAGGCACACCGGGTATTCCGAATAGAGCCGCCATATCGGACGTTTTGCCTCGTTTCGTCTCCGCAGGGCGGAAACGAAACCTGAACGGGCCGAAATACGATTCGACCGTGTTAGGCTGCGTTAAGCGTCTCTGCAAGCTCGCCGCGCTCCTCGAGTTCCTCGAGGATGTCCGAGCCGCCCACGAACTCGCCGTCGACGAACGTCTGCGGGATCGTCTCCCAGTCGCTGTGCTCCGAGAGCGCCTGCCGGTACTCGTCGAGCGACTCGAGGACGTCGACCGTCTCGTACTCGTCGCGGTGGTGATCGATCAGGCCGAGCGCCTTGCGGGAGTAGCCGCACTGAGGCATGAGCTCGGTCCCCTTCATGAAGAGGACGACCTCGTTTTCCTCGATGGTTTCCTCGACGCGCTCGGTTACCTCCTCCTGATCGAGTCCCTGGTTCGGTGGAAAGTCCATATTCGTCGTATGGCGGCGCGGAGGGATAGACCTTGCGTCGGTCCACGGTACTGTCCGGAACCCGCTCGGCGGCTCGAGCGATCGAGCAGCCCGCTCAGTCCTCGAGTTGCGCGAGAAACACCGTCCACGAAGCCTCTTCGTCGGCGAGTTCGTCGCCGACCAGTCGCTCGTCGCGGACGGTAAATCCGGCGGCCCGGAGTTGCTCGCGCGTCGCGTCCGCGCCGGCGATGTACCACTGCATCTCGACGCCGGTCTCGAGCCAGTCCGAATTCGCGCCCTGCCAGTCGGCCGTCCCTTCGGTCAGCAAGGCCAGCCCGCCCGGACGCAGGACGCGCGCGAACTCGTCGACGACCGCCCGATGCTGCGTCTCGGGGACGTGAATCAGCGAGTGAAAGGCGGTCACGGCGTCGAACGCACTGTCGGCGACGGGGAGCGACGTGATATCGCCTTGCGCGAGGGCGACGTTCGGAGCGGCCTCGCTCGCGAACCGTAGCTGCTGGCGCGAGAAGTCGACGCCGGTCGCCTCGACCGCGGGATCGTCGTCCAGCCGGCGCAGTACCGGGTCGCCCTGGCCGCAGCCGGCATCGAGCACCTGCGCGCCTGACGGCAACCGCTCTCGCAGTCGCTCGAGCATCCGCCACTCGCCGCCGTCGGGATCGCGCTGCGCGGCGTACGTTTCCGCCAGCCCGTCGTATCCCCGGCGGACGGCGTCTTTGTCGACCATACGACACGTATCGGGAACGTTTCTGTTAGGTATTCCTACAGCGTGTCATCCCATCGCATTGGAGGCGATGACTACGAGCGGAGCCACCGGTACAGGCCGAGCAGACCGACGACGGCGAGGATAACCCACACCGCGACGATGACAGCTGTGAAAACCACCGCGCCGTACGCCCGACCCGGCACGCTCGGATCGAGGCCCTCGAGGAGACCGAGCCGCTCGGCAGCGGTGAACGCGAGGACGACGACGCACAACCAGATCGCTCGATTGCGGACGTACGCCGCGCTGAACAGGTAGTCTCGGTAATCGTTGGAATCCATCGTCCTCGAGCCGGTTCGAGGATCGCGGGGTAGCGACAAAAATCGATCGTCGAACGCGGCGCTATCGTCGGCTCAGTCGGCCGCCGGCGGCGCCGTCAGCACGTCCAGCTTTTCGGCGGCGTAGCCGAAGACGTCGCGGTAGCCGTTCGACGACATGAGCACCGGGTAGAACGACTCGTCGGCGACCTGCTCGTCGCCGTCGGCCGCCGCGAACGACTCCCCGGCCTCGACCTCGGCGAAGTTGTCGACGAACACCTCGTAGGTGTCGGCCTCCTGCTTGCGGATGACGTCGGTGAGTCGGTAGACGGGCAGGTCGTTGTACATCGTATCGCCGGGCAGCGCACCGACGGCGGTGAGGAACGCGCGGGTCAACCGGTCGGCGTTCTGCGCGGCCGTCTCCGACCCCTGCATGCCACACTCGACCTCGACGGTGTCGATCTCGGAGAAGAGCCGTCCCTCCGCGAAGTTGCTCGTCTCGACCATCGCCGTCACCGGCAGCTGGGGCACGATCTCCTCGGCCGTCTCGTTGACCCCGTTGACGATCGCGAACGGTTCGGCGTGGCTCTGGGTAGAGTGCATCGAGAAGGTGAGACAACCCTCGAGTTCCTCGACGAGCCGGTGTGCGAGCTGTCCTTCGTGGGTCTTCGCGTCCGGGTCGCCCGGGAACGCGCGGTTGAGATCCTCGTCGACGAACCGCACCTGCCGCTCCAACGCCTTCTCGTTGGCGACGATGAGCTTGACGGGCCGTTCGACGGTCGGGCGCTCGTCGAGCAGCCGTTCGACCGCGCGGACGCCGCAGGGTTCGTCCCCGTGGATGCCCGCGACGACTGCGACCTCCGGCGTTCCCGACCCGATCTGTGCAACTTTCATTACCCGTTAGTTGGGCTACGCGGACAAAGGCCGTTCGGTCTCTCACAATACTGGTTGGTTGCGCGGCTGTCACGATCGGGTGCGACCGCGGTACCCTCCCGCACACGACCCGGCCGCACGGCCGCCGCCCAGGAGAACCTGTCACTCCTCGAGAGCCTCGATGTACTCGTAGTCGATCGCCCGCGCGGTCGGGCGCTCGCCGTCGATCGGAATCCGCCAGCCGTCGAGAACGGCAGGGTCCTCGAGGGCGTTGGTCAGCGTCGTCCGGACCTCGAGGACGTCGACGCCGTAGTAGTCGGTCGGGACGCCCTGGAAGTACTGGAGGGCGGTTCCAAACAGCGAGCGCATGCCGTCGTCGTTCTCGAAGTCCACGTGCTTGTACGCGCCCGCGGCGACCTGGACCATGCCGTGGAGGAAGGCGCTCTCCTCGCTGCCGCGGCCGTAGTTGTACCACTCGAGTTCGAAGCAGTCGTGGCTCTCGTGGTAGGCGCCGTCGTTGAACAGGCGGACGCCGTGGACCGTCGCCTCCCGCAGGGTCGCGTGCTCCCAGCGGCCCGCGGACTCGAGCCAGCCGGTCGGCGCCGTGCCGTCGGGCGGCGCCGCGACGGTGGGATCGCTGGTGTGATCGCTCATGGGGTACCGTTCGTGCGTGCGACGGGTATACTGTTCGGCGCGTCTGGGGGTCTCCGTCGGTGCGACTCTCGGCGTACGTAAAGCCTGTCCACGAGAAGGCCGACGTTTATTTCGATCGAAATAGTAACCTCGAGTGAATGAATCACCCCTACGGGCGGTGTCCGAACTGCGGGGAACGCCTCTACGAGCACATCGAGGGCGGCTACCGCTGTCCGAACTGCGAGACCCAGTACGGGGCCGACGACCTCGACTTCGATCTCGAGTCCGAGGTAGAGTCGGAGTCCGAACCGGACCTCGAGCCCGAAGAATCGACGGCCTGATCCGTCGGAGCGGCAGGCAGCGTTCGTGCGCTCGAGTCGCCGCACGAGAAATCGCAGACTATTCAAACGACACCGTCGTACGAACGACCGCGTGCGAGGGTAGCCAAGCGGTCAACGGCGGCGGACTCAAGATCCGCTCCCGTAGGGGTTCGTGGGTTCGATTCCCTCCCCTCGCACTGCAACAGTGCGGCAAGACGGAGCGTCTTGCCCTCGCAAAGCTTCTCCGGGACGATGCGTCGGTAGCGACAGCGTCGGCCGTACCCGAGCGTGCACAACCGCCGCCCGTGACGACAAAACACTTATACGATTGCTGAGAACTGAGGGACCGACTCGAGCCTCGAGCGGTCCCCCGATGACTCCCTCCCGATCCGACGCGTCGACGGCAGGCAGCCGAGCGGCGATAGTTGCACGGCTCCGATCCGCCGTCGCACCGCGGCTCGGGATCGATCCGCGTGCGCTCGCCGCCTTTCGGATTGCGCTGGGACTGATACTCCTCGGCGATCTCCTGTTCCTTCGGGTGCCGGGACTGCACGCGTTCTACACCGACGCCGGGACGTTCCCGCGGTCGGCGCTGGCGGAACTCTACCCGACGTTCGAGGCGCTTTCGCTGCACGCGCTGTCGGGTTCGGCCTGGGCGCAGGGGCTATTATTCCTAATCGCCGGCGTCTTCGCCGGCCTGTTGCTCGTCGGCTACCGGACGACGCTGGCGACGCTCGCATCCGCGCTCCTGCTCGCGTCCATGCAGGCCCGGAACCCCTACGTCCTCAACGGGGGCGACACGATCTTGCTGTCCCTGCTGGTCCTCGGACTCTTCCTGCCACTGGGCGCTCGGTGGTCGATCGATGCGCGGCGGCGCGGACGCTGCGCCGATCGTGACACCGCTGCCGACACTCCAGCGACCGTCGACGACCGCGTCCTCTCGGTCGCAACCGCGACCATCCTCGTCCACTTCGTAACCATCTACGCCGTCAACGGCGTGCTCAAGACCCGCAGCGAGACGTGGATGAACGGCACCGCCGTCGCGCAGATCTTCCACCTCGAGCAGTTCATCGTGGGGCTCGGCCCCTACCTCGCGGAGCAGACGCCGCTGCTCGTCGCGGCCAACTGGTCGTGGTCGGCGCTGCTCACCGCGGCCCCGCTGCTACTCGTTTGCCGCGACCGCCTGCGGTTCGCGCTGGCGGGCGCGTTCGTCGGCGCGCAGTTGGGGCTGGCCGCGACGATGCGCCTCGGCGCCTTCCCGTTCGTCATGGTCGCCGCGCTGTTGCTCTTCTTCCCGCCGCGCGTCTGGGATCGCCTCGAGGCGGCGCTCGAGCGCACCGGACTCGAGCGGCGGCTCGAATCGGCGACGGATCGAACCGTAGCTACTGACGGCGGGCGGCGGTTGCCGTCGCTTCCGTCGATTACGATTCCGCCGACCGTGCGTCGCGTCACGCGAGTCGCCGGGAACGTCGTCCTGATCTGCTTCCTCGTCGGACTGATCGCGTGGCAGGCCGCGGGGCTGGGGGTCGCCGAGATGCCCGAAGAGGTCGTCGAGGACGACGTCGAAGACGTCAGCTGGGCGTTTTTCGCGCCGGAGCCGATCAGCGGCACCTGGTGGTACGCGTGGGAAGCCGACCTCGAGTCCGGCGAAACGATCGACACGCTCCGGGACGAGTCGGGCGCGATCGATCGGCCGCCGGACGCCGCCGACAGGTACCCGTCGACGCTCTGGATGCGGTACGGGCTGGATCTGCGGAGCGCGGACGAGAGCGAGTACGAACCCCTGGCCGACTACCTCTGCGACCGCGTCGCCGCCGAGCACGAAACGGGACCGGATACCGACCTCGAGTCGGTGACCGTCTACACCGTCGAGCAGCCGGTCGGTCCCTCGGGTCCGGTCGGTGATCTCGAGGTTGACCGGCGGATCGAATACGGGTGTTGAGTACCGGCCGCGGTGAGCGCCGCGGCACACACTGCCGAGAACCGCTACACCTTTTCGCGACGCGACACGACTGGGACCAATGAGCGAACGCGATGACAACCGCGAGGTCGACGCCGAGTACGAACCGGAGCGGCGGGCGAGCGTCGCGATCAGCGCCGCAGAAGCCGGCGCCGCGATCGCGGCCGACTCGTTCCGCGGCGATCTCGAGGTCGAACAGAAAGACGGGAAGACCGACGTCGTCACGCAGGTCGATCGGAACGCCCAGACGCGCGTCATCGAAGTCATCCGCGAGGCGTTTCCGGACGACCCGATCGTCGGCGAGGAGGAAGACGCGCTGAAGCAGGTTCCCGAGGCGGGACCGGCCTGGATCGTGGACCCGATCGACGGCACGAACAACTACGTCGACGGCATCCGCGCGTTCGGGACGGCCATCGCGGCGGTCGTCGACGGCGAGCCCGTCGCCGGGGCGACCGTCTGTCCCGCCCTCGAGGACACCTACCGCGTCGGTCCCAAGGGTGCCTTCCTGAACGGCGAGCCGCTGTCGGTCAGCGACTGTACCGACCCCGAACGGGCGCACGTCTGCCCGACGTTCTGGTGGGACTTCGACCAGCGCGACCAGTACGCCGCGGCGACGCGCGCGCTCGTCGACCGGTTCGGCGACGTGCGCCGCTTCGGCTGCGCCCAGCTCGAGCTCGGGATGGTCGCGTCGGGCGCGCTCGAGGGCGTCGTGACGAACCTGCGGGCCAATCCCTGGGACACCGTCGCCGGCGTCGCGCTGATCCGCGCGGCCGGCGGCACCGTCACCGACCTCGAGGGCGAGCGCTGGCGCCACGACAGCCGGGGCCTGGTCGCCTCGAACGGCGGCGTTCACGACGAGTTGCTCGAGGCGGCCCGCGAAATCGACGCCGCCTAGACCCTCGGAGAATCTTCCAGTACAGCGACCAGTGAATCGAGAACCGGAAACGGTAAGCGCCCGCCGTGTCGGATATCGGGTATGTACGAGTCCATCGAGCGGTACGGGCCCGAGCGCGTCTGGGCCGCGGCCGTCGTCCTCTTGGTCGCGGGGATCGCGGCAGCGGCCACCGCGTTCCCCCGGCAGGTGTACGTCGAGTTCATCTGGCAGTACTACTGGGGTCCGGTGGTCGCCGACGCCCACAGCTGGAGCTGCGTCGCCTGGGCGGGCAGCGAGCAGATTCCGTGCTCGCAGGCCGGCCCGAACGCCGGTCCGACGGCCTCGCCGGGCTACACCTTCGTCTCGTATGCGGGCTACATCCCGACGCTCATCCTCGGAGTCATCGGCGTCGTCTTCCTCATCAAACGCCTCGAGATCGAGCGGTACCGTGCGGGCTTCTACGGGCTGTTCCCGTTCATGCTGTTCGGCGGCGCGCTGCGGGTCGTCGAGGACGCGAACGCGGCCGCCTACCGCGCCACGGGGACGCTCGCGATCGATCTCCCGTGGTCCGGCTTCATCATCAGCCCGCTCATCTACTTCACCGTCTTCGCCGTCACCGCCGTCGCGGTCGTCGTCTCGGTCTGGCTCGAGCGCAACGACTACGTGTCGGGCTACGAGTACCCGCTCTTTGCGGTCGGGACCGGGCTGCTCGCGCTGACGCTCGCCCACCTCGGCTACACGGCGGCGACGGAGCCGTTCTCCCGGTTTTACCCGCTCCTGCTGGTGACGACGCTCGTCGGCGCGACCGCCGCGACGGCGCTTACGTGGGGCGCGATCCAGCGGTTCGCGCCCGGGATCAACCGCGGCACCGAGTACATGGGGATCGTGGTCATCTGGGCCCACGCGGTCGACGGCGTCGCGAACGTCATCGGCCTCGACTGGGCGACCGCCTTCGGCCACTCGAGTAACCTCGTCCCCAAACACCCGATCAACGCGGCTATCGTCGACTGGACCGGATCGATCCTTCCGGCGAACGTCGTCGCCGTCACCGGCGAAGCGTGGCCGTTCCTGCTCGTGAAACTCGCGGCGGCGGTCGTCGTCGTCTGGATCTTCGACGAGACCGTCTTCGAGGACAGCCCGCGCTACGCGATCTTGCTGATGATCACCGTCGTCGCGGTCGGGCTCGGGCCCGGGACGCGAGACATGCTCCGGGCGACGTTCGGCGTCTAATCGTCGTCGCTGCGGCCCCGTTCTCCGACCAGTGACCGCGCCTCCGTCCGTCGACCCGCTGTAGCGTCGCAAAATTTGAAATGTTTGCGCGTTTCACGAATACGGTCATTAGTCGTTAAACGAACGAATTAAGGGGTGCGTGGCGCTTCGATTTACTATGTTCATCAAAACTCGAGGAGTCGCGCCTATCGGTTTGGAACCGTCCCGTTTCGGCGTTCGAGTGTAAGCTAATGCCGACGGTCACCGTCGGGCGGGAGATGCGGAGACGCAAGACAGACATGGTGGGGATCACAACGTCGCGTTCGACCGCGGACGAATCGAGGAGGAAACGATGAGCGGCAGCGACGACGAACTCGCGAAGGACCTCGGGCTCCTGTCGGCGATCACGATCGGGATCGGCACGATGATCGGCGCGGGTATCTTCGTCCTGCCGGGGACCGCCGTCGCGGACGTGGGACCACTCGCGGCCGCGACCTTCGTCATCGGCGGCGTCACCGCGATGTTCACGGCGCTGTCGGCGTCCGAACTCGGGACGGCGATGCCGAAATCCGGCGGCGCCTACTTCTACATCAACCGCGCGCTCGGCCCGCTGTTCGGCTCGATCAGCGGCTGGGCGAACTGGCTCGGATTGGCGTTCGCGTCGTCGTTTTACATGTACGGGTTCGGCGAGTACGTCAACCAACTCGTCGGCGCCCCGGCGCTTGCACTCGGTCCGCTTACGGTGACCGCCGCCCAGACGATCGGGCTCGTCGGGGCAGTGCTGTTCATCGCCGTCAACTACGTCGGCGCCAAAGAGACCGGCGGCCTCCAGATCATCATCGTCGTCACGCTACTGGCGATCCTCGCCGCGTTCACCGTCGTCGGACTGCTGAACGCGGATATGGATTCCCTGCAGCCGATCGTTCAGGACGGTGCGATGGGCGAAGTCCTTCCTGTGACCGCGCTCGTCTTCGTCTCCTACCTCGGCTTCGTACAGATTACGTCGGTCGCCGAGGAGATCAAGAACCCCGGGCGAAATCTTCCGCTGGCAGTCATCGGCAGCGTCGCGATCGTCACGGTCGTCTACGCGCTGTTCCTCCTCGTGTTGCTGGCGGCGGTCCCGACCGATCTCGTGTCCGGCAACGACACGGCCGTCGTCGAAGCGGCGCAGTTGCTGTTCGGGCAGTACGAAGTCTTCGGCTACAACCTCGGCCTCCTCGGCTGGGGGATGTTGCTGTTCGGCGGCCTCTTGGCGACGGCCTCGAGCGCGAACGCGTCGATTCTCTCCTCGTCTCGGATCAACTTCGCGATGGGCCGGGAGAAGATCATCTCGCCGTCGGTCAACGAGATTCACCCGCGGTTCGGGACGCCGTTCAAGTCGATTCTGATTACCGGGACGCTCATCGTCGTCTTCCTCCTGTTCGGGAACATCGAACTGCTGTCGACCGCCGGGTCCGTGCTCCACCTGATCGTCTACGGGCTGTTGAACATCGCGCTGATCGTGATGCGGGAGGCCGAGCCGGCCGATTACGATCCCGATTTCGAGGTGCCGCTCTATCCGTTCGTCCCGATCATCGGCGCGATATCGTCGTTCGCGCTGATCGCGTATATCGAACCGGTCGTCATCGGGCTCTCGGCCGCACTGGTCGTCTTCGCCGGCCTGTGGTACCTGCTGTACTCGCGAACGCGGGTCGAAAACACCGGCGTGTTCGCCAACTGGATCCTCGATCGGTCCGAGGAGATGCCCGACGCCGCGGTGACGGCAGCGAGCGCCGCGAGTCCAGCCAACGACGAGTACACGGTCGTCGTCCCCGTCTCGAATCCCCGGACCGAATCCGACCTGCTCGAGCTCGCGAGCGTGCTCGCGAAGGCCAACGACGGCGTCGTCCAGGCCGTCCACATTGTCGAAGTGCCGGACCAGACGCCACTCCGGGAGGGGTCCGAACACATCCAGCGCATCGACGCGGAGTCCCAGGCGCTGATGGAGCAGGTTCGGGAAGACACGGAGACGCTCGACGTTCCGGTGGAGGTGCGGACGGTCGTCTCCCACCGCTCGTTCGAGGAAGTGTTCGACGTTGCGCGGCGCGAGGACGCTGATACGGTCGTTATGGGCTGGGGTCCGAGCCGTTCGTGGAGCGCGGGCCGCGCGGAACGGCCACTCGACGAACTTACGCACAACCTGCCCTGCGACTTCCTCGTGCTCAACGACCGCGGCCTCGAGCCCGACCGCGTGCTGGTGCCGACGGCCGGCGGTCCGGACTCGGATCTGAGCGCCGACGTCGCGCGCTACCTGCGCGATCAGGTCGGCTCCGAGATCACGCTCTTGCACGTCGTCGACGACGAGTCCGATCGGGCCGACGGCGAGGCCTTCCTGACCGAGTGGGCCGCCGATCACGGACTCGAGGACGCGACGATCCAGCTCGACACTTCCGGCGATATCGAAGACGCGATCGCGACCGCGTCCGCCCGGCACTCGCTGGTCATTCTCGGAGCGACGGAACGCGGGCTGCTCTCGCGGCTGGTCCGGGGATCGCTCGCCTCCGACGTTCTCGAGGACGTGGACTGTTCGGTCATCCTCGCAGAGAAGAGCCACGACCGCAGCATTCGACAGCGCCTCTTCGGTTCCAGTAGCGATTCCGAACCGCTCGAGGCGGCCAGCAGCGCACCAGATTCGTCGACACCAACGGCGTCGGACGACTCCGACGACGGTCATAGCGACTAGGGTAATCAGGAACGCGTATTCTTCTCCGGAACATATTTTCGATCCGTTCGAATTCGGGCCCAGAATGTTCGGTAACCGAATGAGCTAAGACGGAGTCGGTCCTCGGCTGCCCGTACGGAGTCTTCGGAGGGATATCACCATGATACCGTACATTCACACGCTGTCTATCGACGTTCGACTTCCGACTCGAGGTGGTGGGGATGGCTGAGACCGACGAGGAGCTCGCGAAAGACCTCGGATTGGTTTCCGCCCTCGCGGTCGGTATCGGCACGATGATCGGTGCCGGCATCTTCGTCCTGCCCGGCGTGGCCGCACAGGAGGCGGGGCCGATCGTCGTCCTCTCGTTTATCGTGGGCGGGATGATCGCCATGGTGAACGCGTTCACGGTGAGCGAACTCGGGACGGCGATGCCCAAAGCCGGCGGCGCGTACTACTACATCAACCGCTCGCTCGGGCCGCTGTTCGGCTCGATCTCGGGCATGGGCGACTGGATGGGGCTGGCCTTCGCCAGCGCGTTCTACTGTATCGGCTTCGGCGGCTACCTCGCGGACGTCCTCGAGGGAACCGTTCTGCCCGTTCCCGGCGTCGGCGAGATCGCGCTGCTCCCGACGGTCGCCCTCGGCCCGCTCGTTCTCTCGGACATCCAGATCGGCGCGCTGCTTGCCGGCGTCGCGTTCGTCGGCGTCAACTACATGGGCGCGAAGGAGACCGGCGGCGTGCAGACGGTCATCGTCACGCTCCTGCTGGGCATTCTCACCGTCTTCGCGCTCTTCGGGTTCTTCTCGTTCGACTGGGGGACCGTGATGACAGACGGAAGCGTCGCGCCGCTCGGCTACGGCCAGATCCTGCCGGGGACCGCCCTCGTGTTCGTCTCCTTCCTCGGCTACGCGAAGATCGCGACGATCGGCGAGGAACTGAAGAATCCGGGGCGAAACCTGCCGATCGCGATCATCGGCAGCGTCGCCATCGTCATGGTCATCTACGCGATCCTCGTGGGCCTGATGGTCGGGATCATCCCCTACGACTCCATCAGCGACGAAACGCCGATGTCCCACGCCGCGGGCATCGTCTTCGAGGGGAACCTCGGCGCCGTCGGCATCGCCTCGATCACGATCGCGGCGCTGCTGGCGACCGCCTCGAGCGCGAACGCCTCGATCCTCGCCTCCGCGCGCATTAACTTCGCCATGGGACGGGACAAGATCGTTACCGACTGGCTCAACGAGATTCACCCCCGATTCGCGACGCCGTACCGGTCGATCGCCGTCACCGGCGGGATGATCCTGCTGTTCATCGCCGTTCTGGGTAACGATCTCGAGATTCTCTCGAAGGCCGCGAGCGTCCTCCACCTGATCGTCTACGCGCTCATCAACGTCGCGCTGGTCGTGTTCCGGGAGGCCGACGTGCCCGAGTACGATCCGGACTTTACCGTCCCCTTCTATCCGATCACGCCGATCCTCGGGTTCGTCCTCTCGCTGGGCCTGATCGCGTTCATGGATCGGATCGAGGTCGCGCTGAGCCTGGCGTTCGTCGCCATCGCGGTGATCTGGTACGTCGTCTACGCCCGCCACGAAACCGACCGCGAGGGCGTGTTGAGCAACTACATCCTCTCCCGATCCGAGGAGATGCCCGACGCCGCGGTGACGGCCGCGACCGCCGCGCGTCCCTCCGGCGGCAACGAGTACACGGTCGTCGTGCCGGTGGCGAATCCCCGGACGGAGTCCAACCTGCTCGAACTGGCGAGCGTACTCGCGAAGGCCAACGACGGCGTCGTCCAGGCCGTCCACATCGTCGAAGTGCCGGACCAGACGCCGCTGCAGGAAGGGTCCGAACACATTCAGCGAATCGACGAGGAATCCCAGCAGTTGATGACGCAGGTCCGCGAGGACACGGAAACCCTCGACGTTCCCGTCGACGTGCGAACGATCGTCTCCCACCGCTCGTTCGAGGAAGTCTTCGACGTCGCGCGGCGCGAACGGGCCGATACGGTCGTCATGGGCTGGGGTCCCGGCCGTCCCTGGTCCGCGGGCCGCGTGGAGGGGACGTTCGACGAACTTGCGCACGACCTCCCCTGCGACTTCCTCGTGCTCAACGACCGCGGCCTCGAGACCGACCGCGTGCTGGTACCGACCGCCGGCGGGCCCGACTCCGATCTGAGCGCCGAGGTCGCCCGCCACCTCCGGGATCAGGTCGGCGCCGAGATCACCCTGCTGCACGTCGTCGGAGACGAGTCCGATCGGGCCGACGGCGAGGCGTTCCTGACCGAGTGGGCCGACGACCACGGCCTCGCGGACGCCGCGATCCGCGTCGACGTATCGGGCGACATCGAGGATGCGATCGCCGCGGCGGCCGCCGATCACTCGCTGCTCGTCCTCGGGGCGACCGAGCGCGGCCTGCTCTCGCGACTGCTTCGCGGCTCGCTGGCCTACGACGTCGTGCACGACGTCGACTGTTCGGTCATCATGGCCGAGCGGCCGACCTCGCGGTCGCTGCGGGAGCGACTGTTCGGCTGACGCCGACAGCGGCCGACGACGAACCGCGCTGCCGCTGATTTTCACTGATCGACCCGATCGATTGCGATCAACCCGTCACAAAAGCTAATGGTTCGAGCGTGCGATAGCCCGGTCAGTGTCACCGAACACCGAACTCGAGGAACGGACGCGGCACGAGGTCGCCGACGTCTGGGCGGGCACGGCGGCAGCGTTCGACCTGTACACGCACGGCGAGCATCAGTTCGTCGCGTTCTACGACGCCGATCGAAATATTACGGTCGGCCAGCGTGAGCTCGGGACCGACGATGCGGACGAGGCCGGCGAGTGGACCGTCGCACGACTACCCGAAGACCGCAAGATCGAGTGGGACGCCCACAACTCGCTGGCGCTCGCCGTCGACCGCGAGGACTATCTCCATCTGAGCGGAAATATGCACGTCCACCCGCTGAAGTACTACCGGACGCGGGAGTCGCTCGACGTCACGACGTTCGAGCGGATCGACGAGATGGTCGGCACCGAGGAATCGCAGGTCACCTACCCCCAGTTCTTCCGCGGCCCCGACGACGAGCTCGTGTTCAAGTACCGTGACGGCTACAGCGGCGGCGGGAACTGGCGCTACAACGTCTACGACGAGCGGAACCACAAGTGGAACCGCCTGCTCGAGGCGCCGCTGACCTACGGCGGGGACGCGATGAACGCCTACCCGCACGGGCCGGTTGTCGGTCCCGGCGGGGACTACCACTGCTGCTGGGTCTGGCGCGACCACGGCGGCGCGCAGACGAACCACGACCTCTGCTACGCGCGGAGTCCGGATCTGCGCGAGTGGGAAACCAGCCAGGGCGCCCCGCTCGAGCTCCCCATCGACATCAATTCGGGCGACCTCGTCGACCCGGTGCCGCCCTACGGCGGGATGATCAACAACAACACCAAGATCGGCTTCGACACCGCGGGTCGCGTCGTCATCAGCTACCACAAGTTCGACCACGAGGGGAACACGCAGCTCTATAACGCCCGCGCTGAGGCCGACGGCTGGGAGATCTACCGGACGAGCGACTGGGATTACCGCTGGGCCTTCGGCGGCGGCGGCACCATCCCCTTCGAGATCGAATTCGGCCCGGTCGAACGCGAGGACGGCCGGCTGATCCAGACCTACGACCACGTCGAGTACGGCACCGGCAAGTGGGTGTTGGACGAGGAGATGCTGACGCCGACCGACTGGTACTCGCCGTGGCACACCT
Organism: Halopiger xanaduensis SH-6; assembly: GCF_000217715.1. Taxonomy (GTDB): domain Archaea; phylum Halobacteriota; class Halobacteria; order Halobacteriales; family Natrialbaceae; genus Halopiger; species Halopiger xanaduensis. The sequence continues at coordinate 209,032 of NC_015666.1, forward strand.
ACCCCGACGCGCTGCGAGACGTTCGGTCGGACTATCCCGACATGCAGGTCAACTGGGTCGCGGATAGCAGCGACTCGCCCGGCGAGACGCAGTACGCACTCCGCTGGGAGTCCCTCGAGCCGAACCGGGACCGCGAGCGCGAGGAGGCGCCGCCGCCGACGCGGTTGACCGTCCACGAGTTCGAACCGCAGGGATGAGTACCACCTTCGCGGCCGAACCGATAGCGACGGACGGCGATGGGCTGACGACACGACGCGACGATACGACGATTCGATCAGGGTTTGTCGATGACGACCCGAGCGCGCTCCTCGCACGAACAGTTGTTGTGCGAACTGATCGGGTAGGTGTCTCCGTCGGGCCGGATCCACACGGCGTAGACCGTCCGGCACTGCTCGCACATCACGACGCCTTTCTGTCGCTTAGTCGTCATCGTCGATCCCCCTCGATCTCGCGGTTCCCGGAGCCGCCGTCGCTTCCGCGCGATACGATCTCGCCCCCGACCGACGACGCGGGGATCACGGTGACCGGAACCGACGAGTGACGAACGACGGTCTCGGCGACGCTTCCCCGGAGGAGGCGAGCAATTCCGGTCCGGCAGAGACTCCCGATCACGACGTGGTCGACGGCTTCGCGCTCGACGTACTCGAGGATGCCCCGCGTCGCCGAGCCGATCCGTCCCGCCGTTTGGATGCGTTCGTCGCGACGCTCGGCGATTTCGGTCGCGCGCTCGAGTTCGCTCGGCAGTCCGCGGAGGAGTTCGCCCTCCGCGCTCGCGTTCGGATCGCTCGAGGGAGATCGAACGTAGCTGATCGTGGAATCGTCGACGATCGTCAGCGCGGTCACGGCGGCGTCGGGAAACAGTTTGAACGCGGCCTCGAGCGCGCCGCACGAGGGATCGGAGCCGTCGAACGGGACCAGCACTCGGGACGGACCGGTTGCCGGTCGGCGTCGGTCTCGCTGGGAAGGCCGGTTTTGCTCGCCGTTCCGGACCAGTTCCCGCGCGTGCTCCCGTGGGTCGTCGGCGGCGCGCAACGCGTCCGCCGCCGTTGGTTCGTCTTTCGATGCCATGTTACCACTTGGCATTATATTCGACAGGACCGGCGACAAGCGTTGCCTTCAGCGTCGAGCCGCCGAATATCGACGGATCGTTGCAGTGCCACAGTGCAGTCCGCGACATCCGGACGGATCGGCGGTTCGACCTCGAACCGGTGCGCCCGCTCCCCGAGCGTTTTGGTGTTCGACCTCGAAGACGATACCCGCCGACACGGATCGTCCCAGTGCGGCGTCCCAGTCCACCACGACGAAACAATGACCGTCATCGCCGATATCACCGTTCCCGCCGATGCGTTTCCGCTCGGCCGCGTGTTAGAGGACCTGCCGGCGGTCGAAATCGAACTCGAGCGCATCGTCCCCCTCCGAGAGGCCATCATTCCGCTGTTCTGGATCTCCGGCGCCGATCCGGCGGTGATCGAGACTACGCTGCGCGATCACGCCGAGACGGAATCGGTCGAGCAACTCACGGCCGCCGAGGACCGGACGCTGTTCGAGGTCCGCTGGGGCCCCGATATCAACGGTGTAATCCAGGCGCTCATCGACACGCGCGCGAAAATCCTCGAGGCCACCGGGACCGCCGACACCTGGGACTTCCGCCTGCGCTTTTCGTCCCACGAGGACCTGTCCGCGTTCAACATGGCGCTCACTGAGAGCGACGTCCCCGTCACGCTGCGCCACATCTACAACCCCACGCTCCCGGACGAGGGGGACGCGCTGTCGCCCCGACAGCGGGACGCGCTGTTGACGGCGTACCGACAGGGCTACTTCGAGGTCCCCCGACGGACGACGCTCACCGAACTCGCCGACACCGTCGAGGTCAGCGACAGCGCCCTCTCCCAGCGGCTCCGACGGGCGACGAACGCGCTCGTCGAGGACACCATGCTGACGGACGAGGAGCCGCGTTCGTAGCGCCGACCGCAAAACGAAATCTCACGACCGGACTCCTCGGTCCGTACTGGTAACGATTCGATCTCGAACTCGGGACTCGAACTCGAACCTCGAGCGGCGGCGGTCGACGTCAACGGCGGCCGCGGAACCGTTCGGGAACGCATATACGAGCAGGGGGACAATCCTCGGGTAATGAGCGACGGGACCGATCCGGAGACGGCGGGCTGGTTTGCGGACGTGGAGCCGGGCGATACCGGCGCGGCGGCCGAAGCGATACGGGACGGCCGCGCCGACGAGCCGGACGACTGGCCGACCCTCGCCGTTCGCACCGGGGCCGCCGAGTCGGAAGAAGCGTACTACGACCGCCTGAAGGAGGCGACGACCGCCGCAACCCGCGACGCGGTCGCCGAGCGCGAGGGCGCGGACGACCGCCAGCTCGTCCACGCGGTGCGAGCCATGGACGACTGCGAGCGGACGGCCAACGAACTCGCCGAGCGACTCGCCGAGTGGGCTGGAACCGTCGACCCCGACGCGGGAACCGGCGTCGCGTACGCCCGCGAACTGGCGAGTCGCGAGGATCCCGCGCCCGGCGAGGCGGCGCTCGTCTCGCTGGCCGAGCGCGTCGCCGGCCTCGCCGACGAGGCCGACGCCCTCCGGGAGTTCGTCGAGCAGCAGACGCCGACCGTCGCGCCGAACCTCGCGGCGCTGGCCGGCCCCGTCCTCGCGGCCCGGCTGATCTCGCTGGCCGGCGGCCTCGAGGAACTGGCGAAAAAACCCAGCGGCACGATTCAGGTGCTGGGTGCGGAGGACGCGCTCTTTGCCCATCTGCGGGGCCACGCACCCTCCCCCAAGCACGGGATCATCTACATCCACGATGCAGTCCGGGGAACTCACCCCGAGAACCGCGGTTCGGCGGCCCGCGCCGTTGCGGGCAAGCTCGCCATCGCCGCCCGCGTCGACCACTACTCCGGCGAGCGCAAACCGGAACTCGACGCGGAACTCGAGGAGCGTATCGAGACGATTCAAGCCCGCACCGACGGCAGCGGCGGCGGTGGCGATAACGGCGACGGCAACGGGGGTGACGGCGATGACTGACGCGCTCCCCGACGGCGTCGAGCGCCGCGAGTTCGACGGCACTGAGCGCCTTGCGACCCGCGGCGAGCCCGTCTACGGCGAGCCAACCGAGGGCGAGTGGCGCGCCTGGAACCCCGACCGCTCCAAGCTCGGCGCGATGCTCGAGCTGAGCATGGACACCGGCCTCGAGGGCGGCGACGACGAGACGGTCCTCTACCTGGGCGCGGCCAGCGGGACGACGGTCAGCCACGTCGCCGACTTCGCCGGCCCGACTTACGCCGTCGAGTTCGCCGCGCGGCCGGTCCGGGACCTGCTCGAGGCCGTCGCGTCGCGACCGCGGCTGTTCCCGCTGCTCAAGGACGCCCGAAAACCGGAGACGTACGCCCACGTCGTCGAGTCCGACGTCGACGCCATCGTCCAGGACGTCGCGACGAGAGGGCAGGCGCGGGTGGCTCTCGAGAACCGGCGGTTTCTGGCAGACGACGGGCGGTTGCTGCTGGCCGTGAAGGCCCGAAGCGAGGACGTGACTCGAGAACCGGCGGCCGTCTTCGAGGATGTTCGGACGGAACTCGAGGAGGGGTACGAGATTCTCGAGTCCGAACGGCTCGAAGCGTATCACGCCGACCATCTCGGGGTCGTTGCGCGGCCGCGATGACTGTACAGCCGCGGACGGCGGCGCGCGGATCACGTAATCGACCGGTCGTGATCGGCGTCGGTCACGATTCGAAGCGACCGTCCGATCCCGGCTGAACAGCTATCGCATCCGCTCCTAGTAGCGAACGGGAACGAGGGGAGAGTTTCGATCCGCTCCTCTCGTTCGCTTTGATGGCCCTCGTTTACTCGGAGGTCTCGTTCATCTCCTCCTCGAGCGTGATCATCGCGTCGTCGATCACCGGCTCGTCGTCACTCGTGTAGGGGTCGTCGGCCTCGGGGAACTCGTACGTCTCGTTGTCGTTGGTGTCCTGGTGAGCCATCGCGATCAACACCTGGCTCTCCTCGAGGGATTCGTTGAGCTCGACGGACACGTTCTCGTGCTCGCCGGAGTCCAGGAAGGTGGAGTTACCCAGGACTGCTCCGGGCTCGTACTCCGCGGAGAGATTCGTGACGGTCTCGTTCTCGTTTCCGTCGGCGGGCGCGGCCGCGTGAATGACGGCGAAGCCGCCCTCGGGGAGCGTCGTGTTGTTGACCGCGACTGCCGTCCCGTTGGACGTCTGGTTCTCGAACGTCACCGTGGCCGTTTCGGTCTCCGTTTCGTTGTCGGCCGTCTCGTTGTCGGCCGTTTCGTTCTCCGTCTCGTTCTCTTGGATCGTGCCGGCGTCGGTCGCGGCGAACCCGAGCGTCGCCCCCGAGAGGAGGACGAGCGCCGCAACGACTGTGACGCCGATAGTTCTGGCACGTGGCATCGGAATCATCAATGTCACAATTCCACAAAAACCGGATGTTCCGTTCGAGCGTTTCACGAGTAGAAACATCCGAATTCGCCGGACAGGACGCTCGAGGTAAGAGCGCTATTCCCACTGTTAGTCTCGCAATCAGCGGCGTAACAGTGGGTTCTGCTGCGGAGGCGTCTCGAGGAAGGATACGAGATTCTCGAGTCGAAGTGGCTCGAGCGGTACCACGCGGATCACTTAGGGATCGTCGCGCGGCCGCGGTGAGGTATAGAGCGCAGTCTCAGTTGTCCTATTGAAATGCTCTGTCGATGATAGGTTACAGAAGCCGTGCTGAATACAGAGGATGAGTTCAGCACGACGACTTTGTTTGTTTCACGATGAGATCAGCGAACCAGCCGTTGAGTAGATCTGCTTACTTAGCAACTGTAGTCAGCAACGGCCCCACGGAGGGTTATCATCTCTAAATACAATATCCGTCTCACTAGGACGACAGTGGATTTGTATGTCAATACAATCTCCATCTGCACCTCTCATATCTTCTGGAAGAGACAAGTTGGTGATTCGTCCTTCCCCATTCATAGAATACATAATAGTATATTCAACAGGTTCTGTTTCCCATGACTGCTCAATGAGTTCTCTTCCATTACTATCTACCTCGATAGCGTCCTCAAATACTGCACTCCCCGCTCGGTCAAGTCGGACTGTAATAGTGACTGATTCATCCCGCCAATTCTCAATACTAATATTTCCCACTTGAATACCAGATTCAGAACTGAATGCAGTACAGCCCGCAGTAGCTAAAAGAGCAATTGCTCCAAGCACTTGACGGCGCGGGGATGAAGTTGTTTTCATATATACATGTATGATAACTAATTTGCTATAGACTTTCTGTATATGGCCTGTACTGAGCGATCACCACCTTTGCAAAACCGAGTCGAATCTCGTACTACATTCGCGCGCTGGATTCGGCACGCATCATCTGTCATCGGCTAAGGACTTCAACAGACCCGTTTCAGTCTCAGTAACCGCCGGGCAACGCGAAGACGAAGCTCAACAGCGCGAGCGGGATCGTAAAGAGCAGCGCGTACCAGGCGGCGCCGGCGACGAGCAGGCCCCACGTCCGCCAGCCGTAGCCGGTCGGATCCCAGTCGACGCCGAACCGCGGTAGCCCCACTGCGCAGAGGACCGGGAAGCCGACGACGTACAACACGCCCAACTGGAAACAGAGCTTGAGGAAGGCGTTGCTCCAGGCGACTCCGCTCGAGTCGACGAACGCGAGGACGGCCAGGAAGCCGGCGAGGTAGGGGACCGACGCGCCGATGCCGGCGAGCACGTAGGTCGGCACCGTGCTGCCGGCGGGCGGAAGCGACCGAAAGAGCGCTCGCAGTCGGTTCGACAGCAAGAACGGCGCCCACAGAACGGTTGCGACGAGGCCCGGAACCAGCAACAGCGCGCCGAACGCGAGCCAGCGACCGAGTGCAGCGACGAACGCAACGGGGAGGGGCGGAGTCACGGTTCGAACTCACTCGCAGGGTAATTCCGCTCGAGGAACATATTTCGATCGGTGGTCGTCACGCTCGAGACATCGGGCCGACGCGGCCGGCGCCCAAAACGGCCGTCGATCGCCCCGATTGCACGCTTGGGCGAGCGGAAAACCGAAGCCGGCGGTTCGATCCGACTCCAAACCGTATTTACTCCCGGCGGCGAAAGGGTTCCACGATGGAACGCGGGTCGCCGGAATCGTTCACGCGCATGGGCACGCTGGGGATCGAGGAGGAGTGTTTCGTCGTCGACGAGCGCGGTCGACCCACCAGCGGGACCGACGAACTCGTCTACGAGCACGACCCCCCGGAGATCCTCGCGGACCGCCTCGATCACGAACTCTTTAAATTCGTCATCGAAACTCAAACCCCGCTGATTGAGAACCCCGACGACGCCCGCGACGCCTTACTCGAGATCCGCCAGGCGCTGGTTGAACACGCCCAAGAACACGGCTACGAGATCGCCGCCGCCGGCCTCCACCCGCTGGCGAAGTGGCGCGAACTCGAGCACGCCGAGAAACCCCGCTACCGCTCGCAGTTGGACCGAATCCAGTACCCCCAGCACCGGAATACGACCGCAGGCGTCCACGTCCACGTCGGCGTCGACGACGCCGATAAGGCGGTCTGGATCGCCAACGAACTGCGGTGGTACGTGCCGATCATGCTCGCTCTCTCCGCGAACTCGCCGTACTGGAACGGGTTCGACACCGGGCTGCAGTCCGCTCGCGCGAAGATCTTCGAAGGGCTTCCGAACACCGGCATGCCGACCTACTTCGAGGACTTTGCGGCCTTCGACCGGTTCGAGCGCCGGATGCTCGAGACCGGATCGATCAACGATCGGGGCGAACTCTGGTACGACGTGCGCCCGCACACGGCCCACGGGACGGTCGAACTCCGGACGCCGGACGGGCAGGCAAACCCCGACGTCGTGATGGCCTTCGTCGAGTACGCCCACGCGCTCGTCGAGGCGCTGGCCGAGGAGTACGAGGACGGCGCCGCCGGCTACGGTCACGACCACCGACGGGAACTGCTCGACGAACACAAGTGGCGCGCGATCCGCTACGGGCACGACGCCAGCCTGCTCGACCGCGAGATGGAGGATACCGTCGATCTGGGCGAACTCGTCGACCGCGAGTGCGAGCGACTCGGCGTCGACGGCATCAAGCGCGTCTACGAACGCGAAAGCGGCGCGCAGAAACAGCGCCGACTGCTCGAGGAGGAGGGATCGGACGCGCTCTGCGAATCGTTACTGTTGCAGGTCGACTAATCAGAGACCGAGACTCGAGTTCATACCGTGGTTTTCGGATCGCTCGAGGTTTCTCGAGACATAATATGCAATGCGCTCACCAGCGGGTAGCAGGCGCTGTCGAATCGGTGGAAAGGACCGCGAAGAATCGATCGCGGTCGTGGCAGGACGGTGTGTGCGTGTATGGCGCAGTGATGATGTGGCAGTGATTGGGACTGTCCTGCCGTACTCTCTCGTATGCCTGCAGGGATGGTATCCCTGACGCCAATGCATGTTGGTAGTCCGCGGACGGGATGACGTCAGGTAGCCGGTGTGCTACGATTCGACCACGTCGGCGAGGACCTTCGCTATCTCCCGATTCGTCTCCGGACTGTAGTGGCCGCCTTCGCCCCGTTCGACGTACAGCGACTCGACGTCGCCGTCGTCGGGCGAGAGGTGCTCGACCATGTCGACCGTCTCGAGGTCGTCGTACCGCTCGTCCAGCCGGTCCAGCAGGTCGCCGTAGATGGGGCCGTGTTCGGCCTCGTACTTCGCGTACCGGAGTTGCTGGACCATCGCGAACACGGGGGTAAACCCCTGCTCCTCCGCGTAGTCGACGAACTCCGCGATCAGCGCGTCGAAAAGGTACTCGTGGGTCTCGAACAACCGCTCGTGGTAGCGCACGCGCGCCTGCTCCATCCGCAGCATCGACTGCGTCTGGGCCTGGTCGAAGTCGATCCCGGGAATCGGCCGCTCGAGTCGCTTCTCGATCTCGATACCGGCCTCGTAGAGCGCGTACCGGACCTTCTCGGCGTCGTCGAGGAAGTCCGTCGTGTACGGACGAGTCGCGTAGTGGGGCTTGAACCAGTGGTCGTAGTGGAAGTCGTACTCCCGCAGGAAGTCGGCCTTCGACTCGAGGTCGAGCAGGTCCTCCTTCTCGTCGACCGGGCTGTCGATTCGCTCTAACTCGCCGTCCTCGAGGACGTACCGGGGTTTGACGGCGAGGATGTTGCCGAACTCCTGGTAGTGTTTCCACACCGAGAGGATGCGGGCGATCGAGGAGGCGGTGACGACCACGAAGACGTAGTCGGTCGGCTCCTCGGGATACTGGCGCTTGAGCCGCATCAGCGCCTGATCGAGTCCGTAGTTGCCGCCGCCGTAGTTGGCGACGTGGGTGTCCAACTCCTGGGCCATGTAGTGTTGGAAGGTCTCGTCGTTGTTGACCTCGCGGCAGAAACAGTAGGAGTCGCCGTAGGTCGAGACCGTCACGTCGGCGTCTGTATCCCGGTCCTTCGCGGGGCAAACCCGGCTGCCGTACTCGTCCGTCGAGTAGGTGACGACCGTCCGGAGTTCTTCGCCGGGAAGGTGGTCGCCGGTGTCCTTCTGTTTCTCCTGATCCGGCTGGGGAACCCAGCCGAGTTCGGGATCGAAACTGCTGAACTTGCCGAGCAACTCTCGGTCGATCTCGGGGAACTCCTCGGTGGCGACCGAGGGGATCCGCTCGAGTGCCCTGTACGAGACCACCTCGAGAACGACGACGATACCGACGGTGACGACTGCGAGCGCGAGGAACGGAAACATTCGGATCCGGTGATACAAGAACGGGCCCCAAGTGGATTTCCCCGGCATATGCTGCAGCGGGCCGTGTAGCGGTGGGATACGCCGAGAATGAGCGCGGTCTGACTGACCCGAGACCGATCGGCTGCCGGTCTCCTTGCAGTCGTTAGGGCCACGCGTTACCCCATTCGCTCCCGGAGTAGGATCAATGACAGACGTTGTCATCATCGGCGGCGGGATCGGCGGCCTCACGGCAGCCCACGAACTCGCGGCGCGGGGCGTCGACGTGACCGTCCTCGAGGCGAACGACCGCTTCGGCGGCAAGGCGCGATCGATACTGATCGACGACGGTCCGACTCCCCTGCACGGCGAGCACGGATTCCGCTTCTTCCCGGCGTTCTACCGCCACGTCGTCGACACTATGGCCCGCATCCCGGACGGGACGGGCACCGTCGCGGACAATCTTGTCGAAACCGAGGCAACGCTTATCGCGAGCGCCGAGGGCGCCGACCGGATCGCAGACACCGGCCGTCCCGACTCGCTGCGGGGCTGGCTCGAGGCGCTTCGCCCGGCCTTCGCCGACGACCTGCCGCCGTCGGACGTGCGCTTCCTGCTCGAGCGGCTGCTGTACTTCCTGACCGCCTGCGAGGAGCGCCGGGAGAACGAGTTCGACGACGTGTCGTGGTGGGAGTTCATCGACGCCGAAAACCGCTCCCCGGAGTTCCGCGATCGGCTCGCGTACGCGACGCAGGCGCTGGTCGCGCTCCGGCCGCAAGTCGGCAGCGCCCGGACGATCGGGGCGATCTACCTGCAGTTGCTGTTCGGCCAGCTCGATCCGAGCCGGCCGACCGAGCGGATCCTGAACGCGCCGACCAGCGAGGCCTGGATCGACCCCTGGGTTCGCCACCTCGAGTCGGTCGGCGTCGATTGTCGATCGAACGCGCCGGTCCGGGAACTCGCGGTCGACCGTCGCGGACGACGGATCGCCGGCGCGGTCCTGGCCGACGGCGAGACGGTGACGGCCGCGGAGTACGTCCTCGCCGTGCCGGTCGAGATCGCCACGGAGTTCGTCACGCCCGAACTCGCCCGCGCCGCGCCGAAACTGGGCCGGATCGAGCGACTCGATACCGCCTGGATGAACGGGATCCAGTTCTACCTCTCGGAGAACGTGGCGCTGACCCGCGGCCACCAGGTCTACGCCGACGCGCCGTGGGCGCTGACGTCGATTTCGCAGCGCCAGTTCTGGCGGGAGTCCGAGTACGATCTCGCGGCGCGCGGTTCCGAGGACGTCGACGTCGAGGGCGTCCTCTCGGTGATCGCGTCCGACTGGGATACGCCGGGGACCGTCCACGGAAAGCCGGCCCGGGAGTGCACCCGCGAGGAGGTCGCGACCGAAATATGGGCCCAGCTGAAGGCGCATCTGAACGGCCCGGAGGAGCGGTTGCGCGACGAGATGGTAGTCGACTGGTTCCTCGATCCGGCCCTCGAGGAGACCGCGGACGGCCTCGAGAACCGGTCGCCGCTGTTGATCAACACCGTCGGCTCGCTGCGGAACCGGCCGTCGGCCGACCCCGCCGTCGCGAACCTCACGCTCGCGAGCGACTACGTGCGGACGAACTCGGATCTGGCCTCGATGGAATCGGCCGACGAAGCGGGTCGCCGGGCGGCTGCCGCCGCGCTCGAGCGACTGGGCGTCCGCGGGCCGCGGCCGCAGGTGTGGGAGCTCGAGGAGCCGGCGGCGTTCGAACCGTTCAAACGGCAGGATCGGGTTCGGTACCGGCTCGGATTGCCCCACCCCGCCGACGTAACGCACTCGCTGCGGCGGTCGATTTCGACGCTCGTCGGGTGAGCGATCGCGCTCGAGTCAGCGGACGACGGTCACCGGCACCGAAGAGTGACGGACGACGACCTCGGCGACGCTGCCGAGTAGAATCCGGGTGACGCCCGAGCGGCCGCGACTTCCCATCACGACGTGGTCTACGTCGTTCGTATCGGCAAACTCGACGATCTCCTGGGCCGGCGAGCCGATCCGGGCGTGCGTCTCGATGCTGACACCGCGTTCGGCCGCGAGGTCCTCGGCTGCCGCTAGCTGGTCGGTCGCCTCGCCGAGCAGGTCCTCGAGTTGCTCGTCGGGTGCGTCGTCGGCCGCGTTCGGGATGAACGGCACTGCGGACGTGTCGGCGACGGTCAGGGCGACGAACTCCCCGTTCGGAAAGAGATCGAACGCGTACTCGAGCGCCTCGCGGGCGGGATCGGAGTCGTCGAACGGGACGAGAACGCGTGCCATGTGGCCGGTAACGGGGAGCCGAGCCTTTAGTCTAGGCTCGGCTCTCGGGCCTCGATTCTCGACTCTCGGCTCTCGACTCAGAGGGCGAGATAGGGCCCGACAGCCAGCAGGACGACTCCCAGCGAGACTTTCAGTTTCTCCGGATCGACGACGTGTGCGACCTTCCAGCCGACGACGACGCCGAGCAGGAGCGGCGTCCCGACGACGACCGCGAGCGGGACGTTGACGCTCCCCTGGAGGACGTAGCCCGTCGTCGCGAACGCCGCGATGAAGATCGACTGAACCTGCGCGACGGCGACCGCCAGCAGCATGGGAATGCCGACCAGCACCAGCGCCGGCACGGCCAGCACGGGACCGCCGATTCCGAGCAGGCCGCTGCAGACCCCGAGCGCGAATCCGAGTCCGGCGAGGGTGAGTTGGCCCCGTCGCTGCAGGGGCTCCAGGTCGTAGACGGGACTGAAGCCGCGGCGCTCCCGGTAGAGGATAACCCCGCCGACGGTCGCCGCAACTCCGCCGAGTAGCAGGCCGAACACCGAACGCGGGACGAAGGCGTTGACGTACGCCCCGACGAGCGCGCCGACGACGCTCGAGCCGCTGAGGACGACCGCCAGCGCCCGTCCGTCGCCCGTTCGCATCTCGCCGGAGTGGAGGTACGCTGCGCTGCCGACGAGGCCGGTGAAGACGAACGTCGCGTGGGCGGTGCCGGCGACCTCGCCGGAGGCCAGCCCCGTCAGCGAGTACAGCGCGATCGTGACGAAAATCCCGCCGGGCCCGATCGTCGTGATGCCGATGCCGGAAAAGAAGGCGATCGACGCGAGCAACAGGAGCAGTGAGAGATCGAACGGGAGCCCGAGCATCGACGTTATCGAGGCTTCGTGGCTGCTCCCGTGACTCTTCTGGTTTCGAGGGACAGCGACCGCGGACGGGTAGCGAGGCAGCCGGTACGGCGAACGGTTACTCGTCGGCGTCAGTATCGTCCGCGTCGGTCGGTTCTCGGGCGGCGCCCGACTCGGTCGCGTCGGTTTCGCCTGCCGATCCGTCGGGCGGCGCTCCGTCGGGCGGCGTCCCGGCGTGGCCGCGGGCGAAACAGTCGAGTGCGAGTTTCGACCCCCCGAGGACGACGGGGCCGATGAACAGCCCGACCGCACCGAACGCGACGAGTCCGCCGAAGATGCCGACGACGACGGTCGCGGCGTTGAACGCTTCGGTCTGGCCGATCAACGCGGGCCGCAGGTACGTGTCGGAGAACGTGACGAGTAGCCCGTACACGACGACGGCCGCGCCGGCGGTCGGCCGGCCGACCGCGACGAGGTACCCCGCGACCGGAAGCCAGACGCCGAACGCGCCGACCAGCGGCAGCAGCGTCAGGACGAACGTCGCGACCGTGAGGAAGACGACGGCGGGGACGCCGGCGACCGCCAACCCGACGCCGAGCATCACCGCCTGAACCGCCGCGACGGCGACGTTCCCCACGACCGAGGCCCACATGAGTTCGTCCAGTCCGCCGCGGAGGTCCGCCAGCACCTCGTCGTCGACCGGCAACACCCACTGCACCCACGCGACGAGTCGCTCCCCGTCCCGCAGCAGGGCGAAGAGGATGAACAGCGTAACGGTGAGGCCGATAAAGAGGCCCGGGAGATTCCCGACGAACCCCATCACGCTCATCGTGACTTCCTGGACGGCCGTCGCGATCCGATCCTGATTCGCTTCGTACAGCGCGGCGAGATCGACGGCGACGCCGTTGGCCTCGAGAAGTGCTTCGATCTCCGCGACGTTGAGGTCGCCCCTTCTGAGGGACCGGGCGACGTCGAGCGACTGGCGAACGGCGATCGTGAGCACGTAGACGAGCGGCAACAGGACGGCCAGCAGCGTTCCGACGACGACGGCGCCCGCGGCGATCGTCGGTCTGACGTACCGCTCGAGGCGTCGCTGGACGGGAAACAGGATGTACGCGAGGACGACGCCGAACAGGACGAACTGCAGGTACGGCACGAGCACGAACAGTGCGAGGAGGGCGCTCACCAGTCCGAGCGCGGTCAGTCCGGGCTTATCGACGATCCAATTGGTCGGTCTGGCGGTGTCCGACATGTCTTCGCCTTCGTCCCGGCGACAGATTACCCCACTGATACGATCGGCACGGCAGAGCAACCGATCCGAAAACGGGCCGCCCGAACGGGCGTTAGACGAGTTGCACGATCGACCGGACGAGCGATTCCGCGGTGAAGATCGAAGTGAGGAACATCAGGACGACGGCCGTCAGGAAGACCGCCTGCGCGGCTCGAGACGGGTCGTAGTACCGGTGCACCGCGCCGTACAGCGCCAGCGCCGTGATCGGGAGGCCGACGACACCGTTGACCGCGGGCATCATGAGCGCGAGGCTGACCGGCGTGAACCCGGTGTACGCGAGGATCGGGATCGCGAGCGCCACCGAGAGCGCGATCAGGAAGTGGACGGTGCGGCGGAAGTGCATGTCGCCGAACCGGGTCGTGATGCCGTACGACTGGGGCACCATGAACCCGGCGGCGAACAGCGTCCCGGTCGCGCTGCTGAACGAGGCCGCGCCGACCGCGAGCATGAACACGCCGAGCACCCACGGGCCGATCATGTCGGTCAGCGGTTCGGCGGGCGCCGTCAGCGTTAGGTCGCCGTCGGGAACGGCGATTGCGGCCGCGACGATCACCGTCGCGCTCAGAAGGACGACCGCCGCCAGCCCGACGGTGTGATCCCGGCGGTAGCGGGAGACGACGTCCCAATCCTTCTCCTGATTCATGCTCGTCTGGATGAAGAAGTTCGGGTAGTAAACGGTCGTCCCCAGCAGGGCGATGATCATCGTGATGTACTCGAACTCGTTGACGATGCCGGGAACGAACCCGCTCGCGACGGCCCCCATCGGCGGCTCGAGGTTGGCGACGATGACCAGATACGAGCCGAAAATCGCCAGCACGAGCGCTGCGATGACGCCCTCGACGCGGCTGTAGACGCGCAGTTCGACGAGCGCGATTCCTAATCCCGCAGCGATGATGATCCCCACGTACAGGTTCGACAGCGGCGTGAGGTAGACGAGCGCGGCGCCGGCGAGCGCGTAGTTAGCGACGCTCCAGAACTGCATGATGAAGGAGATACCCATCGCGAACGGTCTGGCCGCACGGTCACCGATGACGTCCGCGATGTAATCCATCAACGGTTCGTTCTTCGCCGCCAGCCGCGCCGACATCTCGTGCATCGCGAGGCCGACGCCCAGGGCGAGGGGCAACACCCACAGGAGGCCGAACCCGAACACCATCCCGGCTTCAGTCAGGATGTAGACGGACCCGGCCCCGAAAATGTTCGCCGCGAAGAGGAGGCCGAGCCCGTATTGATGAATGGTTTCTTTCGCGATACTGATGGGAACGTCGACCGCCGTACTGGTTTCTGACATGCGTGGGGACTCACCCGAAAACCGTGTAACCCGTCCGACCGGACGCCATGCGAACTCGAGGCCGCCGCGCGGTCCGCGGCCCGATTCGTGGCCGCCCTCGAGCGCATCCGGCCGGAAGGTCTTAGCGTCCTGGTGGACTGTATTGTGCAATCGAGTACACGGGCTGAATCCGTTTGAGCAACGAGCTTGAAATGTCATATGTAGAAATAAATTTTCGAGTGCATCTGACAGTCGTACTATTACGACTGATTACCTGTTCCGGATCGCGACGTCGCTGTAAGCGGTTCGTTACGGGCTCGAGACCGGACGGTGCAGCGCGAGCGCGACGGTACACCGGCCGAGACAGGGATCGCGTATCACCCGATTACCGGGGACGGGTTGCGATCAGGTCCGCACGCGGAGTTGTTCTTTGACCCGTCACCGACCGCGAGCAGTTGGCCGTCGTAGTCGAGGGAAAGAGCGGAAGCGAAGTCGGCGCGTGACGGGCGGATCGGGATGGAACGGACGGTCGATGAAACGGATTCGAAGAGCCTGCAAAATCCGGGGCAGCCATTATGCCGCTCTCGCGTTTCGCGCGCGAGCGCGTACGTGAGCTTTATTAGTGGGTAGCCACTACCCGAAAGCAGGTTTCTCATGTCCCAGGAAAGCGAGTACGGCGCCGGACAAATCCAGGTCTTAGAGGGCCTGGAAGCCGTGCGGAAACGGCCGGCGATGTACATCGGTTCTACAGACTCTCGAGGACTCCACCACCTCGTCTACGAAGTGGTGGACAACTCGATCGACGAGGCGCTGGCCGGCTACTGCGACGACATCACCGTCTCCATCCACGAGGACGGCTCGGTGAGCGTCGCGGACGACGGCCGCGGCATCCCCGTCGACACGCACGACGAGTACGATCGCCCCGCCCTCGAGGTCATCCTGACTGTCCTCCACGCGGGCGGCAAGTTCGACAACAAGTCCTACCAGGTCTCCGGCGGCCTCCACGGCGTCGGCGTCTCCGTGGTCAACGCCCTCTCGGAGCGCCTCGAGGCCGAGGTCAAGCGCGACGGCGGCGTCTTCCGCCACGCCTTCGAGCAGGGCGAACCGGTCGGCGACATGGAGCGCGTCCGCGACATGGAGCCGGACGAGGAGACCGGCACCGAGGTCCGCTTCTGGCCCGACACCGGCATCTTCGAGGCCGGCGAGTTCTCGTTCTCGACGCTCGCGAACCGGCTTCGCGAACTGGCCTTCCTCAACTCCGGGGTCCGCATCACGCTGCGCGACGAGCGCGAGGACGCCGGCGACGCCGACGAGGAGGGTCCCGTCGAGGAAACGTACGAGTACGAGGGCGGCATCCGCGAATTCGTCGAGTATCTCAACGAGACGCGCTCGGCGATGCACGACGACGTCATCTACTTCGAGGACGAGGAGCAGAATATCCAGGTCGAGGTGGCGATGCAAGCCACCGAGGAGCTGCAGGGCTCGATCCACGCCTTCGCGAACAACATCAACACCCGCGAGGGCGGCACCCACCTCACCGGGTTCAAGACCGCTCTGACCCGGACGGTCAACGACTACGCCAACGAGAACAGCATGCTCTCGGACCTCGACAACAACCTCAAGGGCGAGGACATCCGCGAGGGGCTGACCGCGGTTATCTCGGTCAAACACCCCGACCCGCAGTTCGAGGGCCAGACGAAGACCAAGCTCGGCAACTCGGAAGTGCGGGGCATCGTCGAGAGCGCGATGCACGAGGGCCTCGGCACCTACTTCGAGGAGAACCCCGACACCGCCGAGGCAATCATCAACAAGGCGGTCGAGGCCGCGAAAGCACGGATGGCAGCCCAGAAGGCCGAGGAGCTCACGCGCCGGAAGTCGGCCCTCGAGTCGACGTCGCTGCCCGGCAAACTCGCGGACTGTCAGACCAAAGATCCCGACGAGGCCGAACTGTTCATCGCGGAGGGCGACTCCGCGGGCGGCAGCGCGAAGCAGGCCCGCAACCCCGAGTTCCAGGCCGTCCTCCCGATCCGCGGAAAGGTCCTGAACGTCGAGAAACACCGGCTCGACCGGGTGCTCGAGAACGACCAGATCCGCAACATCATCACGGCGATCGGCGCCGGCGTCGGCGACGAGTTCGACCTCGAGGACGTCCGCTACAAGAAGGTCATCATGGCGACCGACGCCGACGTCGACGGCGCTCACATCCGGACGCTCCTGCTCACGTTCTTCTACCGACACATGCGACCGCTGCTGGAGGGCGGCTACGTCTACGCGACCCAGCCGCCGCTGTACCGCATCCGCTATCGCGGCGAGACCTACGACGCGATGACGGACCAGGAGCGCGACGAGATCATCGAGGAGAAGTGCGACGGCTCGCCGTCGCAGGTTCAGCGGTTCAAGGGCCTGGGCGAGATGAACCCCCAGCAGCTCTGGGATACGACGATGGATCCCAGCAACCGCATCTTAAAGCAGATCACCGTCGAGGACGCGGCCGCGGCGGACAAGATGTTCTCGGTGCTGATGGGCGATGCCGTCGAACCGCGGAAACAGTTTATCAAGGAAAACGCACCGGAGGCAGAGTGGATCGACATATAGCCGCGGTAGCTGAGGTGATGTCCACATGAGTTCAGACGTACCCGATCCGACTGACGTAGAGGCACGGGCCGTAGAGAACGTCCGCATCGAGGACGAGATGGAGCAGAGCTACATCGACTACGCGATGTCCGTCATCGCGGGTCGTGCGCTCCCCCGGGTCGAGGACGGCCTCAAACCCGTCCACCGCCGCATCCTGTACGCGATGCACGAGATGGGCGTCTCGAGCGGCTCTTCCCACCGCAAGTCGTCCTCGATCGTCGGGGAGACGATGGGTGACTACCACCCCCACGGCGACAGCGCGATCTACGACACCCTGGTCCGGATGGCCCAGGACTTCTCGATGCGCTATCCGCTGGTGGACGGTCAGGGGAACTTCGGCTCGATGGACGGCGACCCGGCCGCCGCGCAGCGGTACACGGAGGCCCGGATGTCGCCCATCTCCGAGGAACTCCTCGAGGACATCGAGAAGGACACCGTCGACTTCTCGGCGAACTACGATGACCGCCTGCAGGAGCCCGACGTGCTCCCGGCGGCGTTCCCGAACCTCCTCGTGAACGGCTCCTCGGGGATCGCAGTCGGGATGTCGACGAACATCCCGCCGCACAACCTCGGGGAAGTGATCGACGCGACGATCGAACTGATCGACAACCCCGACGCGACCGTCGAGGACCTGATGGAGCACGTCAAGGGTCCTGACTTCCCGACGGGCGCGAACATCGTCGGCCGCGACGCCATCTATTCGGCCTACAAGACCGGCCGCGGGCGCCTCCGCGTGCGCGCCGAGTTCGAGGTCGAGGAGTGGAAGAACAACCGCGAGCGGATCGTCGTCACGGAACTGCCCTTCCAGTCCAACAAGGCCCGCCTCGTCGAGCGCATCGCCGAGGACGTCAACGAAGGCGAAATCGAGGGCATCTCCGACCTGCGCGACGAGTCCGACCGCGACGGCGTCCGCGTCGTCATCGAACTCAAGCGCGGCGCCAACAGCGAGGTCGTCAAGAACAAACTGCTCGAGAACCACTTAGAGAAGACCTTCGGCGTCATCAACCTCGCGCTGGTCGACGGTCAGCCCCAGGTCCTCTCGCTGAAGGAAACGCTCGAGGAGTACGTCGCCCACCGCCGCGAAGTGGTGCGCCGGCGCAGCGAGTACGACCTCGAGGAAGCCGAGGACCGCGCGCACATCCTCGAAGGCCGGCTGAAGGCCGTCGAGAACGCCGAGGACGTGGTCGAGCTGATCCGCGACAGCGAGACCCGCTCGGACGCGAAGGAGAACCTCCAGGACGCCTACGGCTTCTCGCAGGACCAAGCCGACCACATCGTCCGGATGCAACTCGGCAGCCTCACCTCCATGGAGGCCGCCGAGATCGAGGACGAGTACGAGGAGGTCCAAGCCGAAATCGAGCGCCTGACCGCCATCCTCGAGAGCGAACAAAAACTGCTCGAGGTCATCAAGGACGAACTCCGCGAAGTGAAGGAGGAGTACGGCGACGACCGCCGGACCTCGATCATCGAGGACCAAGGGACGGTCACCCACGAGGATCTCATCCCCGAGGAGGAGGTCTTCGTCGTCATGACCGAGGACGACTACGTCAAGCGGATGCCCATCGAGGACTTCGACCCCCAGGGTCGAGGCGGCAAAGGCATCATCGGCGCGGACGTCAAGGAGGGCGACCGCGTCGCCACCGTCTTCCGGGCGAACACCCACGACTACCTGCTCTGCTTCACGAATCAGGGCAAAGTCTACCAGCTCAAGACCTACGAGATCCCCGAGATGGGGCGGACGGCCCGCGGGAAATCGGCCGTCAACATCCTCGATCTCGACGACGGCGAGGACATCACCGCCATCGTCGACACCGACGCGCTGGCCGACGACGAGTGCGTGACGATGGTCACGCGCAACGGCTACGTCAAGCGGACCGACGGCGAGGAGTTCGACAACATCCGCTCGACCGGTATCATCGCCTCCGACCTAGAGGAGGGCGACGAACTCGTCGACGTCGAAGTGACGGACGGCACGAAGGACCTCGTGATCGCCACCGAGGGCGGCATGACGATCCGCTTCGACGAGGACGAGGTGCGCGCGATGGGCCGCAACGCCCGCGGCGTCAACGGCATCAAACTGCAGGACGACGACGCGGTCGCCGGGTTGGTCGCGACCGACGAGGCCGACGACAAGGCCCTGCTGACCGTCACCCGAAACGGGTACGGGAAGCGGACGCGTCTCTCCGAGTACAGCCGCCAGTCCCGGTACGGCAAGGGGCTGATCGACATCAAGACCGGCGACCGGAACGGTCCCGTGACGGCGGTCAAAGCCGTCGACGACGACGACCAGCTCGTGTTGATGAGCGAGGACGGCCAGATCGTCCGCACGCGCGTCGACGAAGTGTCGACCGTCGGCCGCAACACGATGGGCGTGATCGTGATGGAAGTCGAAGGCGACGACGCGGTCGCGAGCGTCGACGTTGTCCCCGTCGAGTCGATCGAATCCGACGTCGACGCGGCCGACGACTAATCGGCCGTCGAGAGCTCGCGACACTACCTCGAGAGGGGTCGGCTCTAACGGCGAGCCACGAACTGTTGTGAATTGGGTTCTATTTCACCGCTCAGAATCGAACGAGTTGCTCGAGCGGTTGCGTCCCGTCCTTTTCTGTGCGCGACGAAATCGGGATGAGCGCTCGTCTGATTGAACGGTAACGAGATTGCAGACGTGGAGACGAGAAAGCTGGAGAGACGGATCTAGAGTCCGGCTGACCGGTTGCGGTCGGCGCCGGTATCGGCTGTCGGAGACCGAGGGCGGACGGGGATCAGTGTGCCGGCTCCTCGCCCGGGGCGGTCATGTCCTCGATCCGGAGGATGAGGATGTTGTTCGTGTCGTCCTTGCCGTCGACGCGCCCGTCGATGACGAGCTTCGAGAGCGGCGTCGGGCCGACGGTGACGGCGTCGTCCTCCGAGATGCCGTCGATCGAGCCCTGCATGTGGATCTCCGCGCGGCAGAGTTCGGGGTGGTGGACGCTCGAGAGGTCGATCTCCTCGACGATGACGTCCTCGACCGGTTCGCCCTCGTGTTCGAGCGGGACGGAGGCCGGGTCGTCCATCTGCTGGATCTCGAGGGCCTCGTAGGCCGCGGCGGTCGGCTTGTAGCCACCTTTCGGACCAGGTACACCCTCGACCAGTTGAAGGGCCTTGAGGCTCTGCATCTGATTTCGGATGGTACCCGGGTTGCGGTCTACCTGCTCGGCGATGTCCTCCCCCTTGATCGCGTCCTCGGACTCCTTGTGGAGGTTCGTGAGCGCGCGGAGGATCTTCTTCTGACTCGGAGTTAGTTCAATTGATGACATGGTGAATTGTTCGTAGTTGATTTCCTTAAACCCGACGGGTGACGTCGGTTGTGCTTCGGGATTTCGGTATCGGCAGCGGGGACAGTAAGGCGTTTCTCTTCGGTTCCGGGTACGGGAGGACCCGCGCGATCCCGCGTTCCCGGTCGTGCGCGCCGAACGACCGTACTACTTACTACTGTTCGACTTTCGTCGGCGAGGAAACGCGGACGTGGCGTGCGACCGTCTCCGGCAGCGAGACCGGCTCGTCGTGGGCGCTCGAGCGGGCGGTCACCATCCCGAAGGGGGCGACTTCGACGATCTCGAGTTCGACGCCGGGTTCGACGCCGTGGTCGGCCAGATAGGAGAGCACTTCGGGATCGCGGTCGGCGACCTCCTCGACGACGACGGTTTCGCCCTCCGCAAACTCCGAGACGGTCTTCCCTTCGGGGCGTTCCGGCGGTTCGAGGTCGGCGCCGGGGATCGGCGAGCCGTGCGGGTCGACCTCCGGCTCGCCGAGCGCGTCGGCGACGCGGGCCTCGAAGTTCTCGCTGATGTGGTGTTCGAGCCGGTCGGCCTCGTCGTGGACCTCCGACCAGTCGTAGTCCAGATGTTCGGTGAGGTAGGCCTCGAGCAGCCGGTGGTGGCGGACGACCTCGAGGGCGACGGTCTCGCCCTCGTCTGTGAGCGTGACCCCGCGGTACTTCTCCCGGTCGACCAGCCCGCGGTCCTCGAGTTTGTCGAGCATGCTGGTGACCGTCGGCGACGTGACGTCCAGCTCCGCGGCGATCTCGGAGGTCTTGATGCGGTCGTCGGTCGACCGCTGGAGCTGGTAGATGACCTTGAGGTAGTCTTCCATCACGTCGCTCAGCATCATGCTCGAGATTTAGCCCCGTCTACCCCTAAATCTACCGCCAGCGAGATCGGTCGGGTGACGAGTCGACTGCTCGAAGGTCGGGAGCGCAGGGGATCGTCACGACCAAACCGATGCCCGGCGTACGCTCGCGCATGAACACGAACGCGACCGTTCGGATCATCGGCGCGCCGATGGACTACGGGGCCAACCGCCGCGGCGTCGACATGGGACCCTCGGCGATCCGGTACGCCGGCCTCGCCGACGAACTCGAGCGCGCGAGCGTCGCCCCGGTCGACGACGGGGACCTCTCGATGCCGCGAGCGGAGGAGATCGACCCCGATGCGGACGACGCAACCGGACTCGAATCGACCGGCGGGGAGAGCGCGGGCGTCGAGAACGCCAAGTTCCTCCCGGAGATCGAGAGCGTCAACGCCCGCCTCGCCGACCGCGTCGCGGAGACGCTGGCCGACGGCGAGTTCCCGCTCGTGCTCGGCGGCGACCACTCGGTCGCGATCGGGTCGCTCCACGGCTCCGCGCGCGACGCGGACGTCGGCGCGATCTGGTTCGACGCCCACGCCGACCTCAACACGCCCGAAACCTCGCCCAGCGGCAACGTCCACGGGATGCCGCTGGGCGCCGCGCTCGGTCGGGGCGTCTTCGGGGACATGGACTGGGCCCACAGCCCCCGCCTCCGGGAGGAGTCGGTCGCCTACGTCGGCCTCCGCAGCATCGACGAGCGCGAGCGGGAACTGGTCCGCGAGAGCGAGATGACCGCGTTCACGATGTCCGATATCGACCAGCGCGGCATGACGGCCGTCGTCGAGGACGCGCTCGCGGTCGCGACCGACGGGACCGACGGTATCCACGTCAGCCTCGACCTCGACATGATCGATCCCAAGGCCGCACCGGGCGTCGGGACGCCGGTCCGCGGCGGCGTCACCTACCGCGAGGCTCACGCCGCCCTCGAGGCAGTCTCGCGGCGCCACGATCGCGACGGAATCCTCCGCTCGATGGACGTCGTCGAAGTCAACCCGATCCTCGACGAGGCCAACGAAACGGCGGCGCTCGCGGCCGAGCTCACGGCGAGCGCGTTCGGCAAGCGGATTCTCTGATCGGCGTTCTCGATCGGCATAACCGAGGATCTGATCGTCTAATGGTAACGTGAACCACGGTATAACGGTTCCAATACCTTTGTATCGTAGGGTTTTAAACTAGTTAGTATGACTGAGAACGTCGTCGTACTCGGCGCCGGATACGCCGGTGCCGGTGCGGTCACCAAACTCCAGTCGGAGCTCGATGGCAACGCGCGATTAACGTGGATCGCCGACGTCGACTACCACCTCGTCCTGCACGAGGCCCACCGCGTGATCCGGGATCCGGACGTTCGCTCGGACATCACCTTCCCCGTGACCGAGATCGCGGACCCCTCGACACGGTTCATCCGGGACGAAGTCGTCGGCCTCGACGTCGACGAGCAGGTCGTCGAACTCGCCGACAGCGAGGCCGTCGAGTACGACTACGTCCTCGTCGCGCTGGGCAGCCAGACCGCCTACTACGGCATCCCCGGCCTCGAGGACAACTCTCTGACGCTCAAGAGCTTGGACGACGCCCTCGAGATTCACGAGACCGTCCAGGAGGCCAGCCAGGAAGCGACTCGCGGCGATCCCGCACAGATCGTCATCGGCGGCGCCGGCCTCTCGGGCATCCAGACCGCCGGCGAGATCGCCGAGTTCCGCGACGAACACCGCGCGCCGATCGACATTCACCTCGTCGAGGCCTTGGAGGAAATCTTCCCCGGTAACGATCCCGAGATCCAGCAGGCCCTGCGCGACCTGCTCGAGGACGCCGGCGTCCGCATCCACACGGACGATCCGATCACCGAGGCCACCGAGGAGCAGATCGAGTTCGACGAGGGCGACCCCCTCGAGTACGACGTGTTCGTCTGGACCGGCGGCATCACGGGCCGCGACGCCTTAGACGACGCCGAACTCGAGAAGGAGCACAACCGCGTCAACGCCGAGCCGAACTTCCAGACTTCCGACGAGCGCGTCTTCGCCATCGGCGACTCCGCGATCGTCGACCAGGGCGACCAGCCCGCGCCGCCGACGGCCCAGGCCGCCTGGCAGGCCGCGGAGGTCGCCGGCGAGAATATCGCCCGCGCGATCGAGAACCGGCCGCTCAAGACCTGGGAGCACGAGGACAAGGGGACCGTCGTCTCCGTCGGCGAGAAGGCCGTCGCCCACGAGGTCAAGCCGGGCTTCGGCATCTCCCTGCCCGTCGGCACTTTCGGCGGCGTCCCGGCACAGACCCTGAAGAAGCTGATCGCCGCGCGCTGGATCGCGAGCATCACGTCCTGGAACGAGGCGCGCAAGTCCTGGTCGTCGCTGTAATCCGATCGGCCCGGAATCGAACGCGAGACCGCTATCGAATCGACGCGTTACCGCGTATCGTCTTCGTTTTCGTCGTTGCCGGCGTCAGCCGTCCCTGCGTCGCCATCGTCCGTAGCCGTGTCGCGACCGTCCCCTCCCATCGGCCGGGCCGGTACGCCGGCGACCGTCGTCCCCGGTTCGACGTCCCGCGTTACGAGCGAGTTCGCCGCCACGCGCGCCTCGGCGCCGATTTCGACGCCCGGAAGGACGATCGCCCCCGCGCCGATCATCGCCCGTTCGCCGACGACGACCTCGCCGGTCCGGTACTCGTCCTGTAAGAACTCGTGACAGAGTAAGGTCGCGTCGTAGCCGACGATCGCGTGATCCTCGAGCGTGATCAACTCGGGCCAGAAGACGTCCGGCGTCGCCTCGAGGCCCCACGAGACGTCGTCGCCGACGGTGACGCCGATGCGTCGCATGAGCCAGCGCTTGAGCCGCAGGCTCGGCGAGATTCGGACGAGCCAGACGACGACGTAGTTGATCGCGATCCGGAGCGGGTGCTTCGCGTCGGTCCAGTAGGCGAGCGAGTTGCGCGGACCCGCCGTTCGGTGATGGGTGATGCGGTCGTGTCGGGAGCGGGATTCAGATTCGGATTCGGATCCGGAACCGGAACCGGAACTGTCGTCAGTCACTCGTCGGCGGTTCGACCCATCGATACAAGAAACCGACTGATGTCTCGAGCAACGGGACCCTGTTCGCCGTCAGGACTGTAGTGCGTCGATCGTCGCGTCCGCGGCCGACCGATCACCCGGCCGCCCGACCAGTTCGCGGAACCGCTCGCCCGACAGGCCGCAGCGGTACGCCGGCTTGAACATCATGTTCGCGCCGCCTTCGGCGACGTTCCAGGCGGACTCGACCGCTTCGCGGAGGTAGTACTGCGGCCGCTCGTTGCCCGGCTTCACGACGTACTCGCTCAACCGGATCGGATACCGATCGAAGAGACCGCCGGGTTCGCGGCCGTCGACGAGGACGATCGTCTTCTCGGCGAGGTACGGCCGCCCGTCTCGAGCGCGTTTCGTGTGGGCATTTTCCGGGTGGCCCTCAAAGATCGCTTCGCACTCCGGCGGCGGCGTCTCGGGCGTGATCACGTCGACGTGGTCGACGGTGAAGTAGCCGATCAGGTACCGGTGGGCGCGCTCGCCGCCCGGCCGCCGTAGGCCCGCGTAGAAGCCGACGACGTCACCCGGCTCGAGGGCTCGCAGTCGAGTGACGTAGCCGCTGGTGCGGTGTTCGCCGTAGGTGAGCGCCTCGAAGTTGGGATCGCGGTGGAACGGCCACGACTCGAGGGTCTCGCCGGTGACGGTCTCGACGCCGCCGCGGACGGGTTGGGGTTCGATACGGGTCGTGAGGTCCGCCGCGACGCGGTGCTCGGGATCGTCGCTCGCGCGGAGCGCCCACGAGCCCAGCGTCTCGGATTCGCTCGTCTCGCGAGTCTTCTCGGGGATCGGGATATACTCGAACCGGCCGTCGTCGTACAGCGGTCCGAGCGCGCCGAGGTTCGTGCTGTCGGCACCGATGCCTGCGAGGACGACCGTCATCGGCGGAGTATCGTGAGTCGAGGGCGATAAAGCGCTCGGTAGCACCGGGTCCGATAGTTGCAATCACGTCGCTTCCGAGCACTGGAATTGGACCCGATCACCGGTCACTCGACTGCGAGACGTAAAAGAGCGGAATCAGGAGGACCAGAAAGAGCGTTCCCATGACGGCGATGGCGATCCAGATCGTCGACACCAACCGCTCCGGAATGACGTCGGCGAACTCGGCGAGCCAGAGGAGACTGTAACCCCCCGCGACGAGTAACGAGACGATGTACATCCGCAATCCGAGCCGAACGACGTGATACAGCGTCGTCCTGGTGACGGCCGGCGACAGGTAGTCGTCGAGTCTGCCGATCATCCCCCGTGCCTCCGCGCACTGAGGGCTATCTCGAGTTGTCCGCCGGTGTCGATCGACTCTCGAGGGACAGGCGGCTGAACACGAGTCCGACGCCGCTCGCGCTCGTCCCGTCCACTCCGGCCGCGAGTATCCGTTCCAGGATCGAGCGCTCGGATGACCATCAGTTCTACCGACTTGTACGCGACACTATCGGCTTGAATCTTTATACCAGTCCGTCGGTTTAGGGCGGTAGATCGGACGTTCGCCGACTCGAGCGAGCGTAGTCACGAACTGCTCTACGCGTAGGCTCTGCTCGATTACTTGTTCGACCTGTCGCGTCGTCTCCGAACGGACGAACGCTCCCGAACAAACCGCCCGCAAGAAGTCGATTCCGATTACCCTAGACCTATATGATTTGGTTCTCGTATTAAGTACTACGTGACCACTCGATGACGGAGAGGGAGGACGATTTTCTCGCCGCCTGCGACGAGTGTGGGGCCGTGTACGCCGCGACCGAAACCGAGGCGGGACGAATCCTTCCACTCGGTTCTCGAGGCGGGTGCCAGTGCGGTAGTACGTCGTTTTCGCAAGTTGATAGTAGGGACCTCGACGAGTCGGATGACGACAGTTGAGTCTGTGGCTCGAGAGTCGGTCCTCAGGTACAACTCACGTTTGAAGCCACACGGTTGGTGAATACGCGATCAGATCAGTCTCTCGAGAGCAGTTTGAACTGTCTTCTTTTTCGATTAGATACGGCATCTGAAAATTAAATTTAGTGTTCTTGCATGAACACCATCCGGATATTACTCGGCGATTTCAAGTACAAACCGCTAAGAGTTGAACACTGAGGGAATAAGAAGTGGGACCGCCGAGAATTGAACTCGGGTCCTACGGACCCCATCCGCAGAGGATACCACTACCCCACGGTCCCGCATCTTATCCGAAGTGCGTCTGTCGTTTAAGCGTGTCGTTTCGCCGTCGCCTCGTGACCGCGTTTCACTCGCCGCCCTCGGGGAACATCGAGTCAGAAATCCCCCGAGGAACCGACTCACACGAGCACGCGCTCGAGATCAACCGCCACGTCCCGTCCCTCGTCGGCGACAAACTCGCCGAGACAGACTGCAGCCCCATTCGGCGTGTAGCAGGCGACGAGATCACCTTCACCGACATCACTGTCGACCTCGAGCACGCCCGGCTCGTAGACCGGTGCGCCGTTGGCTACCTCCCGAGCGGCGCTTTCGGGGATCACGACCCTCGGAATGTCTTCCAGAATGCGTTCGGCGGGATCGACGATTTCGGACAGCGGTTCGGGATCGTCGTCCTCGAGCCAGAACGCCAGCGCGTCCAAAAACTCGTAGGCCGAGTACAGATCCCGATCGTCGAACGGCGTCGTCGCCGTCCGTCGCAGGTGGCCCATGTGTCCGCCCGTGCCGAGCGCCAGCCCGAGGTCGTGGCAAAGCTTCCGCACGTAGGTGCCGCTCTCGCAGCGGATCCGGAGCAACAGCTGGCGATCGGCCTCGTTGCGCTCGAGCACCTCGAGGTCGTAAATCTCGCGCACGCGGAGGCGCCGCGCGACGGCGCTCTTGCGCGGCGGCTTCTGGTAGATCGGCCCCTCGAACTCCGCGACGACCGACTCGGCGTCGGCCGGGAGCGAACCGTGACACTCGAGGACGGCGACGTACTCCTTCGACCCCTCGAGGAAGACCTGCGCGAGGCGGGTCGCATCGCCGAGCATGATCGGCAGGCACCCGGTGACTTTCGGATCGAGCGTCCCTGCGTGGGCGGCTTGATCGATGGTCGCATCAATGCCCCGTTCGGCGAGGGTGTCGGCGACGGCGTCGCGGAGCCAGCCGCTCACCTGGTGGGAGGACGGCCCCGGCGGCTTGTCGAGGTTGACGACGCCGAACGTAAGCAGTTCGGCGGGCGAGCGTTCCTCGGGCGGGCCACGTAGCGCGGTCATTCGAACTCGTACTCGAGATCGATGTGGGCCTTCCCTTCGTCGCCCGCGGGATCGTACTCCCCGACGGCGGTCACGAGCATGTCGAGCACCGCGTCGGGCTCCCAGCGGGCCGTGTTCACCGAGAGGTCGTAGATCGTCAGATCCCGGATGTCGATGCCGTAGTACTCCTCGTAGCGCTGGGCCTCGCTTGCCTCGCGGGCCTTCGTCTCCTCGGCCGCACGCTCGGGATCCTTGCCCTCTCGCTCGGCGATTCGCTCGCCGCGAACGTGAACCGGCGCGTCCAGCCAGAATCGGAAGTCGGCCTGCTCGGCCGCCAGCCAGCCGGCGAGTCGGGACTCGAGCACGAGATCATCCTCTTCGCGTGCGATCTCCCGTAGTCGACGATCGAGGTCGCGGTCGATCTGGTCGTTCTCCTCGGCGAGTTTGTTGAACTCCAGCGGCGTGTAGCCGCGTTCGTCGGCCAGTTCGCGGAAGATGTCGCCGCCGCTGACGTGGTCGAGATCGAAGGCGTCGGCGAGCAACTCCGCGGTCGTGCTCTTCCCGCTTCCCGGCGGGCCAGAGACGGTGAGCAACATATTCGACCTCCGAGGTGCCGGGTAAAATGGGTTTTGAATCCCTCGAGCGGTGGACTGACGCGGCGGGGATCAAATGCGACCCACGCTCTCGAGCGACCGGAGCCGGACGAGTTTGAATGAGGCCGAAGCAGTATTTCGACCGAGAGCGGCCGATCAGGCCGTCGACGGCGTCATGTCGATGTTCAACGACTTGCGAAGCAGCTGGGTAAAGCCCATCGAGCAGAGGAAGTACCAGACGATCCACGACCACATCGGACCGAGCAGCGACTCGTTGAACGACACCTCGCCGGCGATCGGCATGATCATCGTCATCTCGGCTTCGCTAACGTGGCCGTCGAGAATCTTCCAGTACATCCAGAGGAACAGCGGGATCGTCAGCAGCATGATCCAGACCATCGGCCGGAACTGCTCTTTGAACATCCCGAGGTTGTCCGACATCGCCTCCATCTGCTCCTCGCGGACCGACTCGAGTTCGTTCTCGAGGCGTTCGATCTCGGCGTCGCTGGCCCCGCGCTCTTCGGCCTCCTGCTTGCGGTCCTGAACGTCCTGCATCTTCTCCTGCATGGCCTTCATCCGCTTTTGGTACTTGGCCATCACTTCGGGGTTCATCAGGTTGGCCTGCAGCAGCGTGGAGTAAAGGCCGGTCAGCAGCGCGACGGACATGATCACGGCGTAGAACGGCAACGCGGCGTCCAGCGGCGCGAGGACGAGGTCGATCGTACTGCCGACCGTGTTCCGAACGGGGTTGAACCAGTACCCGAACATCAACAGCAGCGACGCGACGCCGGCCATTTTGTCCCACTGTGACCACTTGGACTGTTCGGCGTCGACATCGACGTCGGCGCCCGGCTCGGTTCCGTCACCGTCGAGGGCCTCGTCGTAGGCGTCTCGGTCGGCGATCTCGAATCCCTCGTCGCCGTCGACTAACACTCCTTTCTCGATCAGTCGGCCCCACTGTCCGCTCGTCAACTCGTCGCTGACGTCGGCCCAGTGGACCTCGCCCCCGTTCTCGTCGGCCCGCTCGCGGATCGCCTCGAGGGCGTCCTCCATCGAGGCGTCCTCGCGGACGAGGTCGTTGATTTTTTCGGCGGTGCGCGTCATCTGGGTGTGCTAGGGTTCGTCCGGTATACAAGTGTTTTTCTTCGGTCTCCGAACAACCCGTTTCAAATGGCACGATCTATCGCTTAGGCGGTACGCTCGACGAGTATACAGGTCTGGTATACGGTATATTGTGGAGCTATGACATGACACTGCATCCAAATTTTTATAAGATGAATACGAAGCGTGCAGGCAGCGAATGAATAATTTCGGGAAGGGGCTATCGGACGACGAGCGAACGGATCGAGGGGTAAGTCCGCAAGTGGGAATCGTACTCCTATTCGGAATGGTCATCATCGGTGCGAGCCTCATCTTCGCCGTCGGATCGATTGCGCTGGGATCGGTTGAAACGCAGGCGATGGCGGAGCAGGGCGAACAAATGATGCTGCAGGTCGACAACGGCATCGAAACGGCGACCGGAGATAACGTCAGTAGTGGATCGGTCTATCTGGAAGACGACGGCGAATACGAACTTACGAACGACAGTCAGATAACGATCACCGCCGTGAACAATTACGCGAGCGACCGCACGACAATACCGCTGGGATCGCTCCAATACGAGGACGAAAGCGGCAACACGTTCGCTCATCAAGCGGGCGGCGTCTGGCGAGGGGAGGGATCGGAGGCACGTCTCGTTTCGAGACCGAATTTGCGATACTACGAAGCGGCGAATGGAACCGAAGGTCGAGTCGAACTCGATATCACGAATCTCGGCGGCGAGTTAGACGACGGTGAAAACCGCGTCACCAGTCGACCGGTCTCAGGAGAGGGAGATCTAAGTCGCGATATCGGCTTTGTGAACTACATAAACGTAACCGTCTCCGGATCCGCGTACCACCACGGATGGGCGACGTTCCTCGAGGACGAATTCGACGCTGCGAGCCGGAGCGATTGCGATGTCGCTGGTAGTCCCAGTGAGACGATTATCTGTCACGATGAAAGTACTGAAACCGTGACGGTTATCGCTCCGATCGAGGGGGAGAACCCGTTTGCGAGTCACGTCGGTATTGATCCAACGATATACGGCGGCCTCTACGCGGACGATGATCTGACGATCGATGAATCGGTAACGGTCGACAGATACAACGGGACCGTCGGCTGGGTTAGCGGGAACGTCACGGAGGATCTCCTCGTCGCCAATGGCGAGCTCGAACTGGCATCAGACGCGAACATCACCGGGGTACCTGTGGTAGACGGTCACTTTAGCGGCAAAGATGGTGCTGAAACGTCTAACATTGCGTTCGCAACTGATCCTGCCGGAACGAGGATCGACGAGATAAACGGCACTGAAGTATACAACGTGACCGATTCGACGCCTCCGGAACTCTTCGGCGCGAAACTGTCGGAGTCGTTCGACGGGATCGATGACATTGATCAACAAACGGAGCGGGCGATCAGGTTGATCGACGAGTACGAAGATTCGAATCCGATTGCTTCGGAAAAGCTCGAGAGCGAGTCGGACAAGAACGTGGACGGATTCTATTACGAAGATAGCGACATCGACGGTGACGACATCGACGAGTTCGATACGAGTAACGGAGATATCCACGTTGCCGTCGATGGTAATGTCGAACTCGACGGTGTCGATGTGACGGGCGACGGTCGCGCGTACCTCTACGTTTCCGGTGATATCGATACGGACGGTGTTACGGTCGACGGCGACCAGGCGCAGAACTTCTGGATCTACGGATCGAGCGACGCCGATGTCACCGTTCGAAACGTGTTCCAGGGCGTGATGTACACGCCGGAGAGCAACTCGCTCACGGTCGCGAAAGACACGGCGGTCTACGGTTCGATTGTTGCCGGTGAAGGGATCGACATCGGCGAGAACGTGAGTATCCACTTCGACGAGACGCTCCGGACGGACGTACCGATTCCCGAAGAAAACAGGGACGTTACGATCGAAATCGGCGAACGGCGCTCGCCCCTGGACGTGACCTTTGTTCTCGACCGATCCGGCTCGATGAGGGATAACGATCCGAGCGAACAGCGCGTCGACGCGACGAAGAACTTCATCGGCCTCATGCAGGGCGAAGATAGCAGCGTACTGGAAGGCGATCAGAGCGATCAAGCCGGCGTGTACGAATTCAACCAGAACGGGTACGAGAGACACCACCTCAGTAGCGACCTGTCGTCGGTCAACAGTAGCGTTGAGACGAGCGCGAGTGGCGGTACGGGGATCTACTCGGGGATTGAAATCGCGCTCGACGAATACGAGCGAAACCGCAGCTCGAGCGCCGAACAGCACATGATATTATTAAGCGACGGACAAAACGATCCCGCGACCGAATGGGTCTGTACGGACGGAGGATGGCTTGGATGTGACAACTGGGAATTCTACGACTACAATCAACAGACGTTAGATCAGGCCGAACGCGCCGCGGACATGAACGTCACGATTCACACGATAGGGCTCAGTGACGACGCGGACAGCGACATGTTGGGAGACATCGCAAACGAAACTGACGGGGACTACTACCCGGCCGAGGACGACGACGAACTTGAGGAGATCTTCGAGGGAATCGCGGACAAAGTGACGGCATCGTCCCCGACGACGTTCGAAGTTGCGTCCGTCGACGAGCCGACAGCTTCTCCGCACGATTACGCCGTCAACGTCAGGGAACACCCGGTGAATATTGGCGGGTAATGCGGGCGATAGGTTAGTTACTCAACGCGACGATTCATCCTAGCGCTCGGCGATCGCCAGTTCGGACAGACCCGTTCGTCGACCACTCTTTCATCTCTTCTAACGATCGTCGAGAGACCGTTCAAACAGTTCACGCAGGAGATAGTACGATTCGGATCCCATATCGGATTGTTTCTCCCGTTCATCCGTGAATGCAGAGCCGTCGTGAACGGTGGTAAACGATTCCGAAGCGTTTGATCGGACGAGGACATTATCCCACTCGTTTGCCTCGAGACGGCCATGAGTTGGCGTCGCGAGGAGAAATCCGATGCACCAGGTCGCGCCGAATCCACGCTACTTGGACTGATATTACTGATCGGAATGGTCGCGGTCGTCGGCAGCAGTATGGTTCTCGTCGCCGACGACAGTCTCACGAGCGTGCAACGACAAGCCGAACACGAGCGGATCGAAAGCGGATTCGTCGAACTGAGCCAACAGATGGCGACCGCGTCGTCTGCCGGCGACAACTCGAGAGCGCTAAATCTCGAGACGGATCAGGACGGGGCGGTCGTGATGACCGATACTGGCCACATCAACATTACGGGCGGTGACGTCAATAAGAGCGTCCCGATCGGGGCGATCGAGTACCAAGACGATGACGGGACGACGATCGCCTACCAGGCGGGTAGCGTCTTCAGAGAAACCGGAAACCAGACGCGCATCGTCTCCGCGCCACCGATCGAGTACGACGTCGAATCCGAGACCTTGTCGTTCCCGATTACGGAGGTCCGCGACGAAACGCGGCTCGGGTCCGGGGACGTCGTCGTGGATCACTACGAAACCGATCCGCTCGGCGGCAGCAGCCTCGTCGAAAACGATACGGTGACGATCGAAGTGACGAGTAAGTACTACCGCGGCTGGGAGCGCTTCTTCGAAGAGCAGGGCGGTGCGACGACCGTCAGAGACGTCGAAGTGCACGACGACCGGACGGGGACGGTGACCGCGGAGTTCGGCTATCAAGAGGTCTCGGACGCGTTCAAAACCGGTGCGATCTACGCGACGGACCTCGAGGTGCAGGGCGGGGCGGAAATCGACGACAGCCTCACACAGAAGGTCGCGTATCCGCCGCTCACCGACGAAGTAAATCGGCTGGTCAACGCGACGCGCGCACCGAAGGACACCTTCGAAGGAACCGATATTACGCGCCTCGACACGGTCGACGAACATAACGATAGCCTCGAGGACGGTATCTACGTCACAGACGGGATCGAAGAGAGTGGCCACCTCGAGTTCGATCTCTCCGATGGCAACGCGACGCTCGTCGTCGACGGCGACATTAACGCGAACGACGAAACGATCACGGTCAGCGACCACGAGAACGACCACGAACTGAGCGTGTACCTTACCGGCGACTACGACGCTAAAAACGGCGGCAACACCTGCGTTACGGAGGCGGGCTGTTACACGAACGAAGACGCGACGGTGATCCAGTTGGTCGCGTCCGACGAGTCCGAGATCGACTTCGGTCCCGGCGGGAAGTCTCGCTTCGAAGGCGTCATCTACGCCGGCGGGACGAACGAGGACTGGACGGAACGAAACGGGTGTGATAAGCAGGTGTGCATCCACTCGAATCCCAACTTCTTCGGCTCGATAATCGCCTCGTCGGTCGAAATACAGGGTGGAAAGGGGAGTATCGACTTCGAGTACGATACCCAACTCCAGGACGAGGGCGTCGGAATCTATCCGGATCCGAGCCTGCTGCCGCCTCAGCTGACGTATCTCAACATCGCCGAACACACGGTCGACGTCCGCGAGAAGTAGAGTAACGGTTCTACGCTGCGTCTTCGATCGTCGCCTTCACGTCCTCCCAGACTTCGTCGGGGCTCTGCTCGCCGTCGACGCGCTCGAGCACCCCTTCCTCCTCGTAGTGCTCGATGACGGGTTCGGTGTTCTCCTGATAGACGCGCAGTCGTTCCTTGACCGTCTCCTCGGTGTCGTCCTCGCGCTGGACGAGTCGGTCTTCGACCTCGGGATCCTCCGGCGGGTTGTACTCAACGTGGTAGATCTCGTCCGTCTCGGGGTCGAGTCGGCGGCCGGTCAGTCGGTGGACGAGTTCCTCCTCGCCGACGTCGAGGTAAAGGACGAGGTCGAGATCGGTCATGCCCTCGAGTTCCTCGGCTTGCTCCATGTTTCGCGGGTAGCCGTCCAGCACGAAACCGTCGGCCTGCGAGAGCGCCTCGTCGACGATGGCGTTGACGACCTCGTCGGGGACGAGTTCGCCCTGGTCCATGTACTCGCCGGGCGTGTCGTACTCCGTGTCCATGTCGGAGATGTCCATCTCCTTGTTCGACCGGAGCGCGTCGCCGGTGGTGATGTGATCGATGCCGAACTCCTCGGTGATCTTCGCACACTGGGTCCCCTTTCCTGCCCCGGGGGCACCCATAATCACGAGTTGTGGCTGTGCCATACGCCACCGTTCACGACCGCCACATAAAGGCTTAAAGAAACGGGCACATCCGTACTGGTATGACCCGATTCGACGCGGCCGATCCGGCCGAGCGCCGAAAGCTGTACGTCGACGCCATCACTGCCCACCGCGAGCGCGCCAGCGGCTTTCTCACGCTCGAGGTCGATCCGAGCGCCCTCGAGTCGACCGACGAGTCTGAGACTACCGACGGAAACGGAGACGGCGACGAACTCGGTACTGGCGCAGGGGTCACCCCCGACGACCGCGGGTCCGGTCTCGACCCGGAACTCGGCGTCCCCTGGCTTCAATTCGGCGACGGAACGATCAACCTCGATTGCACGGACGAGGAACTGGACGCCCTCAAGGACCTGCTGAGCGAGTTTCCGGCCTTCAAGGTCGACGAGCTAACGCGTCCGGAGAACGCCGAAGGGGTCAACGCTCGCGTGAGCGCGAAGGCGGACCAGAACCGGATCGCCCAGTTCATCGATGCAACGTTCCAGCGCGTCTACGGCCTGCCCGAGGGGTTCCGGGTGTGGGTCGTCGAAGTGTAACGGACCGCTGTGTATCCCTGAGGTAGGGAATGAGTAAGGCGCGTGTTGGCGTGTGACGCGCGCGAGATCAAACGACCGGTCTGGACCGGCAGAACGTGTGAGAATAGGTATATTTCCTCCGAATCGAACCGAACCTGTTCGATTGCGCGTGTAACCGGGCCACGAACGTATTTCTATTCCGATATCTAATCGGCGAATAAGCGACAGAAAGAAGAGGACACACTCCAACGAATGGGAGAGGAGTGAACGACGGGGCACGGAAATCGTCGGTCAGATTCGCCGATAACGTACCGGTGAACCGCCGCGAGTCGGGCAGTTTCCAAATAGATAAGTGCCCCCAGCAACCATCGTCCGACATATAACCGGTCTTCAATAGAGGTGAACACAATCTTCAGCGCAATACTCCCCCCGATGCAGCTCATTCCGGAGCAGGGAACGCGCGTCGACGTGTTCGAGGGGATCTTTCTGGTCTTCCTCGGACTCGGGACGCTCGTCGGCATCGTCGTGGTCTCGTACATCTTGTACAACGCGTACAAGTACCGCGACACCGGCGAGGTCGGCGACGACGAGGACCTGCCGAGCGTCGGGGAACTACCGACAGGTGGAAAGGGCGGCAAGAAACTATTCCTCTCGTTCGGCCTGAGTGCCATCATCGTCATCTCGCTGGTCGTCTGGACCTACGGGATGTTGCTGTACGTCGAGGACGGGCCGGAACAACCGGAGGACGCGATCGAGATCGAAGTCGAAGGCTACGCGTTCGGCTGGGACTTCTACTACGATAACGGCGTCGAGACGAGCGGCTACGGTGAAGGACTCGTCGTCCCGGCCGATCAGGCGGTCTGGATCGAAACGACGTCACGCGACGTCTGGCACACGTTCGGCATCCCCGACTTACGGGTGAAGGCCGACGCCATCCCCGGCGAGTACGACCAGACGTGGTTCAAGGCTGACGAGCCCGGCAACCACACTGCCAAGTGTTTCGAACTGTGTGGGCCACAGCACTCCGATATGCTCTCCGACGTGACCGTCCTCGAGCAATCGGCCTACGAGGAGTGGATGAACGAGCAGTTGACGGCGACCATCACGCTCGAGGACGGCAACGAGTCGCCGGTCACCGAGGGCTTCGAGGTCACGCTCGAGCACCAGAACAACAGCGACTACGATCAGGACCTCAGCCACACGTTTACCCCCGACTCCGAGGAGTTCGATAACGGCACGATCACCGTTACCCTCGAACGGGGCGGTCCGTACGATCTGACGATCTCGCCGACCGATGGCCAGTTCGAGGAAGTCGAGGAGACCCTCGAGGTCACCGGCCCGACCGACGAGACGTACACGCTCGAGGACCCGAACGCGAGCGAGGACGACGGTAGCGACGGTGGCGACGACGGCGGCAACGGGTCGGCCGACGACGGTGACGGCGGATCGGGTAGCGACACCGACAACGCAACCGATGACGAGACAGGCAACAACGAAACGAGCGACGGAGGTGACGGCGAATGAGTGAGCTCCCACCGAAAACCACGATCAAACGGTGGCTGGTCACGACGAACCACAAGGACGTCGGGATGATGTACATCGCGACGTCCCTGTTCTTCCTGCTGTTCGGCGGAGTCATGGCGCTGCTGTTCCGCACCCATCTCTGGGCGCCCGGCGGAATCGGGCTGCTCGACGGGATGCAGTTCAACCAGGCCGTGACGACCCACGGCTTCCTGATGGTGTTCTGGTTCCTCTCGCCGTTCGCGACCGGGTTCGCGAACTACTTCGTCCCGCTGCAGATCGGGGCGAAGGATCTGGCGTTCCCGCGGCTGAACGCGATGAGTTACTGGTTCTACCTGTTCTCGGGGGTGCTCCTGAGCATGTCGTACTTCCTGGGCCAGGCGTTCGCCGGCGGGTGGACCCTGTACGCGCCGCTGAACGTGCCGACGTACACGACGGCGATGGAGGCTGCAACCGGCGGTAACGCGACCATCCTCGCGCTGGTGCTGTTCACGATTTCGATCACGATGGGTACCGTCAACTTCCTCGTGACGATCCACCGTTCGCGCGCGGAGGGACTCGGCCTCTGGAACATGCCGATGTTCACCTGGTCGTGGCTGCTGACCGTCTGGATGATGCTGTTCGCCTTCGCGGCGCTGCTGGCCGCACTCCTGCTGCTGGCCGTCGACCGAACCTTCCTGACGCAGTACTTTGCGACCAACGAGGGCTCGAGCCTGCTGTGGGCGCACCTGTTCTGGTTCTTCGGCCATCCGGAGGTGTACATCGTCTTCTTCCCCGCGCTGGGGATCATGTTCGAGGTCTTCCAGACGTTCACGGGTCGGCGACTCGTCGGTCGTAAGTGGGTCATCATCGCGATGGTTCTGGTGGCGGTCCAGTCGTTCCTCGTCTGGATGCACCACATGTTCCTGTCGACCATCAACCTCGAGATCAAGACCCTGATGATGGCGACGACCATCGGGATCTCGCTGCCGTTCGACCTGATGGTCTTCTCGCTGATCTACACGATGGTCAAGGGACGGGTCCGGTTCACGACCCCGTTCCTGTTTGCAATGGGCGCGCTCGTCCTGTTCATCCTCGGCGGGATCACCGGGGTCTTCCTCGGGGCGGTCGTGCTCGACTACGAGTTCCGCGGCACCTACTGGGTCGTCGCGCACTTCCACTACGTGATGGTCTCGGGCGTCACGGCGCTGGTCGGCGGGCTCTACTATTGGTGGCCCAAGATCACCGGGAAGATGTACTCCGAGGCGCTCGGGAAGCTCAACTTCGCGGTGTACTTCATCGGCTTCAACCTGCTGTACTTCCCGCTGTTCCTCGCCTGGGAGACGCCCCGCCGCGTCTTCGAGTATCCCGAAGGGTACCAGCTCTACCACCAGGTCGCGACGGTCGGCGCGTTCATCCTCGGCGCCTCCTTCCTGATCATGTTCTACACGCTCGGGAAGAGTTGGCTTTCGGGGCCGGACGCACCCGACAACCCCTGGAAGTACTCCCGCACGGCCGAGTGGGCGATTCCCTCCCCCCCGCCGGCGGAGAACTGGCCCGGCCGTCCGAGCTACGCCAGCGGGAGCCTCGAGTTCCTCGAGGATTCGGCCGCGGCGACCGACGGCGGCGTCGCTCACGAACAGAGCGCTGCCGGCCATGCGGCGGCCGGCCACGAAGAAGAGCACGTCGACCACGCCAGCATCTGGCCGTTCGGCATCGGGCTGGGGACGTTCACGTTCTTCCTCGGCCTCTCCGGTCTCACGCCGTACGTCGTCCAGTTCGCGGAAGGGGTCGGCGAACACGCACCCGAGGGTCTTGCCGGAACGAGCGCCGAGCCGAACATCGTCTACCCAGCGGTGATGCTGCTGGGCGTGGCGATCATGGGCTACTCGCTGTTCAAGCTCGGCGTCGAGGACTTCAACCCGCCCACGATGGCCATCGCCGAACGCTGGCCGTTCGGCGGGGTCGACAACATGAAGATGGGGGTCTGGGTGTTCCTCGCGTCCGACGTCGTCGTCTTCGGCGGCGCGATCGGCGCGTTCATCTTCATGCGCCTGCACATGGGCTGGGGCAACTGGCACCTCGACTCGATCACCACGGCTGGGCTGGTCAACACCTACGTGCTGTTGACCTCGAGTTTCACCGTCATCCTGGCGCTGGCGTACGCCGAGCGCCGCGACAAGACGAAGATGCTCGGCTCGATGGTCGCAACGGTGCTGCTGGCGCTGGTGTTCATGGGCGTCAAGGCCTACGAGTACGGCGCGAAGTTCGCTGACGGCCACTACTGGTGGTACAGCATCGAGTATTCGATCTACTTCGTGACCACCGGGCTGCACGCACTCCACGTGATCCTCGGCGTCATCATCGCGCTGTTCATGATCTACCGGATCCTCAGCGTCGACGCCTACCTCGAGGATCACCGGCCGGTCGAGCACTTCGGGCTCTACTGGCACTTCGTGGACATCGTGTGGGTGTTCCTGTTCCCGCTGTTCTACCTCTTCTAAGCGCGACCGCGCCTCGAGCGCGGTCGATTCGGGTTTCGGTTCGCGGCCTCGGTTTTTGCTGCGGCGACTGTTCAAGGGACGACTGCATCGGAGCCGTCGCTGTTCTATCGAGCACGCCGGAGACACAGTTCCTGTATTGTGCCGTCGACTCTGGTGGGCTAGCGGGCAACGCTCGAGACGAGCGGCGGTTGCCGTTCCAGTGATACTCTCTCACCCGGAACAGCAACCGCCCGCACTCGTCGGAAGATGCTGTCCACAGCGGCGAGGTGCCTGCAAACCAAACGAGTCAGAGACAGTGGGTCACCCGTCCGCTAACTGGCTCGTCGAATCGGGATACGAGCGAC
This sequence comes from Halopiger xanaduensis SH-6, assembly GCF_000217715.1. GTDB lineage: Archaea > Halobacteriota > Halobacteria > Halobacteriales > Natrialbaceae > Halopiger > Halopiger xanaduensis. Next base: position 248,115 of record NC_015666.1, read on the forward strand.
GGCTGCACGACTACCGCTCGAGTCGCTCGCGGCCGGAGCCGGACAGCGCCGTGACGACACAGAGGCCGAGAACGACCGCCAGTCCGACCGTGGCAAGCTGTCCCGGCCAGCCGATGCCGGCTGCATCGCCATCGCCGGCCGTGCTACCGCCGTCAGCGGTACTCTCGTCGGACTGACTTCCGTTCGAACCACCGGCGGACTCCATCGACGACTCGACTTCGCTAGTGCGTTCGACGAGTTCGTCGGCGGCAGCGTCGGCGTCGATGATTCCGGTGCCGTACCGCGTTTCTACAGCCGACTTCTGGTCGCCAGCGGGACGCTGCGTCGTCTCGGTGAGCACGCTCGAGAGGTCCGCCGGCGTCGCCTCGGGTTCGATCGAGCGCAGGAGGCCAGCGGTGCCGGCGACGTGGGGCGCCGCCATCGACGTCCCGGGCATGCGCGCGTAGCCGCCGTCGGGCATGGTGCTCGCGATGTCGACCCCGGGGGCGACGACGTCGGGAACGGTATACGCATCCGGCCAGTCGGACGGGGTCGCCTCCCAGTCGGTCCGGTTGAGTCGCTCGCCGCCGGAGAAGGCTGCGACCGTCCCGTCGGCTGCCACGGCACCGACGGAAAGCGTCTCGTAGACGTTCCCCGGCGAGCCCGATGTTTCCGGTCCCTCGTTCCCGATCGCTCCGACGACGATCGCCCCGCTCAGGTTCGCGTTGCGTATCGGCTCGATAAACTGCGGGTACGTCCCCGTCGTGCCGAGGCTCATGTTGATGACGTCCGCATCCTCAGCGAGCGCCCACTCCATGCCGGCGAGGATCTGGGCGAACGTTCCGTTCGTCTCGTTCATAACGAGCCCGTGCAGGAGCTCGGCCTCGGGCGCGACGCCGATCGCCGTCCCGGTCGCGGCGCTGCCGGCGACCGTCCCGCTGACGTGCGTGCCGTGCACGCCGGTATCGTGGGGTCTCGAGTCTGTCACCCGCTGGCCGGCGTCGTCGAACTCCGCCCACCCGCCGGGATAGGTCGGATCCGACGGATCGTCGGTGTACAACTCGAGGTCGGGGTGAGACGGCTCGATACCGGTATCGAGCACGGCGACGCGAACGCCCTCGCCGCGCGTCTCGTACTCGTCCCAGACCGACGGGACACCGATCGCGGCGATCGCAGGTGTCACCGCAACGTCGCTCGCGGCTCGAGCGGTACCGCCCGCGGAACTCGCCGCCGGCGTTCCGTTCACCGCGGTCGGCTCCGCAGGCCGGTCCGGAACGGGGACCTCGAAGTTCTCGTGGACCGCTTCGACGGCCTCGAACCGCTCGAACGTCTCGAGGTCGACGCGCTCGAGGTTTACTTCCAGTAATACGGCGTTGGTCACCCAGAACTCCTCTGCGACGGTGATCCCTCGAGTGTCGGCCGCGTACTCGAGGATCGGATCCTGCGTTGCTTCGGCGTGTTCCTCGAGGCGATCGGTATCGACGTCGTTCCCGTCAGCAGCAACGGCCGTGTCAATTACCGGCGCGTCCTCGAGTCTGACGATCACCTCGACGCTGGTTCCGTTCGCCGGGAGGTCGTCGTCGATCCGAATTCCGTCGTCCGTCGGCGGACCGTCGGTGTGGTCCGCTGTCATCGCTGATACACCCGCTGCGATCGGCCCCGCAGAGAGGAGCAGCAGACAGACGACGATCGGAACGATCCCCGACCGTCCCACTCTCGCGCGACGCGAAGTCATAGTATGGACACACACAGACAGCCAGTCAATAAAGAAGTTCGCAGTATCGAACCGGTTCTGGATGGAGCAGGTAATCGTCGGTTGCTAGACGGGTAACGAACGCACCGAGGATTCCCTCGAGCCGCCCGAACGACGACATGAGGAAGGTATAAGTGGTCGTCAGCCACAATGCACACTAATGGCTAACATCCGAACGTACACCCTCATCTACGTCGCGCTGGTGGCACTGGCGACAGGGAAGTTCGTGTTCTTCCACTTCGACTTCTTCACGTACGGGATGGCGATGGCCGGAACGATGGGCCTCATCGTCGCCAAGTCGCTCCTGATCGCCGGCTACTACCAGCACCTCGTCGAGGAACCGCGCGCAATCACGTACATGATGGGCACCGCCGTGTTCATGGTCTTCCTGCTGACCATCGCGGCCGGGTACTCCATCCAGTAACATCCAGTAATCGGACTCGCGGTCGGCTCCGGCTGATTCGACACCCTTCAGGACGAGACCGACCCGACCGCTTCGAACAGTACATCACGTCGGCCACCGTTTTCGGTTCAACCGATCCTCGAGCACAGTGCTCAGTTCGTTCGACGTCTCGAGGTCGCTACGTATGACGTTGCCACGTTCGACGGTCGCTCGGACGTCGGTGCAGTCTTGGAAGCGCAGTTAGTCAGACTACGAATCCGCCAGCACGCGGCTCAAGTGGCTGACGGGTACCCACTCGTGTTTCACCCGTAGCGCTCAATGGGCGGCGTCACGGTGATTCTGTGGACCAACGCTGCGCTCGAGATGACGAGACTCGGCTTACTCAGATAAGTGCGTTACCGAGTATCCGGTGTACCAGCTGTTGCGTAGAGAGGTTCACGGTGCTGGACGGGCTGCCCGCCGAGCGAAGGCAGTCTCTCAATCTGCGAAGCGGGGACGATACGACGGGGAACGACTACCGTCCACGCTGCGGGGATGAAACTCGCCCAGTCCGCCGCCAGCCACTCTCGACGGAACTATCCGAGGTTGTTTAACGTCGGGTGGTAAGATGGGAGACACAGGCGTCTCTACGAGATCGAACGAACGGAGAACGAAGACTCCAGGGAAGAAAACAGTAGCGCCACGGTGGCGCTCCGCTATTTCTACTCTTTGCCGAACATCTGGCGCATTATACGCTGAGATTTAAACTGAATTTGAACGATTCAGCGGAACGGAGCAAATGTATCCCCTGATTTCAGGGCCGGTTAGCATGGTGTAAATTGATTCTTCGAATCCAGCCAAAGATCGAGCACGAATAGAGAGATGAACCGTGATTAGATGAAGAACAAGAAGAGCCAGAGCGGGAGTGTGATCAGTCCATCTTCGACAGATGTCTCCACGTCACGAGCTACGTGGACGCCATACGTGCAATCGTACTCATCACGGAAAGAATCAACGCGCTCTGTCGGCGTCCGTGGGTCGTTTGTGGTTGGCGTAACGATAGGGATCGGTGTCCCCTCTCCGGTTTCCAGCACGAAGTCTACATCCACGTCGCCGCTTTCCCAGAAGCCGACCGGTGAATTGGTGTCTTGATACCGGAATCCGAGGCGCTTCAAGTGGTCGAATATCACGGTAGAAATCAGATTGTCCTCGACCTGTGTAGGGAGCAACCCGTCAAAGTCGAGATCAAGTAACGCACCGAGTAAAACGGGGTCTCGAAGGTATAGGCGGACACTTCGCTTTCGCTCGTGCTTGTACTGGTACGAGGGGGTGAGAATGAAGAAGTCCTCCAGAATATCGATATACCGCTGGAGTGTACGACGGTCGCAGTCCAACAGTTCGCTCAAGTTCTTCAACCCGAGAGTATGGCCGGGATACATCGCTGCGACCGCACAGAGCGCATGTAGGTCGCTGCGGTCGTCGAACTGTTGGTACCGTGGGACGTCTCTGTAGACAGTCAGCTCGAGGTTATGATTTGCTGCCGACGCGTCTAAGTTTCGCCCCTCTCCTTGGAAGTACTTCAGCACGCCCCGCTTCAGTGTGCTCGTGGCATCGACCGCTCCTAACAGATCATCTAATCCCGACTGTAGTGCGCTCGCATCGCCAGTATCAGCTGCGTGTTCTAGCGTGTCACGTACGTTCCTAACGGTATCTTTAGCGACTTCGATGTCGTGATTCTCGCTGACGAAGTCGTAGAACTTCGGAGGGAGCAGAAGGTCGCTGTCGGTCTTAAGCTCCAACTCTTCGATCGCATCAGTCGATGCCCGTGCAACCGTTGGGAGCGTGACGGCGATAGTCAAGTCATCGTATTCGTCGAGACAATCTCGAACTTGGTCACTCCACGAGCCCAGCGCGTGCGCGTCATCAATAAAAACGTAACCCGTCCCCGGTTCGGCATCCCGCTGCCAGTAGTAGGTAGCAAATTCGTCGACGGCATCCTGAATGACCTCGTTGCCAATCTGGAACCTTGGATCGCCGACTGGGAGATACATGACGTTCCGGGGCGGAATATCGTCTTCTGAGATCAGGTCGTCAGCAATTTGATGTAATGTAGTCGTCTTACCGCTACCAGCCGCCCCGGCAATGTTCACAAACCGGTTATTTCGAACCCGTCGTAACTTGTAGTTGTAATCGGAGCGCCGCTTTGGCTCATAGCGGTCGGCTACTGTCACGTCGCCGGTTTCCCACCACGGGTTCAGCTTTCGATAATCTGGTGTCAGGTCGCCCCTCTTCATAGTGGAGGTCATATTTCCAGAGACATAGTCTATTCGGAGCCCCATACATGACTAACTAGGACTATCTAAAGCCCCAAATCAGCTATTCTCGACCCTTTTCGAAGTCCAAATTAGAAACTTTGCTACTACTGTATGGCCTAAGCCTAAGAACTAAGTGGCCAGCAAATGTTGGTGTAGGTAAGGATGACAGTCACGCGACCAAGCATGACGAACGGAGGTGGCCGATAGCGTGTCTACGCGTATCCTCCACGTCAGTGACACGCATATCGGCTATGAGCAGTACCGCAACCCTTCGCGGCGTGAAGATTTCTTCGACGCGTTCGAGCAAGCACTCGAGATTGCACGGGGAGAGCACCCCGACCACGACAACGAGCCAGTCGACGCCGTACTCCACACGGGTGACCTGTTCGACGACCAGCTAACCAGCTTCGACGACGTCTACGCCTGTCACGCCGCGCTGCGGGAGCTGCGCGAGGCCGGAATTCCGTTCTACGTCATCGTGGGCAACCACGAGATTCGGCGGAATACGGACTTCGTTGACGAGTTCGCCCTCACGAGTGACGCGATTCGACTCTCGCGGGCGCCGACGTCGATCAACGACGAGGTGGCTCTCTATGGTATCGACTCGGTGAAGAAGTCCGACTGGGAGGGCGCCGACCTCACGCTGGAACCATCCGACGACGGCCAGTTCCGGCTGGTCGCCATGCACCAGCTGTTCTCGCCGCCGATCGACGAGATTGGCCACGATGACTCAAATATCCTCGACCTCGAACCCGTCCTCGACCGCTTTGGCACAGACGTCGACGCGATCGCGCTCGGGGACTGCCACGAGCGGATGGGCGACACCTGTCGGGGCGTTCCGGTCTGGTACCCCGGTTCCACGGAGCGGACGACGCGCGACACTCCCCAACCATCGGTCGATCTGCTGACCATCCGTCCCGACGAGAGTCCCGCACTCGACCGCGAGCGGATGTTACTCGACACGCGAGACTTCAAGGAGATTGACATTGAGTTCGGCGAGTCCGACAGGTTCGGTCTCGTGGAGCGGAAGGTCGAGGAGAAGGCCCCTGTGAAGGACACCGTCGTCTTCGTCTCCATTTCGGGCGCAGAGAACGGCGTGACCAAGCAGGATGTGCTCGACCACCTGTACTCACGCGACGTCACCCACGCGGACGTGAGCGACGAGCGCGTCGTGGAGGCTATCACCGGCGATCTCGACGAGATTGACGGTGAGAGCGAGATCGATGTCGACGCGGAACTCCAGAGCGCGGTCGACGAGTTGGAGATCTCTGACGAGGCCCGCGAACTCGAGGATATACTTCGGAACGCCGACCCTGACCTCGCCAACACGCGCCGTCGCGGCAACGCGAAGGAGCGCTTCCAAGAATTGGCCGCCGAGCGGTTCGACACCACCACGGAGGACGAAGCATGAAGTTCGAGCGACTCTCCCTGAGCGACTTCCAGTCCTACGACAATCTGGACGTGACATTCGATGACGGGTTGACGCTGCTTCACGGCCCAAACGGCGCGGGCAAGTCGACCATCACGCGTGCGCTGTACACCACGCTCTACCCCCTAAACGGGAAGTACAAGATCGGCGCACACGACCTCGCCGACCTGATTCAGGACGGCAAGGACAGCGCCACCTCGACGCTGGTCTTCAGCGTGGGCGACGAGCGATACCGCATCACGGTCGACATCTCGCGAAAGGGAGACGGCAGGGCATCGGCGAACGCGGAGATGACCAACCTCGAGAGTGAAGAGACGTACTCCACGAAATCCTCGGAGATCGAGGAGAAAGTCTCCCAGCTGTTCGGGATGGATGCCGAGGCCTTCGCCAACAGCACTTACGCGCAGCAGACGGAGCTCACCCGCCTGATCGAGGCCACGCCGGGCGAACGTGAGGACATTCTCGACAACCTGCTCGGTCTGACAGCTCCCGACGCGTACGAGGAGGACATCAACGAGATGCAGAAGACCGTTGAGTCGTGGCAGCAGGACAAGCGGTCGAAGCTCCAGACCGTCCAAGAGGACATCGAGGAACTCGAGGCCGACGACCCCAAGGCGACCGTCCAGTCGAAGGCCGAGGAGATCGACGACCTCGAGGCACGCATCGGTGACCTCTCCGATGGGCTCGAAGATGGACGCGAGCGGCTGCGTGCCATCGAGAGCGACATCGAGGAGTACCGGGAACGGGAGTCAGACCTATCCGACCTAACCGACGAGCGCGACGAGGCGAAGGACACAATCGACGACCTCCAGTCTGAGATCGACGAGCTAGAGGCCGAAATTCAGGAGTGTGACGAGGCCATCGCTAAGCAGCGCGAGCGTATCGAGAGCCGGGACGACGAGGTGGTGGACTTCGACCTGACGAACGAAGACGAGGCCAAGGAGGCCGTCGAGGAATTCGAGACCAAGTACGACGAGGCAAGCAGTGAGGTCGAACAGCGGCGGGCCGAGGTCGACAGCGCCGAGGACACCGTTGAGCGTCTCGAAGACGAACTACAGTCCCAGCGAGAAGAGTTGGAGGACGCACAGAACCGCCTCCACGCTCGAGAAGCCGATGTCGAGGCCGCTGAGGAGACGCTGGGCGAGGCCAAGGACTCGCTCGAGCAGCGTCGCGAGATCCTCGAAGAGCAACTGCAGGACTACCTCGAGACGCCGCTCGACGATGTCGATGACCACGAGGCCGCGGTTCGTGACCGCATGGACGACATCCGCGAGGAGAAGTCTGACCGCGAGGCGGAATACGAGAGCAAGCGCGACCGGCGTGCCCGCCTCGGCGACGAGATCGACACGATCGAGTCGGAGCTCTCTGAGGTGCGTGAGCGTCGCGATGACATCCGCGAGAGCCTCGAGACAGCGGTTGACGACCCAGAAGTGGCGTTCGAAGCCGCCGTCGACCGAGCCAACGAGGCGGCCTCGGCGCTCGGCTTCGACGTGTCTGCCGAGGACATCGACACGGCATTCACCGGTGATCTGCCGGACGAGCTGGACGCCGCACTTAACGACCATCGCGACGCGGCAGAAGAACTCGCCGACGCTCGCGAGACAGTTGGAGAGGCCACGGCCCACATCGAGGATCTCCAGTCGCTGGCGGCCGGCAAGTGGCCTCTCGACGGGGGTGACGTGGGTGCGACTCACGACTACGACACGCAGATTCAGCGGCTCGAGTCGGAACGCGAGGAAGCGGAGACGGCTGCCGACGCCGCAATCGATACCCTCGACGCTGCGGATGAGCGGCTCAACCACGTACAGGAGGTCGCGGACGCTCTTTTCGAGGCAGCTAGCTTCAAGGCACTCGCCGATGTCGCCATCGAGATCGACGATCTAGAGGCCGAAATCGAGCAGAAGCAGCAGACTCGTTCCGAGCTGCAAGATGAGATGGAGTCGCTGGAAGAGGAGATCAGCCGTCTCGAGGAGGCCATCGCAGAGGGCGAGACGGCACTCGACACAATCGAGGACGTCGAAGACGCCGAGACGGCCGTCGACGAAGCCGAGCGTGAACTCGAGGACGCCCGCGACGAACTGGCCGACATCAAGGAGGAGATTGGCGAACTGGAGGCCGAGATCGAAGACATCGAGTCCGACCTCGACGACGCCCGAGAGGACGTCAAGGACGCCGAGGCCGACCTGCAAGAGGCCGAGGAACAGTTGGATGAGGTCGAAAGTGCTCGCTCGGCCGCTCGCGAGGCTCGTGACGCGCACGCCGAAATCGCCACACTGGAAAGCGACCAGAAGGGGTACCGGTCACGCCTCGATGACAAGGAAGAACAGGTGGCGTCGAAGCGCGAGGAACTCCAGCAGATTGAGGATGAAATCGAGGAGGTGGAATCCGACCTTGAAGACACATCACCGGACGACCTGAAAGAACAGCAGAACGAGACCGAGACGCTGATCGAGCAAGTAGAGTCGCAGCTGGAAGACGCGCAGGAGCGTCGCGACGAAGCACGGGATGCGAAGAGCAAGGCCGAGGAGCGGCTCAACCGTCTTCGGGACAAACGCGAGCGCAAGGCGTCCCTCGAGGAGCAGGTCAATTGGGCACAGACACTGCTGAACGACTTCGAGACGATCACGAAGACGTACTCGGAGGTACAGACGCGGATGCGCGAGCGCGTGCTCGATCGGCTGAAGCGCCATACCAACGACATCTTCCGCGACCTCTACCAGAACAGCACCTACGAGGCCGTTGACATCGACGAGAACTACGACCTCCGGCTGGTCAGCGGCAGCGAGACAGCCCGCGACCCGAACAAGGCCAGTGGCGGTGAGGGAGTCCTCGTCACCATCGCACTCCGAGCGGGCGTCTACCGCGTGCTGGCCGATCAGGCCGGCGGCCGCGATGACAGCCTCCCGCCGTTCATCCTCGACGAACCGACGAACCACCTCGACCCGACCCACATCGACCGGCTGGAAGACGCCGTCGAGAGCATCCGTGACTGGGACGTCCCGCAGGTATTCGTCGTCGACCGCTACGAGGGCCTCGTCGAGGGGGCCGACCACCGCATCCGTGTGGAGAGGGACGACGGTGCCGGTGCCTCGAAAGTCGTATTGGGTGACGGCACGGGCGATGCGGACGACGACGAGTCGGAGGGGGGTGACTGACGATGGTGTCGCCCGACGGGATGGCCGCTCTCGAACGCGGCTTCCGCTACGTCGATGAGAACACTGACGGCGATGACGACGTCCCGGATGCCCGCGACCTGTTCCGTAGATACATGGGGGGCCCCGGCGGCGAGATCGACGCGCTGGAGACACCACGCGTGTACCGTGAATCGGCGGCCGACCTCGCGGAGGCGTCGCTCTACGACTGCTGGTACGGAATCGACGCCAGCACCCTCCCACCGAAGAAGTTCCGTAACGGCATGATCGCGTCTGCTGCCGTGGCGACCGCTGGAGCGTTGGGCAGGTGCGATGTGTCTGTCGAAGACGCGGAGACGCTCGTCTTGGCCATCTCTGCAGACCTCGACGGCGAGGAGTCGCCAGTGCATCTGATGGAAGGAGAAGTCTCCCTCAGACTCGTCGCTGTCGACGAGGCGCCCGCACGAAGCGAACTCGACAAGTGGGTCGGCTCAGCGGCACGCGTTCCCGCGGAGTGCTGGCATAGTCGGCGGCTGGCCGAACGGATCGACGGCCCCATGTTCATCGACGGGAGCCTCTACCCTCGGTCGGTGCTGCCGTTCGTCAACCTCATCCGGACGCGGTACGGGGAGGACGGGAAGGTGGACTTCGAAGACATCGAGGAAATGGGGGTTGCTGCCTCGGCGATTCAAACTCGTGTTGAGGCGATCGACACGCTGACCTCCCGAGGATACCCAACGCTGGGCTTCACCAAGACGCTGCTCTCCGATGACGTCGTCAAGGCACTCACGTCGAAGGCGGCCGCGGCTGACGAGTCAATAAGCCTGCCGTGGGACGATGACTCCCAGTTCCTCTCGGCGCTGCTCTCGGATGACGAGCCCGACCACCTCACGTTCACGTCGTGGCTCGTGCGCTCCCGTCAGCGTGTCTACGGGAACGACCTCGAGCCACTCGGCGCCTACCGGATTCCGGACGGCCACGAGGCGCGAGACTTCAGGCGGGCGTTCTTCTTCGTCCGCCTCCCGGATGACATCGTCATCCGCGTCGAGGCACCACTCATGCTCGTCGACACCGAAGAGGGCCGCGTTCGGATTCAGCAACTCGCGTTGGCCCGGATAGCCGAGGCCAACGACGTACCGTTCTCGGTCAAGCGCGCAGATGACCGCGCCCGCATTCCCCACGAGGCGCGGAGCCACCTTGTTGGGCTTCTCCGGGGCACTGAGGAAGTCGGCGACTACAACCGCGACCGGCGGTGGGGGCACGGAACCGGGCCTTCGCTCGCGAGAGAGCCGGACATGGACATACCCGGTGATGACTCGGCAGAGTCCGACGAGCAGGGAGACGAATCATCTACCGACCAGCTAGCGGACGACATCCATCCACGATAATGAGCGACAGCAACACTGACACCGACGACTTCGACCAGTTCGCAGACCGAATGCGAAACCTCGCCGATGACGAGGGGGCTAACGACGAATCCGAGGATAACAACGGGGACGGTGTGGGGCTTGAGTTCGGAGACGGGCCCGAGCAGCGCGGCCTCCAGACCACGGCAACGGACGATCCCCTCGGTCACGTCACGGCGAGTGAGGGGCTGAGTGTCCGCCGGGGCAACCACGACATTATGGGCTACGTGCGGAGCGACACACGTGACGAACTCCGCCTCGGCGACTACATCCAGATCCCCTATCCGCGACGCGCCGACGATCCCCACGCAGAACTGCTCGCGGAGGTCGTTGAGATCGGCTATGAGCAGCGGGCCGACATCGACGATATGTCCGACATGCGGCGGGGCATCGATGGTGAGACCATCGACGAGCGCCAGTACGTACAGGTGGCCGAACTCGACCCCATCGCCATCGTTGAGGGGTCGGCCGAGGACGACCTTGAGCGGTCGACCGTTGACCGGGTACCTAAGCCGTTCACCCGCATCTACAACGCCACCGGGGAGGCCTTCCTTCAGACCGGCCTGAATCTCGCTTCGAACGGCCCTTTCGTCGGCCACCTCGCCGTCGGCGGCGAGCGGCACCCATCGGGAAATCCACTTGCGTTCCACTTGCCGGACGGTACGGGCAGTGCCTCCACACCGGCTATCTACACACATACGCTCGTGACCGGTTCGACGGACGCTGGGAAGACGCACTTCACGAAGAACCTGTATCGGCAGCTGGCCACTGACCAGACCTACCAGATTGCCGTCGGCGATGACGGCACGGAAGACCGGCGGTTGGGGATGGTCGTCGTCGATCCCGAGGCAGAGTACAGCGGTCTCGGTGACGACCCGTCAGCCGATGACCTCCCTGACGACGAACGCCAGCGTCTTGAGGGACAGGGCATCGAGGTTGGTGGCATCAACACGGGCGCATGCGGATCCCACGACCTTCGGACGTTCGCGCCGGTCGTCGAAGGGAAGCCCACTCCGGACATCGACAATATTCGCGAGTTTGGAATTCCATTCGAACTCGTTCAGTCCAATCCGGAACTCATCATGCCGTACAGTAGCGGAGGCCCAACCGAGGCTGCTCTCCCTGACTGCCTGAACTCCTACTTCAACGAGACTACTGACCCGACCTACGAGGGATTCATGGAATACCTCGAAGTCAACGAAGCAACGCTCCGAGAGGAACACAACATCGGCGAGAACATGTGGGGAGCTATTAACCGCCTCGTCGATAGAGACTACTTCAGTTCAGTATTCGACTCGGGAACACACCAACTCACCGAAATTTCTAACGAACTGTTTCAGCCCGGTCGTGTTACAGTCGTACCGGTGAGTCATCTCGGAGACCCTGACGATCCGGAGATGCGTGTGGTCGTGATGGCGCTACTGAGCTACATTGCCCAGAATAAACTCTCGGACGACGATCCTGACCCACATGTTGCTGAAACCCCATTGGTGCTCGGACTCGACGAGGCACACGAGTTTCTTGGAGATACTTCTACCCGGCAGCGCGAGGCGATAGTGGAATCATTCCGGAGGATTGCCAAACGGGGCCGCAAGTACGACCTTGGGCTCTCACTCGTAACACAGGAGCCAGCCGACGTGGACGACCAGATTAGGTCACAGCTCCGGACGAAGATCTTCCTGCAGCTCGAAAAGGAAGTCGCCAAAGACATCCCGATTCCCGGCCGCTACACTCCGGACGACCTTGCGACGTTCACACAAGGACAGGCCGTCATCAAGGCTCCGAACGTCCGTCCGGTGGAAATCCGCGGTCTCGACCACCCTGTGGTACAGCACGACTGACATACCCGAGAGGTGACCTATCCATGAGCGATAACCCGAACACGCTGCTGGAGGCAGAGATCGAGTTCGCCGACACAGGCGAGACGGCCACACTCGAACTGGCCACGCTGAAGCGATGGCAGAACTTCCAGACGTACTTCACCTCGGACATCCGGAGGATTCGCGCCGTAACTTATTCGGAGTCACCGGAGATGCTCGACCGTGTTTTCGACGCCATCGATGTCGACGAGATGGAGGTAGTGGTCGGCGACCACACGAAGGACTACCGGGAGTCGCTACGCGGGAAGGAACAACTTGCGGCCCGTCTTGAGCGGCTCCAGCGCGAGGATCGGCTCCAGATTGTATTGCCGGCGCTCCGGAACAACGAGGTTCACTCGAAGCTCTACCTCCTCGAACACGAGGACGGCACGCGGACGAACATCGTGGGCTCGCCTAACCTCAGCAAGAAGGCGTGGGAGTCAGTCTACCAAAAGAACGTCATCGTCGTTTTCCGTACCGACGGCAACCAGCGGATTGATTCCGTCTTCGACGAGTGGTATGCCGAGATGCGCGACTACGGTGACGTGTTCATGGAGGATCTCACCGAACGCGTCGAGGAACTCCCTAACGAACAGCAGGAAGAGGAGGTACACGCGTGGATTGCTGGTCGAACGACCTCGGACTCGGAGGAGGCTGAGGTTGAGCAGGCACTCACCGATCGCCTTGAAGAGGCGAACGTTCGGAAGGCTACAATCGTCGGCGACTTTGAGGAGGACGAGGCCGACATCACGGTTTCGTTCACAGATGACGAGGAGGCCAGCGACGTTCACATCTCCCAGTCACTGCAGGGCTACGAGAGCGTACCCGGCGAGTGGCAAGATGAGTTCCGCTCGCTTGACGGATCGATTGAAGGCAGCAAGCTTCGAGCCTCGCCGGGCGCCATCAGTCGTCACTCCAAGGAGAAGTTTGGGGCGCCCAAGATGTGGTTTACTGACGACGACAGACTGGTGCTGCAGACGCCAGAAGATCTCCAACTTGACCTGATGCGTGAGGTACCTGACGACCCAGACCGGGTCGACACGGCCCTCGCGCAACTTGAAGAGTACTTCGAGGCTGTCGACGAGTTCGGGAAGACCGATCATCCCGAGGCCGTCAAAGCCCAGATGTTCGAGGCGATTATCTGGTTCTTCTGGGCGCCATTCATTAACCGATACGCCAGCGTCTACAAGAGCCGCGGTATCGACCTCGATAAGTTCCTGCCGAGTCTCTACATCTACGGCGAACCCGGAAGTGGAAAGGGGACACTCGCGAGGTACGCGTTCCACCTGCTCTCGGACGGGCACGTCTCGGAGCCCGAAGATGGGGACAACCTCAACAAGACGGCTCTACGCTCCGTCCGGCAGGTAGACTCGGTGTTTCCGGTCGTCTTCGATGACATCAATCCGAGTGACCTCGATACCGAGGCCTATCTCAACTTCCGACAGAAGCACTGGACAGGGGACTCCGACTTCCCGGCGCTCGCGTTTATCAGCAACGACAATCTCCCTCGGTCTCGGATTCAGCACCGCGCCAAGACATTATATCTGGACGTCCAGTTCGATCAGACGCACAAGACGGCTGAGTACGCGAGTAAGCTCACGAAGCGGTCGAATCCCCTGTTCACATGGTTCGCACACGAGTTCCGCAACCGTGACATCGCGATTCGGGAGAAAGACGACGACACATTAGCGGAGGCGCGAAACGTCTTCGTTGATCTCTACGATGCGGCCGGCCGCGAACTGCCGGACTACTTCCCGCACCAACCAGCGGAGGAACGGTACGACCTCGGGAAATTCCTCTGGCAGGACGCTGTCGACGGTGACCTCGTTGAGTTCCAGCGGCGTAATGGCAAGCTGGTTGCCGAGTTTGACGAGTCGCTCGGTGTCTTCAGCTCTGTCCGGCAGTACGCTCGTTGCCTGCCAAACGAGGCGCGGGCGAGCAACGACGGCCATCAGGTCGTCATCAAGGAAGAAGACGCTGTGAGAGATTGGTTCCCGTTCGATATTGAGACGACTGACGGGCTGCTCTCACGGCTTCTCCGTTAACAGAGACACAAAACTGCACCCTTCATCGAATATGACGAACTCCGAAAACACCACAGACTCCGACGACGCCGACGAACAGCGACGTCTCCACCATTCCCCCGTGAATGGAGAAGGTACCTATTTGATGCACAGTCGCGGTAACAAGGCCCTCGAGAACCTCACAGTCAAAGAGTACAAGCTCAACGTGTCACCCGGCGTCAAGCAGCACGAAGATGTCGACCGCTTCACGGCTTCAGCCAAGTATTGGCTTGACCAAGTCCATGGCGTACCGGTCGCACAGGCCGGAAACCTCAGGGTGATTTCGATCACCAATCTCTCGCGAGACGTAGAGGTGTGGGGGAAGTCAGTCAGCCCGGAGTTCGTGCGCCATCGGACACTTGACCCGGCGATCTCGGAGGATAATGACGACCTCAAAGAGCTAGTACAGTCGGCACTCCGGCGTGCTATCCCTAAGGACAAGTACAGCTTTCGATTCCTCAACGACGTCGTTCGTGAATCACCGGCATTCGTCGCCGAAAGTGGGAAGTTCGCCGCTCACCCGACCTACGACCTTCGTGTCCGAATCACGTCCGACGGAGTTCCACTGTTACACGTCGAGTCTGGGCACACACTCCGAGCGACGACGACCGTCGACCAGCTGATTGACGAGGGTGACGACCCCAGCGGGATGAAGGTCGAGCATGACACGACTCACTACGATCAGCGAGGTAGTGGCGAGCTCGTGGGGTGGAGCGACAGTCAATACACGGATCATATAGACGATGTTGGGAACAGCATATACGGCCTTCACGAAGGCGACGTTGAGGAGGAATTCCGAGAGCAACTCAAAGAGAAAGACCCCCGCCTCCTTCGAATACGGTACGGAAACGATACCAAGTATCAGCTACCACATCTCCTCCTTCCAAGCCCGCGGTTAGAACAAATTGAAGAGCAAGACCGGGATTTCCACCAGCGTTACAACGAGGAGAAAGGTCTCCTACCACAGAGGCGGCATATTCTAGCGTCCAACTTCGTCGAGGATTTGCAGGTTCTGCCAACGGTCGACATAGAGTTCCTTCCGGGGCCGACAAACTACGGGTACGAACTCACGCGAATCCGAGGCGAATCACCTCGCCTAGTCTTCGGTGGCGAAAATCGGCATACTATGCCCCGAAGGGGTCTTGTTGACCACGGCGTGTTCAACTCACCGGGCCAGTATCGGGTTGGTGTGCTCACCCCAGCAACCTCGATATTCGACGAGATTCGCGAGGAGTTCCTCCCGTTGCTTGTACGGCGTCTGCGTGAGATTGGAGCACCAGCCGCGGTGAAGAACTACACCTTCGAACTGGGTGACGTATCGACCTACACTGAGGCGGCCCACAGTGTCGATGAAGATACCGATGTCGTAGTCGCGGTCGTTCCCGATAAGGAACAAGCAGACTCCTTGCCCGGGATGGAGGATCCATTTGACGAGTTGAAACGGTCGCTGATGCGCAGAGGAATCCCCTCGCAGATGATGATGAAACCCACAATCGATGAGTTACTTGCAATCAACGCTTCAGCCGGGAATTTCTCCTTCATCAACGCGCTCAGCGCTATTGTGGCCAAGGCTGGAGGGACTCCATGGGTGATAGGAGACCTGCCCGGGCCGACGGACGCATTCATGGGACTGGACGTGACGAGGGACGAAAACAACCAGCATGCAGGGGCGAGCGCGAGTGTCGTCCTCAATAATGGTGCCGTGTTCGCAGCCGAATCAACGACTCTCCAGTCCGGGGAAAAGTTCCAAGCCGATCACATCAATCAGTTCATCCGCGATTTGGTTCACGATTTCGCCAGCTCCCACGAGGAAAACATTAGGCATGTCACCATTCTTCGTGACGGGAAAATACACGAGCAGGTGGACACAATTCGTGAAGGACTGAGCGGGATGGACATCGAATTCGACATGGTGGGCATTCGAAAGACCGGCCAGCCGCGCGTTACCACTCACGAGGACGATGAGTTCAAGATCGCGGACAAGGGGTTGGGATTCGTTGATACTGACCGAGAAGAATCGATACTCCACCCGTGGGGTGTCCCCGAAACGACGCAGGATAACCAACAGGGAACGCCACGCACGATTGGGATCGTGAAAGACAGTGGCCCGACCGACCTTCACACAATCACAGAACAAGTGTACTGGCTCACAGAGATGCACTTCGGGAGCCCTGCTCGCAGTACGCGGGAGCCCGTTCCAATCAAATACGCTGACGCCGCTGCAGACTACGTTCGGAAAGGATTTGTCGCACCCGGTGAGGTAATCCACGGGCCGGCGTATCTATAACTCTCTAGAACGCGGGAGGCACCGATAGGAGGTGAAATGAATCGCTGACGGGCCTCCTGTGCCCGGCAGCCGTCCCTCTTTTAAACGGATTTTACATTCATAAGCGAGGACGGGTGACGGGGGTGGTGTGACTGACTCCGAACGCTTCATCGGGATCAAAGTCAATCCCGATACGAAAACGCGGTGGCAGCAGGCCGCCGAAGAGAACCCCGAGTACCGCTCGCTGACGCACCTCATCGCCGTGGCCGTCGAAGCCGAACTCGGCGAGCAACCCGACACTGGTGGCGAAGTCGACGTCGACATGAACGGCGTCCACGAGCGGCTGGACAGCATCCGCGACGAGATGCGGGAGATGGCCGACACCATCGACGAGACGTACATGCTCGCCCGCAACGAGGAGATGGCCGACTACACCGAACTCAAGGCTCTCGTGCAGGATTTGATCCCGACCGGTGAACGTGAGGAGATCCTCAAGCGAACGCCCGAGAAGCCGCCGATGGAGACACCGGAGGACGAACTGGAGGACGTGATCGGGCGCACCGGGAGCGCGTCGCATCTCGCCCGCCTCCTGCAGAATGAGGGATACACCCCCATCGAGATCAAGGGCGTCATCGAGCAGTTGGCGGACGACGTGAAGGGCATCGAAGCGACGTTCGCGCGCCCGCAGGAGCAGTCCGACAAGCGCATCTACCGAGTGGAGGGATACGATGGTTGAGGCGCGTCGGATTCCGGGAGCCGCCGTCAAGCCGCACGAGCCCTACGTCGAGGAGTTCGGCGAGCGGAACGCCGAGATTCTGAGTGGGTTCCGAGCCTCGATGAAGCGTACACAGGCAGAGGGGAGTGCGCAGACGTGGATCAGCGGCGCGGTGACGTGCGCCCGGTGGCTCGAGGAGCACTACGGCATCAATCTCGAGGAGGCGAACCGGTCTGACCTCGACGACTACCTCGAGTACATCAGCGGCGAGTTCGAGAGTACGGAGACGCTCGGGGGGAAACTCGACAGCGTGCGCCACCTCTATGACTGGATGTACAGGAAGGGGGTTGTTGACGACGACCCGACGACTGCGTTCGACTGGGAGAACTATGTCAACGGGAAGTCCCGCACCTTGCAGGCGGAGGCGCTGAACCAGAACAAGGATTACGTCGCCATCCCGCGGGAGGAAGTCGAAGAGTTGTGGCAGGACGACGCTCTCCCGTCACCGGCTCTGCGCAACGAGATCCTTATCCGGTTGCTGTGGTACACGGGGATGCGTTCGTCCGAGATCGTGCGCGTCAAAATCGGCGACATCGACCGTGACGAGGGCCGAATCCGGATTTACGCCAAGAAGACGGATGACTACCGCGACGTGTGGTACCCGGTCAATCGGATGGAGCCGCTGCTGAACGAGTGGTTGGGTTACAGGCGGTCGGCGTTGTCACCTTACGCGGACGAGTCGCCCTACCTGTTGTTGACACATCAGGCGGAGCAGATGCGGGCGTCGCACGTGTCGCGGATCGTCAAGGACGCGGCGCGGAATGCGGGAATCAACGAGGTGTTGTACGTTGACGCAGCGGGGAAGAAGCGGTGGAAGGTCACTGGCCACACCCTTCGGCACTCGTTCGCGACACACCACGCAAACGTGCTGGAGACGCCGATCCACATTCTGCAGGACGTGATGGGGCACGACAAGATCGAGACGACGCGGAAGTACATCAGCGAGGACAAGGAGGCGCAGCGTCGCGCGATGCAGGAGCCGTGGGAGTGACTCGCCGCGCCGTCGGCAGGTTTTGAACGCGGACGTTTAACTGAGTGGGGTGGTTCAGATTGCGGTGCAAATGATCGAGAAACCGGACGACGAGACGTGGTACGAGTACCTGTACACCGACGAAATTAGCCGTGATGAGCGCAGCGAACTGCGCGACGAGTGGCGCGAGCTGATGGCGGACGAGGCGCGCGAGATTCTCGAAGACAGCGAATTGGATGAGTCCCGGTACGAGGTGGAGGTCACCACCAATATGTACGTCGGTGCGGACGATGAGTGGCTGATGGATGACCGGGAGGATGCGAAGGAGTTGCGTGACGTCCTCGACCGCGAGATCGGCGACGAGTCTGTGGGGGCGTTTGTCACGCCGCGCTCCTCGGAGGGCGAGATCGCGGATATTCCCGAGCCGGATCACGTCCCCGTGGACGAGTACGAGGTCTTCGTCGAGTTGGAGCAAGTGCAGGAGAGCATCGATGGGGGTCTTCAGGCTGCGAAAGAGAAGATGAACGAAGCTGTCGGGAGTGAGTGACGATGGCGGGCGAAGAGGACGCGATGTGGGAGCTGTCGGAGGAATTGCGCGAGCGCGTTGATGACCCGGACGGCGTGTCGTCAGGGCAGCTGGACGGCGAAAGTGCGTACATCGTTCCCGCAGAGACGGAGGCAGAGGCCGAGGAAATTGCGGAGTGGGACGTGGACGCAGCTGACGACGCTGAGGTGATGCAGACTCGCGTGGTTGACACCGAGTACGGTGTCGCGTTCATCGTCGAAGACGAGTGACAGCGGTCAATCGTTGGACTCAACCAACCCTTGTGCCTCTTCGGTTGAGACGGGGATGTTCTCTACGCGGCCGATCACGCGCCACGGTTCGTTGACGTCGGATTCGGCGAGGGTGCGAGCCAGTTCGTCCTCATCGTCGGCGTCGTAGGCGCTGGTGGCGACGTCCTCGTAGCGCCCCATCACGTCTT
Organism: Halopiger xanaduensis SH-6; assembly: GCF_000217715.1. Classification (GTDB taxonomy): domain Archaea; phylum Halobacteriota; class Halobacteria; order Halobacteriales; family Natrialbaceae; genus Halopiger; species Halopiger xanaduensis. The sequence goes on from NC_015666.1 coordinate 267,426, forward strand.
GTGCGGCTTCGCGTTCGTCGGGAGAGAAGTGCCAATCTTCTCCGGTAGGGGTCTTCACCGACAGTTTCGTTCCGAGCGGGGTTTCGTACACCTTGAGTTCGCCGCCTTCGAGGATGTCGAGGGCTTCGTCGAGGTTCATACTCGGGTGGGCTGTAGGCAATCCAGTTGAGGTTTTAGAAATAGGCTCAATCTTCTACTAGATCCGCGGTTCGTGAACCGGATAGCCCCGGCAACAACGTAACTTCCCGACAGGCCGCGCGGCCTGCCCGAGTGTGGGTTAATCCGTGGACTCGTCCAACCACTTCCAGACTTCTTCGCGCGCGCGGCTCGGGTACGCCCACGTGTCGTCGTAGTCCGGGCGCTCGGGATCGCGGCAGCTGAAGGCCCACGTCTGCGTCCAGTCCTCCACGTGGATGATGGTCTCTCCACGCTCGGCGGTGAAGCCGGGGCCGCCGCCCTCGCCCTCAACCTCGCCGTAGGTGATGCTGAATCCTTCTTCGCCGAGATCGTCGATGAGGTGCTGGAGGTGATCCGGGAAGTCGCCGTAGCGAGTCACGCGTCACCACCGGCCTCGACAGCCTCGAGGTAACCGACCGCCATTTGCGCGGCGTCGCGTGGCGAGTCGAACCGAGGGTCACGGTCACCGTCGTCACTCGCGACGTACTTCCCGGCGTGTTCGTAGACGGAGACGCCAGTCTCGATGTCGAACACGTAGTCACCGGTAAGCTGGTTCCCGGCCTCGATACGACGGCCGGCGCGACGCCACCTCCGCGCGACTTCGCGGATGGCGTCGGACTCGATGGCGTCGATGTCACACGTCTCGACGCGTCGCGGCTGGTTGGAATTCCTGTCGTCGCTATCGTGCAGGTTCTCGCGTACCACTGCACTTTACCGGGACTGTGCTCCCCGCGGATAAATGTAGCAACGGGCGGGGGTTCGACAGAATGAGGTGAAGGGGATCAGCCCGCCAACGCGAGGGTGAACCCCGCCCCAACCCCGCCGTCAGAAGGGCGGTCATCGGTGAAGTCGTCGAGCGCGGTCTGGCTTGAATGCATTCGCTTGCGGACAAGCGGTGCATCCAGTTCCATCGCCGCGTACTGGAGTGCGTGCTCCGTGTACCAGTCACGCTCCCGGTCAAGCATCCACGCGTCGCCGACGCAAACGAACGGATACCTGTACGTCCGCGCCTGCTTCTTCGGGGATGTAACCACTTCTGCGCTCTCGCCGTCCTTCTTCAGCCACGTTCCGTATTTCACGCCTCTTCACCCGCCTCTTCGGCGGCCAGCGCGTGATTGTACCAGTCGTCCACCACCCCGACGTAGACCTCGTGAAAGGCTTGTGTCGCATCACGGGTGTTGGTCGGCGCAGCAGCTGTCCAGTCGACTTCAAACTCGTCGACGAGGTCTCCAGCCGGGCGGCGGATCTCCACCCGATGGCGCTCGTCCTCCCCGTCGATGAACGTCGCTTCGGCGCGGAGTGTAAATCGACCGTGAGGCCCGCCAATCCGCATCAGCAGCGACACTGCCAGTTGGTCGCCTCTAACCTCTTGTGGGCGAATTCGGTAGTCCTCGACGTAGGCGTCGCCCTCGAAGCCGTCGAATGTTCGAAGCCTGTTCGTGTTGATCGGATGGTTCTCGTTCATAGTCTCGAGCCGTGTTGTAGCTGTCTCGCGTGCGTGTCGCGTCTAAATCACCTCTGTAGCGTCGTTCTCGTCTGAAGCTCGCCGGGGGAGTCGAACCCCCGAGATGGCCGCCGGGTCGGCCGCGAGTGAGATCAGATCGTGTAGACGGAGTATTTCTGTATCTCGTCGTTACTCATCGTCCAGCCCGAATCGCCGTCGCCCATTCGCCAGCCGATGTGCGGCTTCAGTTGGATGATGATCTCGCCATCGCACGCGTGATGGTGGGCCTCAACACAGTTGTTCGACATTCCGATTACCTCGTCAGCATCCGAGACGATGTTCCGATTTCCCTCGTCACCGTGACGGAGTTGCTTCGCGATCTCCTCCATCGGTGGGGCATCCGGGTTCGTGTCGTAGTCAGTCATCGCTACTACTGCTCTCGCGAGCGAGTTCTTCCCGCATCAGCTCGGTGGCTTCAGCATCCCGCTCCACCTTGATATACGACTTCTCAAGCACCGGCGCGAAGCTCGTGAGGACGTCGCGCACGTCGCCGACGTATGTCGCGTTTTCGTCCATCGGGCCGACCGTACGCTGCTGGATTACCGCACTCTCTCGCAGCAGGTGAATACCGAGGGTGAGATAGGGCTCGTCGCTCCCCGTCGCTGGGATGGATGCTTCCAGACGCGACCCCCACTTGTTCTCGAGGAGTTCGTCGAACGCGTCGTACTCTGGGTCGCCCCACTCGTACTCGTTCGCAGGCTCGAGGCGGAATCGGATTTCGTCGTGGATTTGCTGGGCTGCCTCTACAGCGTCGAGACCAGCCAGTTCGTTCTCGTTCTGTGCTTCCGGATTGTCGTCGTTGTCGCTCATAGCAGATCACTTGATTTGGCAGCGTCACCTCCATCGCGGCGTCTTTCTCCTCTCAAGAATGGATTGGGCCGAAGGAGTAGATAAACGGATTGTTGAGGAGGGTGTTTACCGGAAGGTACAGGCGTTATCGAAGCCGATTAAAGGTTTTTACTGCAGAGAATGGACGCTTCAGAACCCCTTGGGCTGGCTCCAATTCGACTGTCGGCCCCTACTCGACGTTTGCTCTCTCCGAAAGGGGCTCCGCTACCTCTGGAGTGGCTTCAATTCGTCTTTCCGCCTGATCAAAATCGTCCCGGCAAGAGTACACGAAACGGTTTGACCGCTGAACTTGCAGATCACGCTGGAAAACCACATTTTCTCGGTCAGTGGTGTTCGACACTTCCGGCAGGTCAGGGTACACACTAGGCTCTACGATCAACAGAAGCATCCACGGAGTCAAGGGGAAGTAGATTTGTACACCTCGATTCCGCAACCCAAGATTTCCGTAGGGCCCGAAGTCCAGTTCATTATGCCTGACTGCGGGGAAATCGGAGGTGTAGTATGGTAGATCGGTTTCGTTCAGGAAGAGGTGCCAATCTAATGCCGCGATTATATTCGCGAAGTCGCTACTGGCGTCCTTGATCAGGTTGTTCTGCAACTCTCTCAACGATTCCTCGTCCTTCATCTCATCGAGTTCCGTCTTGAACTCTTCCGGCATGTTCTCTCGTCCGATACTCTCCTCGATACCTTCAACCATACCTCGCATCGACGACCTCGACCCTCGTGTTCTGACCATCTGCACTCCAAGAAAAAGGGCGATGGTTACTTTCTCTGCCTCGGTAAGACAAGAGATCGATTGGTTGTCGACTATCTTCTCGTACGGAGTGCCGACGCGTCCTTCCAAATTCTCCAAGAAGTTCTCCATCTCTGGAACCAGCTCGGTCTTTCCGTCGTAGAAGAAGTCCTCGGCTGCGGTACTGTCGACACCGGTTGGGAAACTCCGCTTATTCTGCTTGTCGTAGCAGTAGACAGAGTTCTCGTCGGGATCGGTCGAGAATCTCCGAAGGTGAAGGCGGGGTACGTAGTGCTGGGAGACCTTCTCGTCCCTCATATTGTGAAGTACTCTACGCTATTATGATAAATCCATTATGACTATCCCACCGCCTCTTCGCGGTGACTCTTTGACCGCCTCAATTGGTGAGCTCAGGCTTCCGGGGACTCGACCAACACGAGATTCTGAACTGGGAACGGATTATGCTCTTCGTCGTATCTTCCTCCGGCACGTAGTGCCAGAGATGATCTTCTACGCGATATAGAAAGGACTCGCTGCCTTCTGCCTTGACTCTTAGACGCTCCCCAACATTTTCATCGTCCTCCCAACCGAGGACGGTGAGCGGTTCGACCGGCCACTCGAAGAACTTCACAGAATCCCCCGGCTCCAAGCCTTCAAATACCTCTAAATCACCCTCCCGAGGCTCCCGAGGATCGAGCGACGGGTCATGCACGATTTCCATAGCATCGTGATAGACCCCTCCTCACTTAATGCTGTCATCGAGTAGCTCTGCGCGCCGGCGTTTATCACTCAGGAGACATCAGTATCAAGTGCGTGTTGGGCCAGAACCGGATGGTTTTCGCCCGAGAGGCTTTCACGCGGGCGAGAAATCCCAGTCTTTATGTTGGCTCCCTTGGTGGGCAGCCGGGCAGCCTAACACCACCCAGAACCAGCCAAACATGCGATACCCGACCACAATCTACGCACGCGTCTCTACCCCCGAACAGGACATCGCCCAGCAGAAGGAGAAGTTGTGGAACCACGCCATCGACGAACTCGAGATCGAGCCCTCGAACATCGACGTGCTCGAAGACGAGGCCACCGGCAGCAACACAGACCGCGACGGCTACCAAGAGATGATGCGTCGCGTGTGTGAGGGAGAGACCGAACGCGTCATCGTCCGATCGATTACTCGCCTCGGGCGCAATATGCGCGATCTCAACGACGCCGTCCACGAGATCGTCGTGGACAACGGGTGTGGGCTTGTCGTCGTCAACGACGGTCTCCACATCGAACCAGATACAGAGGAACTCAACCTCGAGCAGAAGGCCATCCTCTATGGCCTCTCTTTCGCTTCCGACATCGAACACGAGATGATCAAGCAGCGAACCATCGACGGTCTCCGCGCCGCCGAAGAAGCCGGGAAGCGCATCGGTCGACCGATCTACGGTTTCACCTCTGAAGATGGGAACCTCCGGCCAGACAACGAGGAGTACGAGCAGGCTGTACAGGCGATCGTGGCCAAGGAGGAACTCGGCTGGTCAGACCGCCGTATCCAACGCCAGATCGGCGTGCCGCGACGAACAGTCCCTCGAGTCGTCGATCGACGCGACATTTACCTTGGAGACCGAGGCGACGACGACCTTGCCGAGCAGGCACGTGATGATCTGGAGGCGATTGGCCAGTAACACCGGTATCTGGCCATCTATGAGCATCACTCGCCGATATTCGTAACCACTACTTGAGTCAAAAGAGGGTCGACACTCTACGCTAATGGACTACTCTTCGGAAACTATCTCGACGACTTCCAACCGAGACTTATGTCGCGTGCAGGATGGACACTGTTCCCGAAACACGTCACCTTCTTTCACTGGCGGAAGTTCGTCGGCGTCGATGAGAACTGTGTCACCGCAACCGGGTAGCTTCTCGGTGTTTACCTCGTCGTTGTAGTCGGGCCGTTCGGGATTCGGGTGCAGGGCTCGGATATAGTCTGCCATGCGGTTCCCCATATCCAATCACCGTATGTAAATGTAGAACCGGAAAGGCTGCTAATTCAGGACAGGATTCTCCCTTGCCCACTCGGTCAGGAACTCTTAACTACTGGAACAGTCTCGGCATCTGCATTCTTGACAACGACAGAGGGACAGACGCATCCGCAACCTACTATTACGACGTACGAGTCTTCGACAGCATCCGAGTTTCCGTCGCTGATACCAGTAGTGTCGATGTCGATGACTGGGATATGATTGACTGGCAGTACCGTGGTGATCTCGACGACGTCTACCACGAGTTCTGCTGATCGACGGTCACCGACAACCCTACACGCCAGCGTCCCGGGCAAACACCTGCAACTGCTTCCGCCGCTCCTCGTCCCCGACGCCGTGACGGTCAAGCACGTCTGGCCAGTCTTCCTCGTTAGCGTCTACCATCTCCAGCAGAACATCCCGATAGTCCAGCAGTGCGGTCTTCATATCGTGTTCCTCGGGACTGACCGTGACTTTGTCGTCAAGCTTCACGTTCAGCGTCTCGTACCCATCGAGTTCGACGATTTCAACAATCGCACCCTCCTCAACTGCCTCGTGCAAGTGCGCGAGCGGATCGTCCAAGTCTGAGACCTTCTCTTCCACCATATCTGTACCACGCCACCTGCTGCACTTAGGTTTCAGCATCCCACTGGACTCAGCAGATTTGTCCTGTACTCCGCCCGGTTGCCCGGTCGCTGCTATACATTCTTGACATCAGGTGACGTTCGGCGAGCGGTGCGGCCAGCCCGGTTACCACTCGAAAAGGTCTACAGGTCATCAACCTGCTTCCAGCTATGGAAGAACGCGCCCTCCTCCGTTACGCAGACCCGAATACGTCCGATCGGCGAGCCCTCGTACCGCTCACCGGGTTCGACGTGATCGTAAGCCTGTTCGCCACACTCGGGGCACTCGTCCACGGGAGTCTTATCGATTCCCATATCTGTCATTCCCGTACGGAAGACCATAGAGGCCGGCACACGTCCGTGGGAGAGATCCAATCAACCGACGATATGCTTAAATTTCCTTTTGAAGAGGCGAACGAACTCCTTGACGACGTGGACATCGTAGACGAGGTGATGGACAAAGGAATGCGCGAGTATACCCGCCTCTGGTTACTCGGGGTCACCGACGGCATCTATCGCGAGATGGAAGCCCGGAGAGAACAGGTCTGATCACCAGATATTTCGACTCTATCCTTGCTTCTCGTAGACTAAGAAGTACGAGTGGTTCTTTCGGGCCCGACGTTGTTCATACATCCTCCCTATAGTAGGTGTATCAGGTCGGACGACGACGAACAAATCCTTGGCGTGGAAGTCCATCTCCTCGTAGATATTCGTCACCTCAATGTGGGTAAGACGCTGCTCGTTCCGACTGACCTCATCCTGCATTTTCGCTATGAGGAGACCATCATCACGTAGCACACGACGGGCTTCCTCTCCAGCTGCCGCGTACATCTCGAGAACCGCATCATGGTAGGTCGCCGACTGTTCGCCGGTCGTCCCGACATAGCGATCCTTGATCCAGTAATCGTTGTCCGACGGCTTGTCCGGCGTTTCGTAGAACCCCTCGGCGTACGGTGGATCGAGGACGACGCAGTCGAACGACGCGTCGTCGTAGGGAAGGTCTCGACAATCGACCCCGTCTGTAGAGTCTGGTGATCGCGAGGGATCGATGTCCGTCGCAGTCAGTTCGTACTTTCCTGACGGGACTTGACGCCAGAAGACGCCCTCTCCATAGGTAACGTCGGCTATCTCTGAACCGGGCTCGACGTGCAGGTCAAGTACCTCGGGGAAGACCTCGTCGTTCGTCCCCTTATGTGCCGAGAGAATGGCGTCTTCTGCCGCGACACGTTCCGGTTCTTCATCATCCGAGGACGAGTCCTGCTCCTCTTCGTCTGAACTCGAAGTCCCGTCCTCGTCGTCAGACTCTGTCTCTGTTTGAACTCGGTCGCGAACCTTCTGGTACGCACCGTAGACAGACTGCTCCTCGCGGTCGAGTTTGTCGACCTCGTGTTGGGCGACAGTATCTCCATCTTGAGCGGCATCCCAGACTGTCTTCGCCATATCGTACGTGCGCCCGGAGCCGAAGCCAACCGTATCGGCGACCTTGTCTCGCGTCTTACCGAAGTCGTCGTCGGGCGAGGACATCTCTTCGTCACCTCGTGAAGAATTTTCCACGATGTCCGTACGCGTCCCCTGTCGTTGGCGCGCGCGCTCGCGCTCAATTCGTTCTAGCTCCTCTGCCTCTCTGAGCTTCTGGCTAAACGACTTGTCTCGGCTCTGGTTGTGGACGAGGAGTCGCTCCTGTCGCTCAAGATCTGTCTCTAAGCGGACGAATCGAACGGGAACTTGCTCCAACCCGACTTTCTTTGCGGCCTCCGTGCGTCGATGTCCAGAGATGATGGTCGGCTGATCGGCGACCTCCCCGGCCTCTGGTTGTGGATCGGCGACAATTGGCTCTACAACACCGATTTCCTCGATGCTCGATAGTAGCGCCTCGTCGGGGTCTGTACGGTCGCCATATACGTCATCGTTCAACGGATGTGGCTCGAGAGAGTCCGGATCGAGATATTCAATCTCCGATGGCACCGCCTCAGCCATTTTTCAAATAGGTGGTGAGGGGCTCCCAATAACTGCTTCGTCACAAACTTAGCACTCTTCGAAATCCGGGGACGGCACGTACCTACATCTAAAGTCTCCTCGATTCGTTTTTCCCTATCAACTAAGTGGTGTGGATGGTTCGAGACAAAGTATGACTCTCCGCACCGACGGAAAGGGAACTTCCCTGCCGTCGCTCGACTCGACATTCTCTCACGAAGAGGTGTCGATGGCGCTCACTAGATGCGGGCTTCTCGTAGAACGGGCAGAGACGCTCGCTCGGCTGTACGCCCAACATCGAGATTGGACAGTCGTCGAAGAGCAATGGGTCGAAGAACGGTTCGACGAGCGCAGTACGCGCGGCAGTTCGAAGGGCATCTATCGCGCTCTCAGCTCGCGATTCAAGACAGCGGGAAGCGAACTCCCGTCAATCGTCCAACTTCCGACGGTCTTCGATCAATGCGAGACGAAACGCGATAAGGCGCAGGTACTGTACTTCTACCTAGTGGAGGACGATCCTCTCGTGAAGTACATCGTCCACCGATACGCCAATCGGCTTCAGGAGTCCGGCGTCGACGGGCTGGACTTCGAGCAGGACACAGTCGAACGCCTTCTGAACGAATTCCATTACGATGATGGGAGCGAGTTTGATTACGCAGAATCGACGACGCGTCGGTGGGGCGAAGGACTCCGCTCTGTGATGCGAGAGATCGACGTTCTCGACACACAGCAGGCGTTAGAGGGGCAAATCCCCAATATTGGGACGACACCGTTGCTCGTCGCGTCAGGTTACTCGTGGGAGACCCACAGCGATGACTGGCTCTCCCAGCCGACCGGATGGCTCTACCTCTTCCAACCGGAACAGTACTGGGACTCCTTGGCCGAACGCATAAGCGATCATCCGAATTGGGAAGCAAGCGGAATTCACGGTGAACTGAGGCTCCAGCCGGTCGCCGACACGTACGACTGGGCCGAACCGTGGGAGGGCGAAGTATGACTGACGAGAGCTGGTTCGCCGCCGATGTTGGGAGCGATTTCGAGGAATCTGTTCGCATCGACCGCGAGGATGACGGTCGCGATCACCGTCTGGAATCGATCGACACCTACCACGTGACGGAGGAGTCTGAGGACTTCATGTCCGACTTCTTCTCGCGCCTGCTCGGCCGTTCCGAGGATATGCGGTCGGGCGCGAACTACTGGCTCTACGGGTACTACGGGAGCGGGAAGAGCCACCTCCTCAGCGTGCTCCGCGGCCTGCTAGATAGCGAATGGCTTCGAGAGCGCGAGGATGTCTGGGAGCAGCTAACCGACGGTCGTGAGCTGGACACGCTCGAAACCACGTGGTCATCGATCCACGATGAGTACGAGGTCATCCCGATCTCGGTGAACCTCCTGAAGCATCAGGGTCAGAAGAAATTGAGCTTCAGCGAGATCGTTCTCCGCAGTGCTCACACGTCGGAACGGCTCACCGGTGCCGAGGGAGGGCTCTCGTCGCAACTCGACGTCGCCTTCTTCGAGGACTGGTATCGGACGACCGACGCGTGGGAGGATCGGACTGCCAACACCCAAACGGCACTACGGAGTACGGTTGATAGTCCCGAGAAGTACGACTGGGAAGACGTTCAGCAGTACAACGCTCTCGCGGACACCGTTCTTCCCACACTCTTCGAGCAGGAGACCGGCACGGCGGATGGTTTAGACGATCTGATACCGTCCGATCTCGACCCCCAAGCGATGGTCGAGCGCCTCGAACAGTTGCGGAGCGATCGCGAAGAGGAACTCGGCCGCCCAGTCAAGCTCGTACTACTGCTGGACGAGGTCAGTCTCTTCATCGGGACGGACTTCGACCGCCTCACCGAGTTACAGACCCTTGCGGAGAGCGTCGACGAGACCGGTGACGGTGACATCCAACTTGTGGCGACGGCACAGGCCAAAATCGAGGACGTCCAGCCGCAGTTCGCGGCTCGCGGGGCCGACTTCAGTATCGTCAAGGATCGGTTCCCGCACCGATTTGGCCTTCCGAGCCGACACGTCGGCGAAATATCGACCCAGCGGTTGCTCAAAAAGACGGTGGACGGGAAGGAGGATACGGAACGCGTCCTCAATCGAACCAGCAACGAGCCCGAGACGTTACTCGTGTACTCGGGCATCGAACAGAACACCGAACCACCGCTCGACGACATCGACCGCGAGCGCCTCATCGAGTTCTATCCGTTCCTTCCGTATCAGCCACCGCTGTTCCTCGAGATCCTCTCGAACCTCCGGCAGGAAGCACACGATCCCGCGAAGTCGATCTTCTCGGGAACCGCACGGGCGATTCTGGCCCTCGTTCACGGACTCCTCCAAGAGTGGATAGAGGCCGGCGAGGAGACCAACGTTATTTCGCTGGTCGACTTCTACGACCTCATCGAACCGGAACTCGATGACATCACGCCACAGGACGTGGGGGTCATCGAGGAGATCGAGGAACAGCACAAGGCAGGCGAACTGGAGGAAATCGACGTGGATGTCGCGAAGGCCGTGTTGCTCCTCCAGCACATTCCGGATACGATTCCGATGTCTGAGCGGAATCTCGCAGTCGCCGTGTTGAGTGACCTCGACGGCCCGACTCAGTTCCAGATGGAGAACCGCGTCGAGGACTCGCTCCAACGGCTTCGAAAGTTCATCCGGCCGACGCACGATGAAACCGGGCCGAAGTACGCGTTCACTCATCCAGAGGAGCGCGAAATCATCGAAGCCTCTGAGGAAAACCTCGACAACCCGAACTGGCAGTCCATCATCGAAGCCGTGGACGGGTATCTCTGGGAAGACATCGTGCGCGACCTCTCACTCCCGACATCGGCTGAGTACCCAGATACCGGCGAGCAGTATCCGGTTCGCTACGAATTCAGTATCGACGGAATCGAACTCGATACGACCGTCGACGCTGAGGACGCCCTCGATGTCGAAGTCGCCGTCGAAGGGCTTTCTCCCGCCGCAGAAGACATCAGCTACGACGGCGACCCGCTCGAATGGACGATCGGACAGGACGGACTCGACGATCTCCGAGATAGCCTCATCGAGTGGTGGTCGCTCAGAGATGCTGTCGGAGACCACACGCTCCCACAGTCCGTCGAGCGTGACCTCTCCGATCGCGCAGCACGCGTCCAGAGCAAACTCGTCGAGGCGCTCAAGAGCGGGGCGTTCGACGTCAAGGATCGCGGCGATCAGATCGGGGGCATGGTCTCGGGAGTCGAGGAATATCTCGACGTCAACTATCCCGACGACTTCCACCCCGTAATGCTGCAGGTCGGCGACGAGCACTTACAGGAACTCCGGGGACTCTCAGCACAAGACCCACTACCTACGTGGGCCCAGCAGATCGATGTCGCGACGGAAGACCCAGAAACGCACGGTGGGTCGATCCAGAACAACGTTCGCGCCTTCACCGGCCGACAGTTGAAGCAACGCGGCGGGAACCTCGCGATGGCAACAATCATCGACGGCATCGTGAAGAAGAAGCCGATCTACGAGGACGCTCGCCCCGCGCTGTGTGCGATTATCTGGGGCCTCTGCCGGAAGGGAGATTTCCTGCCCGTCGACGAAACGGGCGACTCCCTCGAACTCGACGCCGTCATCGATCTGAACAAACTGACGACGACGCGTCTCAAGATCGCGGGGAGTGGCGGCGTCCGAAGTATCCTTCGGGAGGGCGGATTCATCGACTCGACAGAGACCATCCCGGACGGAATCGTCAGGCTCCAGTCCGCGAACGACACGCTCGCGGGTCGACTCGGTAGTCTCGTCGAAGACGTCAGGCTGGTCGCCGAGAGTGACATCCAAACGCGCGCCGTTCGCAACCTCCTCGAGTCGTTCGTTGAGGAGCTCGAAGCCAAGCAGCAGAGCGCGATCAACCGACGAGAGGCCGTCAAATCACGCGACACCGACTGGGAGGACGTCGTCGAAGCAACCAACAACGCTCAGGATTGGTACGACGACGCCGAGGAAGTGTGGAGTTTGCGCCTCCCCGCGCTCACACGAATCGACTCGCAGTTGACTCTCGCCCAGCAGTCGTACGACTGGCTGACCGAGGAGTGCGAAGCAGCCAGCCAGACGCTTCGCGAGAGCATCGACGGCTACGAGGGAGAATGGTGGACACACGATGGCTGGGATCGGTTCAACGACGCCCAAACCACCTCGCCGGCGCTCGACGAGGCGATCGAGACCGCGTGGGACTCGTTCCGGGCGGAAACTGAGATCGATGCGTTCGTCGACGGGTTACAGGAGCATCCGTGGATTCGGCCCGCGAGCGAGTTCGGGTCGAACGTTCGGCCGGCCTTCGAGAGCGAATACATCACACCCCTCCGTCGCGCCGCATCGTGGTACGAGGACGTCTCGGACGCGGTATCGACGGTGACCGGCGGAACGACCAACACCGAGGCTGACGACTTCATCCGAGCGACGAACACACTCCTCGACAGCGAACCCCTCGCTGTGGTTGCCGGTAGCGACATCGAGGAGTTACGAGATACGTTCGAGGAGCTACAGACACTCGTTGGGGATCAGTCTCCCACAGACATCACGGCGATCGGGGTTCTCCCGTCGGATCGCGAATCGCTGGACTCCGAACTGGAACGGCTCGTCGAACGCCACGACCTCAATATCGAGCGGACTGAGACGGGGGTGATCATCCGATGACGACCAAACGTCCCTTCCACGACTTCACGGAGCGACTCGCACAGTTCGCCGACGGACGACGCGGCATCCGAAACCCGTTCGTGATCGTCCCCGTCCAGCCGAAGTACGAGCGACGGGTCGCCGAACGGCTCACCGAGTGGGCGACGAACCCGCATCGTACCGAGGAGTTCCCGGATGACGGAACCGTCCAAGTCCTCCGGCTGGACGAACTGTTCGTCGAAACCGACGTCTTCGAACTCGCGGTCGACCTCGGCGAAAACAGCCAGCCAGCGACTATCACCGAAACGATGCAAGACCGATTAGCGGAGGAACTCGTCGCGGTTATGGTCGAGAAAATCGACGCACCAGCCCAGCAGCGACACGTCGTTCTCCTCACGCACCTCGGGAGCCTCTACCCGTTTACGCGTGCGTCGGAACTGCTCGACGAGCTCGACCGCCGTAACGTCCAGTCGACGATCGGTATTCCGTTCCCCGGAGACATCGTCGGTGGGAAACTGAGCTTCTTCGGCGAGGAATCGCGCAACTACTACCCTGCCCACCAGATCGAAGGCCGGGTTGAGGGGGTGCATCTCCAATGAGCGACACACACATTCACGACATCTTCCAGCAGTCACCGACCCGCGAACTCGAGGAAGTCCAGAAGGTCAACGCCAGAGCGCAAGCCGAAAACGACGTTCGCGAGTTCTACGAGACCGACAGCGCTCGCGACGTGCTCACCACGCTCGGGAACCTCGTCGACAAGTATCCACACGAGGAACCGCGCTTCCTCTACATCTCCGCGACGTTCGGGTCAGGGAAGACGCACCTTCTGAAGCTCATCGGGTTCGCTGCCGACACCGAATCGGAGTTCGCCGACCTCGGCGAAGAGTTGGCGAACAGATGGCCGGGCTTCCAGTCGTTCCGACAGAGCGTCGCCAACTCTCACGTCGACCGCCTGAAACCCGTCTTCTTGAACCTCCTCAACCGAGACGCGTCACAGGAACCGCCACTTCCCTACCTCATTTACGAGGCGATCGGCCGCGAACTCGGGTATCCCACCGACCCGAATTGGCTGCTCGAGTGGGCGTGGCAGCTCGACATGAACCACGGTGACTGCTGGGAGCAACTACAGGAAGTCGAGCACGACGGACAGACGTTCGAGGACGTGTACGACGAGCGGGCGTCGCTACGGAGCTGGCTCTACGACGCCGTTCCGACACTCGATGACTCACCGTACGCGTCTCGGGAGGAAGTCAAACAATCGATCGACGACGCCATCGAGGAAGTCGATCCCGATGAGTTCGACCCCGACGAACTCGTCGACCGCATCGAAGCGGCTCAAGAGTCGCTGAGCACGCCGGAGACCGAGACAGAGTTGCTGATCGGGCTTGACGAGGTGGCGCTGTTCATCGGCGATGGCCGCCATCGCTACAGGGAGTTCCAAGAGACGATGGAAGCGCTGACGGAGCTGGGTGTCGGCCCCAATCCACCAGTTATCGGGACTGGACAGTATCCGATCGAGCGTATCCACAGTGAGTTCGACAATACCGAAGTCACGGAGCAGCCGTGGTACGGTGCCCAAGAACCGCTCGAGGGTGCCGACACCGAGATCATCGTCCGAAAGCGGTGGCTACAGAAGGATACCGAGGGTGGACAGGCAGTCGAGTCCGCGCTCCGGGAGATGCCCGACCTGACGCTCGACGCATACTCCGATATTGCCGGCGCCGACCCGGACGCGGTCGAGTCGTACCCGTTCCGCGAGTACGATCTCGGGTTGCTTCGGACGGTGATTCAGCAACTGATGCCACGAGGACGCGTGACCGAAGAGGAGTACGTGCAGGGCCGGGCGCTGCTCATCCTCGTCCGCTCGCTGTTCACGCGGTTCGAGTGGGGAGACAAGCAGGTCGGAGCGCTCGTCACGTGGGATGAGTTGTATGACCTGCTGGTGGAGGAAACGACCTACATCCCGCTATGGGTGCAGGAGATGGTCGAGAACAAACTCGTCCCCTCGGCTGGCGGCGACGAAGATGCGTTCTCCGTCCGCGTTGCGAAGGCGCTGTATCTGCTGAATCAGGTTCGTTCCGAGGTACCGTCGACGCCAGCGAACCTCGCCCGGCTGATGGTCAAGTCGACTGACGAGTCGTTCGAATCCGTCCGGGATGATGTCGAATCGGCGCTGACCGACCTCCTCGAGGATCGGAAGATACTGACGGAGACGAACGACCGCGGCGACGAGGAGTACCTATTGGTCTCCGAAGAACAGGAAGACATTCTGACGCGGGCAAAGACTCGCGCACAGCAGATTCCGTCACATCGACTTTCGGCCAAGTTGGAGAACTCTCTTCGGGAGGGAAGCAACCTTCTGCTCTCTGAGGGCAGTCGACACGAGGTGGATCTCGAGGGGGAGCGCAAAGTCCCGCTCCGTTTCGGCTACTCTGTTCTCGACCCTATCGAGCAAGCACCGACGCCGGAGTTTGACGCCGTTCGTGTGCGGCTGGTCGCGGGCCGCGACGAGGAGATTAGCGATCAGGTTGATGCATGGCAGTCGACGAACGAAGGGCGCGACGGGGGCGAGCACGTCCTCGTCGCCGTCGAGCTACAGGGATCGACGATCGACCGCCTGCGGGACGCGATGGGTATGCAGGAGGTACTCTCGGAGGAGACGGAAACGTATCCAGACTTGGAGTCCGACCACCGCGACGAACAGCGGGCGCTCGAATCGACGATTCGGGAGCAACTCGAAGAAGCGGACATCTACGTCCGAACAGGTGGGACGAAAGGGCGATACGGAGACGTATTCGAGCAGGTCGTGGAAACGCAAGTACGGTCTGTGTTCAGCGGGACGCGCTTCGTTCTGACCAACGGAATCACGGAAGTCGAGGACGCCAAGCAGATGGCGCGGTTCTTCCGCGGCGTCGACGACTGGCCGCTCTCGAGCGAGGACGCCGTCACGCTCGGTGTGGATACCGATCGCGCAGAACTCGCCGACGGCTGGTGTCAGGAATTCCTCGACGAGTACGAGGACACCCAGTCGCTTCGTGCCGAGGACTTGCTTACCCAGACTGTCCAGCGCGGAGGCACGTATCGTGGGACACCGCAGGAATCGATCTCAGCACTGCTGATCACGCTTGCAACGGCCAACAAAATCGCGCTACGGCGAGACGACGAGTACATTACCGAACCGGACGAGATCGGCCGAGCGGTCAGAAACAAGACGAACCTGACCGACGTACAGATTCGCTTCGAGTCACTAGACGGAATCGATCCCGACCAGATTCGGGGAACCGTCGAGACGCTGATCGGCGAGGAGCCGGACGGAACCGATCCCGACGCGTGGCTCTCGGAGATGGCTAACTGGGTAGACGAGAACAGCGTGCTGGTGAAGCGTGTCTTGCGAGGCGTCAGCAGAGAGTTCAGCGAAGGCGCTTCACTGGACGAACTCGAAACGGCTCTCCAGCCCGCACTCGGGGGCGAATCTCTCGAAACAGACGACTTTGCGTCCGACGAGATCGCACGGCAGTCCGAGCGCTTCGCTCGGGCAAGAGGACTATTCCAGTCGATAGAGGATGGCGACTCACTCTGGGAGCAGTTCAGCCAGCGAACGACGGAGATGCAGCGGCTCTACCCCGGTGCGGAAATCACGGGGGAGATGCAAGCGATCGTCGGCGGAGACGAAGTGCCAGATGCCGACCGGCTTCGAGCAACGATCGACGAAGCCGACGATCACAGACGAACCGTCGTCCGCGAGCAGTACGAACGAATCGCGGGAGAGTCGCCGCCGAACGAAGAGCCCGAGAGCGTGGTTTCCAGTCTTGCGACATGGCTCTACGCTCACGATGGGAGCAGCAAGGAAACTGCCGACCGCGTCGCCGTCGAATTCGACGGTGTAACCATCGACGACCTCTACGAGCTCTTCGAGACGGCGTGGAATGGTGACTCGTTCTCGGAGAAAGATCTCGTCGACCCGACGGTCGTTCAGCAAGCCAAGCGGTACGAACGGGCACGGCAGCTCCTCGAAGCTTCCGGTAGCGAGGCCTCGCTCTGGTCGCAACTTCGCGACGCGTCGAGACGACTCGAGGAAGAACGTCCGAACCATCCGGTCACGACCGACGTGAGCGAGATGCTCAGTCGGTCTCAGCCGCCGAGCGTCGACGATGTAGAGCAACTTCTCGACGAGGCAGAGAACCCCTTCGAGGTCGACGAGCGACTCGAAGAACTCGCCAGCGAACTGCAGTCTGAGTATCCCGACCACGATCTCACCCAAGAGGTCGTCGATGCAGTAGAGGGAACCAGCCCACCGAGTGAGGAACGCGTAGGTGAATTGATCGAAGAGGCCGAGCAGTTGCTCGACGGTGTTGACGAGCAACTGCGGCGGATTCGGGAGACTATGGATGAACTTGAGGACGGTTCCGTAGTGCTGGTTGAGCCACTCGACTGAGAGGTAGACTTTATTTTGGCTGGATATGAGAATCGGGACATGCGGGAATACAAGGATAACATCTTCTATTATGAATCCGGAGAGAAGGCTGACCCATTAGAGAAGAATACCGTACACGGGCTTGTCAAGACCCTCAAAGATACGGAGTTCCCAGTATCAAGACGGTTTCTTGAGTTCTGTACTGACCGATCCTTACCAGACTCAGTCACATTCGAGTACGAAACGGAAGTACCAGCTAAGCGGGTGTCCCATGACTCGGCAGAACAGAGCATTCTGATTGGTCTTTCAAGAACTGGTGGGGTAAGAGATGGGGGTGGCGCCGGAGATTCACCGCAAGTGGATGCCCAAATTCGAATACAGAATTCTGAGGGAGAGTCTCTGTGTGACGTATTTATTGAGGCAAAGGTTCGCGGCTCTGATCTTCAGCGCCGTCAACTTAAGGAATACGTCGACGCCTTCGGCATCTCAGAGCAAGGTGAAGATGGGCAGTCGTGGGACACCATCCAGTGGTCTGATGTTTACCGCCTTTTCGAAGAGGCTCGAGAATCTGCCCCAAGTTGCGAGGTTCCTTCGCGAGACAAGTATCTACTCAGCGAATTTAACCATCGGCTTCTTCAGAAGGGCATGGTGCGGGGTACGCTCGGAGTGAGCAAGACGGGTGGAGGCAATGGGGATAAGCACCGCAAACGGTTGCTCGTTGGCCCAAAAGATCCAGACTCAGACCCAGTACTAACCTTCTGGGCATTCTCTCACCGCGAAGGCCAGAACCAATCCTCGTCGATAGAGGTTCCAGAAGACTGTCTTCAGGAACTCTTCGGTGAGATGGCTCTCGAGACTCGACGGAAGGTATTCCTCGAGGGAGACTTCGAGAGACTACAGCAGTGGGTGGTCGAGACAACTGATCTCACTTTAGCCGACTTCAAAGACAGTGGAAGTACTTTCGCGAAAGCTGAGCGAGAGGGGTACCCCGAGCCAGCTGGAATAATGCTTAGGTTCAGCAATTCAGACCTCTTCAAAATCAACTCTTACAACGTCGAGAAATCGAATGGCTGGATTTACTATCCACCAATATTGGCGCCAAAGGAGTGGGAAAGTGTGTTTACCGAATTAGCAGGAAAACTCTCCGATAGCCAACGAGAGCGATTCATCGTGGATTTCGATTTGGATGCTCTCTGGGAGGCGTATTTACACGATTCACCTATAAGTACAAGCTAAATGGGGAACTCCATCTCGTTGTGGGGCTCTCTCAATGGCTCTGTGATGATGATCGAGCCGCTCGAATGTAGGTCAGGTGTTGCAAAAAGCCGAACTTATTTATATTCGATTCGCAGATATGCAACGTAGTGTACTCTGAGGCAGAGCTTCGGGCGCTAGAAGCCCTTCAGGGTGAGTCGACGGTTTCGGGACTCGCCGAGGAACTCGACCGAAGCCGCAGTTACGTGTCCGAACTCGTTGATCGGATGGAGTCGAAGGGGTTGGTTCACACCAGCCGCGAGGGAAAGCAGAAGCAGATCAATCGGTCAGACGCCCGAGCCATCGAACTGTTCGACAGTTTCGTCCAACAGTACACCCACATTCCGTTTCCCGAACTGCTCGGCGGCGCCACGCTACGTATTCTGTACTACCTGCAGTCGCCGGCGACTGCCACCCAACTTGCGGAGCAAGTCGATGTCCATCGGAGCACGGTACATCGGTCGTTATCTCCGCTGGAGAACCGCGGAATGATCTACAAGTCGGACGGGAAGTACACGCTCAACGACGAATTCGAGGAGCTATCTACGGTGGCCCGTGAGTTTGCGCATTTACGGCACAGACACCGCGTCGAAGACCACGCTGAGTCGTTCACACTCCTCTGGGAATCGCTGGACGAGTTTCTCGTCCAGACTCGCGCCGAAATCGAAGAAGACGCGTTCCACCTGACGGGGCCGGAACTGTTCCAAGCGTACGATCTCCCGTTAATGGCTCGCCAGCGTCGGTACTACCTGTACTCGGAGTCGGTCGATGAGGTATCACCAGCGGAGTTATGTTGCCATATGCTCGTGATCGACAACGGAACGCGTTCGCAGTCCTACTGCCTTCTCCTGATTAGCGAAACGGCGATCGAACGCAACGAGTTGCTCGAAGCCGCCGAAAAGTACGAGGTCGACGAACGGGTCTCGAACCTGCTCGAGTACCTCGATACCGAGGGAGAGAGTCGGTCGGGGCGCCTCCCGCGATGGGAAGAGTTCCGTGAGCTTGCCGACGACTACGGGGTGGCAGTATGAGGCGACGGTTCGATAGCGAGTACATCAAGTCCGAGCTAGATCGGGTCGGCAGGCAGCTCGAAATCGAACTGACCGTCTACCTGATCGGGGGCGGTGCGATGTCGTTCCGTGGTCTCAAGGAAACGACCAAGGACATCGATCTAATCGTCACTGACGGCGACGACCTCCGAGTGCTACAGGCAGTCTTGCTGGATAACGGGTACAACGTCGTCAAAGAACCCGGAGAGGAGTATGACGATCTCGGAGCGCAGCGGATCCTCGAGAACGACGACGGGTGTCGTATCGACATCTTCAACCAACAGGTGATCGACAAGCTCGTCCTCTCGGAGGGGATGCGCCGGCGAAGTGAAGCCTACCTCGACGCCGGGAGGCTGTCAGTCGCGCTGGTCAGTTCCGAGGACATCTTCCTTTTCAAGTCAGTCGCCGGGCGAACGGACGACATCGAGGACATGTTTTCGCTTGTGCAGACCGAACTCGATTTCGACGTTATCGAGGACGAGTTGGAACAGCAGATCGACTTGCTGGGACAGGAGCTGTTCGTCACACACGCGAACGAGGCACTACTGGAACTCGAAGAGCAGCACAACATCTCGACGCCGTTGGCCGAGCGGGTCTCCGAAATCACCGAACGCGTGTACCGGGAAATCGAAGTGTTGCAGGCCTTCAACGAGTCGATCTCTCGATCAGAGTTAGAAGCTGCGGTCGACCTTTCTCCCGAAGACGTAGACGAGGCTATCGAACATCTCGTAGAGAAGGATGTCGTTGAGATTGACGACGACGTTATCGTCCGGAAATCGACTAATCTGTGAGAAGGAGTCGACCTATTGTGTCTCGATGTACTCTGGCGGGTCTTTACGGAACTCCCTAAGCCACCGGAGTGCAGCCTCTGTTTCGGTGAATTCGTCTTCGTCAGTTCCCGCACCACTATGCCACTCATCGTCGATTCGATACCGGTGACTCACGGTCAGAATCGCCGTATCGGGGTGATTTGATCCCTCTACGCGTTGGAGGTACCAGTCTGGCTCGTAACGCCGAAAAACGGTTACATCATCCACTTCTTCCTCGACCTGCGTCAGGAGCTCGTCGAGGGACGTAGTTTTGGACGCTCTCTCGAGGTTCGCCGTAATACTCGTAGCAATGCGTTCACTGTCATCGTACCTTTCGAGATCGAATCCCTCGTCAACGTCGTTTTCTACGGCACGAAGATGCTCAAACAGCTCCGAATCGAGATCTCGAATCCACCGCTCGACATCCCCAACGTCAGACCCTAACTCGATCAAGACCTCAAACGAGGAGTCATCACGACCAGAAAATAGGAGCGTCTCGTTCATGCCGAGGTTACCTCGGGAGACCAATATGTCGCCGAAAACCTGTACGACCGGAATATCAGACCCTCGTAGCTGGCGCTGTAGGCGAACGATGTCGTATGGAGGTGCTTCTTCGACTAGATCCACGCTGATCGAGGCTAAGGCCTGTCTCGAATAGAACTCGCTTAGCCCCGGATACAATGCTCTCGTCCGGACGTGGATGTCGACTTCGCTGATAGTGCGCAATTCTTCAGGGGCGGGGAGACGAGAGGTCGCTTCGTCGTTCAACTCGGCCTCGCTTCGATAGATGGCTGCTTTCGCCGAAGTCCACATCTGAGCGATCGAGCTAATAATCTCCTTCATTCTCAGCTACTCCCGGCTGAGAGTTGTTAAATCGCGGTGAACGTCTGCCTCTCGATACTACGCATCAAGCTGTACTCCTGAATCTATGCTGGGTGTTTGGCAGCTGGGCTCTGTTGAAATCCTAATAACCGGATAGCTCATTGGGTAACTAGCAGCCATTTTTGAAACCGAAGTAATGAATTGAGAGAGTATCGATTTGGGTACAGTATGGGAGAGGACAGAAGAGAGGATATGCTTGATGCTCTTCATCGACTCGCGGAGGAACTCGGTGAAACACCGACGACTACGGAGATGAATGACCGGGGAGAATATTGGGCATCGCAGTACCAAAATGAATTCGGGGGGTGGAATGAGGCTCTTCGGGAGGCGGGGTTTGAGCCGAATCAGGTGTGGAAAGTGCCGACGGATGATTTATTGAACGAGATCCGGCAACTGGCGAGGGAATTGAATCAAACGCCGACGAAAGAACAGATGGATGATCGGGGAGAGTATTACGGTCGAAGTTATCTGAAGCGATTTGGGAGTTGGAATGAGGCGGTTCGTCAAGCGGGGTTAGAGCCGAATCAGCGGATTTCACAGTCTGCGTTCCGGGAGCCTCCTGACGCATGCCGGTTGTGTGGAGACGCTCCTGACGCTGGGTTAGATTTTCATCATTGGCGGTATGGTGAGAACAAAGCAGGGTGTTATCTCTGTCGTACGTGTCACGATGACGTTCATGCCGGCGGTATGCGACCAGACAACGACCCCGGGTGGTTGATGGGAGCTGTCGAGAATTTAATTCGGTGTCACGCGAAATATTCCGAGGAGACAAGTGTGCCAGCAATCACTAGTCGGTACAATATCCCTTCTGAGGGGCTTGTAGCGTCTGCGATGTCGAATGTAGAGATGTGATTGAAGTTCTGGATAATTATCACGATGTCTGTGCTTACCGAATAGTCTCCCAATCTTGTTAGTAGATGAGGGTTTCAACACAACCGGCAGCTCTTCGTTTACTGGTGCTTCCAAAAGATTATCATGTATCTGTGACTCTATCTCGACATCATGCTTAGAGTCGGGAACGAGGAAGACGTTTCTACCTTGGAAACGGTCTCTCTGCAGGAAGAAGGATTCCGTGAGGATGACCTCCGGGAGTGGATCATCAACAGCCCCGAAAGTATCCTCGGGGAGGACTTTCGGCTCATCGGTCGGGAAGTCTCCGTGAAGCAAATCGGCGACGGGATCGACCTGCTCGCCATCGACCGAGACGCCAACGTCGTCGCCATCGAGCTCAAACGAGGCGCGCTGAAGCCGAAGGTCGATTTTCAGGGTCTCAAGTACGCCGCCTACACCTCGCATTGGGATTACTCCAAGCTCCGCGACCAGTTCGAGAAGTTTAAGTCCACGACGTGGGGTCGGACGCTCTACGAAGAGGAAACCACGTTTACCGAGGTACTCGACGAGTTCTGCAACGAGGACTACACGCTCAATCAGGATCAGCGAATCGTCTTCGTCGGTGAATCTGTCCGCGAGCGGCTGGACATCGTACTCCGGTGGCTCAGCGACAGATCGATCGACATCTCCGTCATCGAGTTCCAGCTCCTCAAGGACGGCGACCGCTTGTATCTCGATGCAGAGCAGACGATTCCGACACCGGAGCATACCGTGACGGACGTAAGTCCCGACACTTCTGACGAGCCGTGGAAGGAGGACGGGCAGAGTTGGCACCTCAACGAGCGTTCAAACGAGGAAACAGCCGGGTTGCTGGAAGACGTCACAGCCGCGCTGCAGGAACTGGAGTTCCTCAACGGGCCGGAGTGGGGGCAGAAGCACTACGTCGCGTTCAACAAGGGTAGAAAACGTCGCATCGCGATCCGGACGAAGCGGACGCTATTCCACATCGACCTGTACGACGTCGATACGGCGTCGCTTGATGCTGCAGAGATTGCGGATGCACTCGGGATCGATGCTGAGTCGGTTGCAGTCAAAGAGGATATGCGGGGCAGCGGTCGGAGCGGAGTGAGAATTACCTGTAATCCGAATCAGGAGATCGATTTCGACGCGCTTGAATCTCAGGCTCGGGAGATACTCGGCGAGACTACTGAGTGAGTCTATCCAGCATCTTGCTTTGAGAGCGAGATGTACTGCTCATTCGTAAGGGGCGAGTCGAGGTGATCGTCGTTGAAGAAACGGAGAACAGCCCACACATCTCGTTTATCGTCCATTTTAATGGACATCTCTCCGTCACCGTTCTCCTCGAATTTCACGTCGGTATCGAAGTTGTCGCGGATATACGCCGCGTCGTCTAAATCCATATCTTCGTACACGCCGCGTTCGTGTACCTTGTACATCAGTCTCAGCACACGGTTGTTCCCGTACACTGCCTCCTTGAACATCTCAAAGTCGTGGAAGGGGATGTCCGTTTCTTCGATTCGGTCTATGACGTCATCCGCACACCGCTCATACTCCGCGAGATAATCGAATATCTTCTCGAACCGAGACTGGTCGAAAATGTACATCATTCCATCGTAGTAGATGGAATCCACGCGGTCAGGGATCGAGATCAACGAGTCATCCACTTTCCGGTGTTTCTCACTTCCGACCAGCATACGAGCACGAGACGTTCGACCCATAATCTGGCGCCGACTGTAGTTTAGAAAGGCAATCGCCATCTGGTCGTTGTCGGCATCTCGAATACGGATCGCTTGGAATTCGGGTTTCGGCGGCTCCGTATATGTCGTGTGACTAAACCGCTGTCCCTCCAGCAGGCGTTCGAAGTTATCGAACTGAGGGATGTTCTCCGTGGGTTCGTACTGAACGAAGGTCTGGTCGCGATCGCGATTTTCGATGCCGTAATCCGAGAATCGAATGTTGTCGCTTTCGAGCGCTGATTGCTTATGCTCGACCTTATCACGCACCAAATTCTCCAAGTCCTCTGGGAGCTCTTGATCTAACGAAATACGCTCAAACGTGTAGTCGTAGTCTTCAGCACTTTCCTCGTTCAGACGAGCCAGCAGCAGGTCGATCCCGAGTTCGCTGGTGTCGATGTCTTCGATCCGTTGGAGAAATGCAACCAGTTCGTCGAAGTGGTCTCGAGCGTCAACTCGGCTCGCTGAACTCATTATCTTGTGGTGATATAGACATCACTACTTATTCTTGCGGTATTGAGTGTCATGTCGTTCCCACTCAATTCCTGCTTGGTGAGGAGGATTCGTCTGTCGTGCTCAGTTTCGATTTCGTAGACGCGGTAGCGGAAGCCGATCAGAACCGGATTAACGAACAAGCGGTTAGAGCGGATCACGATCGCGGCGACCGTGAGAAATAGCACGAGAAATGCTGCTACATCGTATATGTTCGAGAACTCGAACACGATGAACGGGAAGATGTAGACTAAGAGGTATTCTGTGAACATATCCGACCGATTTCGGTAGTGCTCGATTTCGCTCAACTGGCCCTGTCTCGTGCGATTCATCCGTATCATCAGAGCCAAGAAGACGACGCTAACCACGGTGAGAGCCGAGAAACCGAGCGAAAAATAGGATAACTCAACAGGCCCGATTCCGACGGGCTCCAGTTGGTACCCGAAAACCGAGTGGGTCGAATCGTGGGCGCGGAGGGCGACGATAGCGAAGAGCGGGCTATAGGAGCTCAGGAACAGGACGATCTTCGCCCAGCTCGGAATACGCCCCATTAGGTTCGCTATGTTCTATTCGGAGGTCAAAGTCAGTTTTGTATCCACTTTCCGGAGAACATCACGGATACTGACCCGGCCGCTGTCCCAGAGTCTATGGACAATCTTCAAGACACCTCAATGGTTCTGCTTGAAACATCACTGAGTTTCGTATGGACGGACAATCTACCCAACCCCGGAAGGCCCAGCTCGACAAGGAAGAACGCGAGCATCTCGAGGACGTCGTCACCGAGATGCGCGACCGCGTCGAGGCGAACGTTCGCTACCAGCTCGAGGACGAGTATGACCTCGACGAGAAACCGGACGACGATGCGTCCCTAAGCGAGGAGCAGGAAGACCTCGTCGAGGCTATCGAACTCGAAGCCGTCGACGGGAATGATTGGGACGACGGCTACGAGCAGTACATCACGGGCGTCGGCTACACGATCGTCAATCGGCTGGCCGCGCTCCGTTGTATGGAGGTTCGTGACTTCATCGACGACGAGGTCACGGCCTTCCGCGACGACGGCCTCACGCCAGCCGCCGACCGGCTGGTCACCGAGGAGTTCATGCTCGAGGAGGAAGCCGTCCTCGAAGCCTACAGGAACGCGTGCGACGATCTCGCTGAGGAGATCGACATTCTCTTCGACCGCTCAACGGCCTACAGTCAGCTCGATCCCGACGACGACACCTACGAAGACCTCTGTGGGATGCTCGATGAGGTATCTGACGAGGTCTGGCGGGCCGACGACGTACTGGGCTGGGTCTACGAGTACTACAACGTCAATCTTCTTGACGATCTTCGACGGAAGGGCGACCGTGAAGGACTAGAGCCTGAAGACGTGCCAGCAGCGAACCAGTTCTATACGCCGCACTGGGTCGTGCGGATGCTTACCGACAACTCGCTAGGGAAGCTCTATCTCGAAGACAACGGAACGCTGCAGGAGACGGTTGATAGACAGGACTCACTGACGCCCGACGAACGTAAGAATCGCCCACTATCCCCCGACGAGTCCCCAGATATTGCGGATTTCTGTACCTATCTCGTCCCATCTGAAGAGGAAGGTGAACCACCGGAGTTCGACGGCCCTGAAGACATCCGCGTCATTGACCCGGCCTGTGGAAGCGGTCACTTCCTACTGTACGCGTTCGACGTGCTGGAGCGCATCTATCGGGCCGAAACAGATCTCGACCACGCCGAAATCCCACGAGAGATTCTGCGGAACAACCTCTACGGCGTCGACCTTGATATGCGTGCCTGCCAACTCGCCGCGTTCAATCTCTATCTGAAGGGCCGGACGCGGGCCGAGGCCGAGGGCGCGAGCGGCTTCGATATGCCGGAGGTCGGCATCGTCTGTGCCGACGCGAAGGTGGCCGACATCGAGGGCGTTGAGGAGGTGTTCGACGAGGTGGCCGACGGGAAGTCAGACGTGGAGGATGCCCTCCGGCGTATCCTTGATGCGTTCGAGGAAGTTCACGGCCTCGGGAGTCTGCTGGACGTGCGTGGGACGCTCGGCGACCTGTTCGAGGACGACAGCGAGCAGGCCGGGGTTCAGATTACGCTCGGTGACGACCCGCGGGAGGATCACACGCTCGGGCAGATTCTACACAGTCTGCGTGATGCAGTCGACCAACACCGGGAGGAGGATTCGTTCTTGGCGCAGGACTTGCGAAGCTTCGTCCGACTGCTAGACGTGCTGGCACAGGACTATGATGTGGCGTTGATGAATCCGCCGTATGGGTCGAAGAATCGGATGCCAGACGTGGTGCAGGATTATGTTGAAGAGCACTATCGATACTCATCTGAGTTTTATATCAACTTCTTCGAGGTCTGTGATCGAGTGTCTAAGGAGGATGGGAGAATCGGGATGCTCGTTCCCCGGAGCTTTATGTACAAAAACCGGTATCAAGACTTCCGCAGTGACTTTATTGGAGATGAGGGGAGTTTCGACTTCCTAGCTGAATATGGAATTGGCATCTTGGACAATGCCACCGTTCGGACAGTAGGTACTGTAGTCCAATCAGGAGCAAATCAGGGGTCTAAGGGGTCGTTCCTCCGACTTCACGATATACAAACTGAGCAGAAAGAGCAGGTATTCACTGAGGTTCTCTCTGATTCCAACGATAACGAGGTGATTCGTAGCTTCGATATTGAACTGCAAGAGTTCGATAAGATACCTCGCACCCCAATTTGTTACTCTATTCCTCAAGAAATCCGCGCGTTGCACGAATGTGAAACAAAACTGGACGCAGAGCACGCAGGGGTAGATGGAGAATCTATCTGTAACGCAGTTCCGGGACTTCAAACAGCCGATGATGACCGTTTCGTCAGGCGATTCTGGGAGATTGACGATTATGAGGTTTTCAAACCGATTGCGAAGGGTGGAGCAGATGCATGGCTAGTCCCCCCGGTCACAGAGACTGTTGAGTGGAGTGGGAATGGAACCATTCTTAAACGTTCCAGCAAGTCGATCAGAACTCGGAACGAATCGCTATATGGCAACAAGGGACTGAGTTGGACTTACATAAAGGATACAGGTCGTCGATTCGGGTATTATCCGGGAGGCTTGTTCAGCCATACTGGTTTTATGCTCTTTCCCAAAACGGAGAAGTCTCTTTGGAAGATGATGGCCATACTGAATTCGACTCTCTACCACAATCTCTTTCTCTCACTGACGACAGAGCGGCACTGGAACGCAGGCGAGGTTGGTAGTGTTCCGTGGGTCGAATCGATTGATAAGCAAGACGGGTTGGAGTCTGCGGCTCGCGAGCAGTACGAAATTATGGTGGAACAGCGAGCAAATGATCCATCGAGTCCCTACTATACAGGGCCGAGCCTACTTCCTACGGAAAGCGGCGATTCGTTCTACTCGCACCCACATTCGCGAAGTCTGTCGGAATCTGAGGCCTCAATCGATCCAAGCACCATATCGGTAAGTGACCCAATCAGACCTGCTGCACGAAAGGAGGAACAAGCCCGACTGAAGCGGCGTCAGCAGCTGGAGAATCTATCCGAGCAGATAGATTCTCAGGTGTTCTCAGCGATCGAGCTTTCCAGCGAAGTTCAGGATAGAGCCCGACAGGAGATATTCCTCCGAACATCCGAAGACCCCGAAGATCGCGAAGTCCCCAACCCCGAATCCGTCCCTGAAGTCCCGGACAACCTTGACGAACAGGTTAAAGACCTTGTCCACCACTTCGCGATGAAAGCCGTCCGCGAGGAATCCGACGGCATCATTCCGCTCGAAGGTACGGACGAGCAGGCCGACATGCTCAACCACATCGTCGAGCAATTCGAGGACGCGTACGGCGAGCACGCCGAAGACCGCCTCGTCGAGGTCGACGATATTCTCGGGGCCGAGTCCGCCGCCGACGAGGCGTACCCCAACCTCCGGTCGTTCATCGAGGACGAACTCTTCGCCTACCACGTCGACACGATGGAGAACACGCCCATCGTTTGGAAGCTTAGCACGGCGCGGCTCCTCGCCGACGCGAAGGGCGAGGGCTTCGCGTGCTTCGTCGACTACCACCAACTCGATGCCAGCCTATTCGACCGCCTGAGCAACCAGTATCTCGAACCGCGGAAAGCCGAACTCCGCGAGCGTCGGTCGGCAGCGAACCAACGTCGGAACAACGAGTCACTCTCCACAAGCGAACGCGCTGAGGCGACCGACGAGTTCGAGTTCTGCTCCAGTGCGCTCGAACAGATCGCCGAACTCGAAGAGGTGATGCAGGAACTCGGCTCCACCAGTGAGCGCGAGTTCGACGACGACGATCGCGAACGCGTCAGCAAGCTAGCCCCCAAGGTCGCCGCGTTCCGCGAGGAGACCGCGGAGCGCATCGAGACGCTCAAACGACTCCGCGAAATGAACGGCGAGGAGTGGTTCCAAGACACCTTCTCCGATAATTTCTGGAACGCCGTCGACGAGTGGCGTGACGAGTGGGTGGACGCTCTTGAGGAACTGGAACACGCTTGCGAGGAGTACGCCAAACCCAGCGACGAGCCCGTCGAAGCCCACCTTGCCGACCTCTTCGACTACTTCAACTGGCGGCTCAAAGGCTCGGATCATTACTCCAGCACGGGCATCCTCTTCATGACCTACTACTTCGAGCGCGAGGGGAGCGACCTCCTCGACGACGATGGTGAGCCGTTCGATAACCTCACCGAGGATGAGAAGCTGCTCGCCTCGCTCGCGACGGGTATCGACGACGCATCCGTCCTTGACGAAGAGTACCTCCAACAGATTGCGGATGATGAAGGCGTCGACAACGTGGACGAGTTACCACCGCTAGCGGAGTTCAAGGCGCTCGCTGAGGAAATCGATGACCGCTGTCAGACGGTGGATAAGCAGATTCCCTCGGACTGGTCGGATCGTGCGCTATCGGAGATCACGACAGCGGGTTACCAGCCTGTCCACAAGCACGGCGTCGCGATCAATATTACACCGCTCGCGGAGAAGGACATCGTTCCGGAGGTAGTCGAAGACAAGGTACTGTAGTCGATTACGCGTTCGCTTGTCAGACAGTTCTTGAGGCGGTCTTCGACCTTTTGATTTGTTTACATTCTCGGATACTGATTTGAAAAATGCCGCTATGTTCATATATCAAACTGGAAACCAGCCTCTCGGCAAATCAGAAGACGGAACGAGAGCACTTCAACAGAACCGCCTACCAATATATCGCCGTGAAGCTGACCTCAAGATACCACTCGTTACGCTCCCCTCCACGTGCGAGTGTTTCAAACTCTCTGGATAGAATCGCGTCTATCAAATCATCCCGCTTTGATTCATCGAGTTCATAGTCGTGGCTCCTGCTGTCTAGCTCACTTTCGAGTTTTTCAACCGCCTCCTCAATACCCTCGATCCTCGACGTTGTTTCGCCAGTATCCGAGAGGACAGATTGCACCACATCCTCGGCTTCTTCCGCACTAACGTTAAGATTTGATTCGCCCTCAAGCTCATCAAGATAACTTTCCAACCGAGGTCGAAGCTCTATTTCATTCCCTTCATCTACTGGAGCGCCGGGGTTTGCATCTTCGAATGTCTCCGGGATGTCATAAATCGACTCTCCAAGCCCAGATACTATCGAATCGACTACTGACAATAGCTTAATTGGCATCCACTCGTCTGAGACCTCATCACTGTCCAGCCGACAATAGACTGTGTACTCATCGTCGTCAAATAAGAACCTTGTTTCTTCTTGCCAGAACTTGTCTGAATTTACAAATCCGACTATATTCAGAGGTTCACACTTGTTTTGGTACTCGGAAACGTAGTCCTCGTGTACGATGATGGGCTCATCGTCTTCAACTATGACACCATAGTTTTCTACTTCTCCCACAATTGGCACCAGCCCAGCTAACAGATGTTCGATAAGCTCGGAGAATGCCTCCAGCTCGCGCATTGAGAACTCTTCAGTATCGAGATGCCGAGAGAACTCTGATTCTTCGGGGAACAAGTCGAACATCTCTGCCATAGAACCGACTGCCGTATAGAAGTCATAAACCTCGTGAGAGCCAAGATTCACATTCACCTCCGCTAAGCTTCCTCTATCGAAATCGACCTCAGTTAGAGGTTCAGGCTCATCGTTTGATGTCAGGCGATCCCAGATCCGACGAGGAACGGACGCATGAGGCTCATATTCGTCAGATATGACCATATCATCAGCGCGCATTTCATACAGCTCCTTGAAATTCGACTGAATCACATATCGGCGGACTGCCTCTGAACTGCTCTCCTTGGTAGCACCTATATTTGCGTTCAGAGATGATGTTTTATCGCCCAGTCCTCCCTTGATGCTTCCAGAAATCTGACGGCGCTTTACTGTGCTTTTCTGCTCAGTGATGCCACCAGTAGTTGACGCGATCAGGCTAATTACGGAGGTTTCGTCAAGATAGACGAATTCACGGAGAGGTGGGACAGTTACATAACCTAATTTTGTCTTTGCCCAGTCTATCCCTCGTAGAGGAAGCCGAATAGTGGTGGCCGCTGCTCCTTTCACCCATGCGAGAATGCCCATATTATTCACCACCGTTAGTATTCATTTGCATCATTAACCGCTCATGTGCCTTCAAGAGGTCAGAATGTCGAATCTCATCGCGGCCAGCTGCTACGCAGAGGACTCCTGCCTCGTTCAGTAACGCGCGTAGTTTTGCTCCCGTCCAGCCCTCTGTCCGAGACATCACTTGGTCAATATTTTCTTCAGTGATTGTGTCTGAGAGATTGTATCCCTCCCGTAGAGTGTTGAAAATCTCTCTACGGTGTTCGTCACTAGGTCTCGGAAAATGTACTTGCCAGTCAAACCGACCCGGACGAAGCAACGCATCATCTATCTCATTGATTTGGTTGGTTGCAGCGATGACAAAGACGTTCTCCTGTGCTCCATCAAATCCATCAAGAACGGCTAGTAGTTGGGCAACAATCCGTTGGCTGAAATCTCGTGTGCCCTCTCCACCTCGATCGACGGCAATACTATCGATCTCATCGAAGAAGATTATCGAAGGACTCTCTTCTCGCGCATCGTCGAATATCTCGCGTATTAACCGTTCAGTGTCGCCAACACCTTTACTGACGATTTCAGGGCCCCGGATACGATAGAATTGTGCTGAAATCGACTCAGAAAGTATCCGAGCAAAGTGAGTCTTCCCTGTTCCCGGAGGCCCATAAAAAAGAGCACCCATCCGCGGTTCCGTTCCAACTGTGGAGAGGGCATCAGATTCTGTCAGAAATAGCTCGACACGTTCACGAAACTGTTCTTGCGGAGTAGTCATACCCCCAAAGTCCTTGAAGGTCAGTTCTTTCTCCTCATCTCCATCTTGCCCGCTCGATCTGCTCTCCTTGAAGGAATTAATCAGGGACTCATTGTCTGGCCCGAAGAGAGACAGAGAAGGATCGATCCCGGGATGTACATCAACGATCATATTCCTACTGATCTCAACGGCGGCGCCCGGTTCCACGTTGATGTTCCTCGGATTCGGTATTTTCTGCGTGACTCCATTAATTTCCACGATCGCAGCACCATCAAGTTGTTTCTTCACCGTCCCTAACTCACTTCTTTCTATAGAATCTGGCTTTGCCATCCCCTCAAAGGTCAAATCATCACCATTTAGTTTAATCATGTCACCGGCGCTAAGATCGGCCTTAGTGACAATGTCGAAAATACCCCCGGTGGAAAGCTCTACGGTATATTGACCACTGTCTAACTCCTCACGTACCGTGGCGTAGACCAGACTAGACATTCTTGTTACTGGTTGTATCTGTACAGTTTGGTATTAATACCCTTCATATTCAGAGCGCAGCAGTCCCGTCAACCGAAGCTTCATCGGAACTTTGGCCATTATGTGGAAGTCTCGGGTCATCAACTCAAATTCCTGTCCAGTAGCCTCGTCGATCTCCTCCACAGTCGAGGCCTCAAAGTCATCGTATGACTGAGGCGCTGACGAAGCTATTAAAATATTGGCGAGAGCGTGATAACATAGTCCCAGTAATTTCTCCGAATCTGACTACTCGTTTCATCCATGCAAGCAAGCAAATCCCTTCCAGACGCCGCGAAAAGCACCATCCGAAGCAAGTTCGACCGCGCCGAGTCGTCAGATCCGATCATCCTCTGGTGGGACGACGGGAACTATCTCGAGGACATCATCGAGCAGGCCTGTAACGAACTCGGCGTTGAGCTGAAAGTCGCCGACGAAACCCCGCTGGAACTCCGTGCCAATCCGGTCGACGGTGAACAGGTCTGGTACGTCCCACACGTCAAAGATCCCGAAGACGCCGAGGGGGAGTACGACTGGTTCCGCGACGTTGAGCACACGGGCGGCGAGGTGGAGATGAGCATCGAAGACCTCACCGTCCACGCGTTCGAGCGCGGACAACTCGATGCGTGGGAGCTGAAAACCGCGACGCAGGCGGACGACCCCGCGAAGCGTCGCGAGATCGCGCGGATTCTCCACGACCAGCTCACCGGTGGGCAGCTCCCGACGCTCGAACAGCTCCGCACGCAGATCGTCACCGGCGGCTACACCGACCCGGTCGCGTTCGTGCTGGAGAACGGCTGGGGCGACATCGACGACAGCCCCGACACTATCGAGCAGATGCAGGACTTGCTCACCAGCGAGGGCGTCGACGCGGTCGCCAGCGAGGACGAACCCGTGGGGATCGTCGCGGCGACGCGTCGGTGGGCAGTCGCCGAGTGGCTGATCCACGCCGGCGCCGACGCCGAACGCTTCCCGAGGGAGTTCCGCGCCGAGACGGCCGGCGACCACGACCTCCCCGAGCTCAAGTCGCTTCTAAACAACACCACCTCGGCCAGCCTCCTCGCCGACCGCTACCTCGGCGAGGCGATCTGGCCCGAGGTCGTCGCGGACGTCGACGACCCGTGGGAACTCGCGGACTGTATCGTCGACGCCGCGCTCGAGCGTCGCCTCTGGGAGGAGTGGCACGCGTCCTTCGACGCCGGCGACTACGAGACGTGTCTCGAGCGCGCCGAGGAGCGGTACGACGCCCTCCTTGGCAGCGAAGACTTCCGTGGCACCTACCGAGGAGCCTACGGCCCGGACAGCCCGTGGACGCAGACTTGGGAACAGGCCGCGGAGATCGCTCGGCTCGCGCACCAGCTCGAGACGTGGGACGAGAGCGCGCCTGACGACGTCGTCTCGCTGTACGCCGACCCCGACGACGGCACGTGGCAGATCGACAACGCGGTGCTCAACCTCGTTGTCGCCGGCGAGCCCGAGTCCGATCTCCCAGACGATCATCCCGCGACCGCCGCGCTCGACGACCTCCGCACCCAACTCCAGTCGGAATACGTCGAGTACCTCGAAGACCTCGGCGACCTCGTCACGGAGACCGTCGAAGCTGGCGCTCCGTTCGTCGAGGAGGATCACTCCTACCAGTTCTTCACGAAGGAGTCCGACGGTCTCGAAAGCGGCCAGACGGTCGCGCTGTTCGTCATCGACGCCCTTCGACTCGATCTCGCTCGCCGGCTCGCGGACGAGTTGCGCGACTACGTGGCGACACTCCCGGCCGACGCCCCCGAGTTTGCCATCGACGAAGACGTCTGGCTCGGAACGCTTCCTTCGGAGACTGAGTTCGGGAAGGCTGCGCTCACGCCGGGGGAGATCCAGATGTTCGACGTCTCGCTGGTCGACGGCGAGTTACAGCCGCTTCGAAACAACCGTCGGGTGACGACCAACCGCCGCGAGTCGCTGTTGGGCGGCGACGGCTGGACGGTCACTCGCGAGGAGGACGACGGCTGGCAGTCGACGCGTGTCGCCTACTTCAAGAACGACATCGACGACATCGGCGAGAAGGAACTCAGCGACCTCGAGGCGATGCTGGCCCGACGCGTCGACTCGCTCGCGGAGTTCATCGGCACGAAACTCGAACAGGGCGAGTGGGATCAGGCCTACGTGCTGACCGACCACGGGTTCGTCCTGCTCCCGGACAACGCGTCGCCGGAGAAAATTTCGCGCCCGGCGGAAGCATCTGACTCCGGGCGCCGATGGATCGCTGGGGAAAATGTGGACGAGGATTCGCCCGGCGTGTTGCTCGACTCCAGCTCACGACTGGGCTATCTCGATGCCAACGTCAGCGTCCTTGCCAGCCCACTCAAGCGGTTCAGAAAGCAGGGGCTCGGTGACGCTCGGTTCTACCACGGCGGACTGCTCCCACAGGAGTTCGTGCTTGACTTCATCAGCATCACGCAGGGCTAACCTCTCGAACTTCGCATCTATGTCATCACAGGAAATAGAAGAAGCGACCACCGCAATTCGGAGTCACATCGTCGACTTTCTGACGACGCTCGATGATCAGATGGACGAGCCACGGCTCAGTGAGATCGTCGAGGCAGACGGCACACTTCAGAGCAAGAATCTTGGCCAAACACCGGAGCGGTGTGTCGAAGATGCTCTCATCTGGCCGATTCTGGAGACGCTCGGCTACGAGTACACACCACGACCGTACTATCCCGTCGGTGACAGCGATGAACAGCCGGATTTCCGAATCGACAATCTCTCTGAAACGGTTATCGGGGAGAACAAATCGGTCAACAACTTCGAAACCGCGCAGGGTGACATTGAGGGCTACCTCGACTCACGCCGATACGAGTACGGGATCTCGAGTGACGGATTCCGTTGGGGAATGTACGCCGTTGAAACGGATGAACGCGGTCAAGCAGACCTCGTCACCGTCGTCGAAGACCAGAACATCGCACCAGCGGTACGACGGATTGCCCGCAATCAAGGATTAGTCAGCTACACCGAAGAGTTGCAGGAAAACAGTACCGTCAAAGGAGTGTTGGGAGACTTCTACCAGACATTCAATCACTACGGTATCCGGCGAGCTATCGGTGGACTAACCGAGTTTTACGACCTCTACTTGGAGGTGACTACCGGCGGTGGTGAATACCAGCATCTGGACTCGACTCTCGTGGACGCAATCGAGGAGCCGGCAGACGCCTCAAAGTCGGAGAAACTGGCCTTCGCGGCACTACTCGTTGATCGACTCGCCTTTGTGAAACTGCTGGCAGATCGCGGTATCCTCGACCGCGTCGCGCTCCACGCCCAGTGGAGTGAGCATAATCAGGGGCTCAATCGGTTCCGTGGAAGCTTCTACTCTCAATACCTCCAGCCGTTGTTCTACGATGCGCTTTCGACTCCAAAACAGCAGCGCGACGACGAACTTCCAGAGATGTTCAGCGACGTACCGTACCTCGGCGGAGGATTGTTCGAGTCGATACTGCCGGCCGAACGTGCCTTCGATGTCCCAGATTCGGTAATGAAGCCAGTTCTCACGCAATTCATCGAGAACGAAGAACGGACGTTGGTCAATGAAGCCGCCGCGGGTTCCATTCTGGAGACGTACACGGAGGAGTTTGAGAGTCGGGAGCTGGCTGGACAGATACCACAGTACTACGCCGACATTGTAGATGCCTACGGTGCAGAGATCGAGTACGTTGAGTCGGAGATCGAACGTACCCTACGGTCGTTCGTCGCAACGGAGGCTCGATAATGCGCGGACTGGCAATCTTGAAGACAGCGTGCGGTCTTGACACACACATCACTCGATGACGAACTCTACCCAGTTCTCTCCGGGGCAGCGGGTAATTCTCAACGGAGCGCCGGCTGAAGTCATCAAAACCCAAACGGTCGGAGAGATCGAGTACCTAAGAGCATACATCGACGGCGAGGGCGCCAAGACGGTCTGTCTCGACGATGTCGAGATTCAACCGCATCGATCCGGAATCGAGGAACTGTCCAACCAGCAAATCGATGACTTTCACCCGGATCATGACGCTGTGTCCGCGCAGTGGTTCGACCTCCACACGCAGGCGACGAAACTCAAGCTCGCCCACGAGCAGGGGCAGCTCCTGAGCATTTCGAACTCGCTCGTTCGACTGGAGCCCTACCAGCTCGACGCCGTGAACTGGGTGATGCAGAAACTCCGGCAGCGAGCGCTCATCGGCGACGACGTCGGGCTCGGGAAAACGATAGAGGCGGGGCTCATCCTCAAGGAACTCGCTGCCCGGAATCGCGCCGACCGCGTCCTGTTCGTCGTTCCCGCTCACCTCCAGAAGAAGTGGATCCGGGATATGGATCGCTTCTTCGACGTCGACCTCACCGTTGCAGACCGGGCATGGGTCGAAGGTGAGCGACGACGGCTCGGCGAGGAGGCCAACATCTGGAATCAAGACCAGCAACAGCTCGTCACCAGCATGGCGTTCCTGCGACAGGACGAGTTCCGGCCTGCACTCCGGGACGCGTTCTGGGACGTCGTCGTGGTCGACGAGGCACACAAGGCCGCAAAGCGTGGAGACTCGCCGAGCAAGACGGCAAACATGGTCGATACCGTCACGGGGAACTCCGACTCGCTGCTGCTTCTCAGCGCGACGCCGCACGACGGGAAAGGCGAGGCGTTCCGCTCACTCGTCGAGTACATCGACCCGTTCCTTGTCGCCGAGAACCGGGAACTCTCACAGGAGACAGTCGACCGCGTAATGATCCGGCGCGGAAAAACTGACATCTACGACGAGGATGGTGAACGCGTCTTCCCAGACCGGGAGGTCAACTCGGTATCCGTCTCGATGACGCACGACGAGCGGCAGTTCTACCGCGCGGTCACCGATTACGTCAAAAACGTCTACAACCGCTCGGAGAAGCTGAACGAACCTGCGGTCGGGTTCGCGATGGCGCTCATGCAGAAACGGCTGGTGAGCAGCGTCGGCGCGATTCACGCGACGCTCCGCCGACGACTGGATGACCTCCTCGACGAGGAGGCGGAAACGGACGGGCTCTCTGAGGAAGCACGAGCCTATCTCGACGGCGAGGATCTGGACGAGGACGACAAGCAACACGCGGAAGACGAGATTGCTGGCCTGACCGTCACCAGCACCGACGAACAGCTCCAAGAGGAGATCGATACGCTCCGCGATCTCGTCTCGCTGGCCGAGGATTTGCCGGTCGACTCTAAGGCCCAGAAGGTCAGACGGTTCATCTCCCAACTCCTCGAGGAACAACCGGACGAGAAACTCCTGTTGTTCACGGAGTACCGCGATACGCTCGACTACCTACTCGAGTACGTGCAGGACGAGCCGTGGGCGGACGAGATTCTCGTGATTCACGGTGACGTGGACAAGGAAGAGCGGGCGCGGATCGAAGACGAGTTCAACCACGGCCAGCCGCGGCTCCTGTTCGCGACTGACGCAGCGAGCGAGGGGATCGACCTCCAGCACAGCTGCCACATCATGGCCAACTACGAGCTTCCGTGGAACCCGAACCGCCTCGAACAGCGGATCGGCCGCATCCATCGCTACGGACAGGAGGAGGAGGTCAAGGTCTGGAACTTCCTCTTCGACGACACCCGCGAGAGCGAGATCTTCGAGATGCTCCAAACCAAGGTCGAGGAGATCCGCTCCCAGCTCGGAAACACGGCGGACGTGCTCGGCATCCTCGACGACATCGACGTGGACTCGCTCATCATGGAGTCCATCGAGAACGACGAACCGCCGAGTGCGACCAAAGAGGAACTCGAGGAGATGATCGAGGAGCGTCAGCGGACGCTCGAGGAGTGGTACGAGCGGAGCCTCGTCGATACGAGCACGTTCGACGCGGAGAGCCGTCGGCAGATTCAGGAGGTCGTCGACGAGTCAGAGGACGTCTACGGAAGCGAGGGAGACATTCGCGAGTTCTTCGAGCGAGCAGTCGAAGCCTTCGGAGGCGAATTCGAGAAGCGCGGCACCAACCTCTATCAAGCCGAACTACCGGACGGGATCAATTCACCCGGCCAAGACGCGACGTTCGGCCCGTTCACGTTCGATCGCGACTTCGCGATGGATCACGAGGACATCACCTACCTCGCTCCCGATACGGACGTCCTGCAACGACTCATGGCACGCGTGTTGGAGGACGAGCGTGGAGAGGTCGGACTCAAACTGCTTCCGTTCGTCGACACTCCGGGGATCACCTACAACTATCGCGTGGCGTTCGAGGACGGCACCGGCGACGTGATTCGCGAGGAGACCATCCCCGTCTTCGTGGATGCTGCGCAAGAGGATGCTCAGCAGGCGCTTGGTGAACGTGTCGTCGAGGGCGACTCGGTAGCAGCAAAGCCCGACGTCGACGACCTTCGGACGGTTCTCGACGCTCAATCCGACTTACGGACGGCTGCCGATCGATACGTGAGCGTGCGGGTTAACGAGATCAAGAACCATC